>ONCY01000093.1 GCA_900316435.1 uncultured Eubacteriales bacterium | reverse complement strand
ACACATATTTCAAAGGTGCTTCCCACCAGCGTCGCTTCACTGATTGTATTTTTGCTTGTTGGAATATGGCATGGCGCCACATGGAAATATGTTGCTTTCGGCGCGTGGAACGGCGTAATTATCATGCTGAGTATTCTTCTTCAGCCTGTATTTGACAGTATTATCAAAAAACTGCATATCCGCCGCGAATGCTGGTGGTATAGCCTGTTTGCCATGTTCCGAACATTTTTGATTGTACTTGTAGGATATGTATTTGACGTTGCACCCTCTTTTATTCAGGGAGTAAATACTATTTCCAAGTTCTTTACCGACCAGAATTTCAAAATCGGTTACAGCCAGATAAGCGAACTTAAGATTGACTTGGCAGACTGCTTTGTTATTCTGATTGGCGCCGCAATTATTCTATTTGTAAGTATTATGCAGGAACGCAATCCGGAAAGGAGCCTTCGCGTTCAGCTTGATGAAAAACCGTTTGCATATGCAATTCTAATTGAGTGTACAGATTGATTATGAAGAATAAAAGAAACAAAATATACATTACGCGAACAGTTAAAGTAACGAGCTTCTTTCTCGCGCTTCTAATGTCGCTTCTGCTGATGAATAACCTTTTTTTGAGGAGAATCGATCAAAACAGTCTGCGCATGGAAGGCTACTACATGGAGGACTTTGACTCGCTTGATGTAGTAACTATAGGCGCCAGCGATGTTTATACAAGCTTTGCTTCGGGACGCGCTTACAAAGATTTTGGTTTTACAAGCTATCCATATGCTACTCAGTCAATTACCGCTTCGGGAATGCTGACTGCACTTAAGGAAGTTGTAAGGACTCAAACTCCTCAGCTTATTGTTATTGAAGTAAACGCATTTCTTTATAAGGAAAAGAAAAACGAGAGCGACGAGGGGCATATCCGCAAGCTCATTGACAGTGTTCCGTTTAATCAGAATAAGATTGACTTTGTCAACGAGTATATTGATCCAGATCAGCGGCTTGAGTACTTTGTTCCGCTTATTAAATATCATGAGCTTTGGAAGGAATACCCGGGACAATTGAGTTCGGTTTTTTCAAAGTTTGATCAGGATAACCGCGGCGGCGCATATTTAAAGGGTTTTAGAACCACCACCAACATGTTCAAACCTCCCCAGAAAATTCTCAATGAGAAAATTGTTAACGAAGAACGCACACTTGCGCTTAACCCGCTCCTTGAAGCAGAATTGAGAGAGCTTCTTGACTACTGCAAGGAAAAGAATCTTAATGTCGTATTTACTCGTGTTCCCCATCTCGTATACAAGCAGACTTTTGACAGAGTAAAGCGTTCAAACCGTGCCGGCGAGATTATTAACAGCTACGGATACGAATACATCAACCTTGAACGCGACTGGAAAAAAATCGGTCTTGACCTTAAAACCGACTTCTATAACTACGACCATATGAATATTTACGGCGCGGTTAAGATGACGAATTATCTCGGAAAACTAATTAAGGAAAAATACAATATTGTTCCCGAAAAGCTTTCTGACGAACAAAAAGAAAGATGGGACAAATCCGCAAAATACTTTGACAAGCTTGAACGCTACTGCGACTACCTGATAAAAAACAAACAAAAGATAGAAGTCAAAGAAGATGTAAACACACTAAAGGTACTTGAAGATTACTGATACTTTACCGCTTCCTTACGGAGGCGGTATTTTTATATATTTAAACAAAAAACAATTGTTTTATTTTATATAATATGTTATATTTAATACCGCAAATAAATTCAAGGAGTATTTAAAATGAAAGTAAAGAAACTGGAGCGGCGCGACTCAAGTCTTGATCTTATTCGTATTGCCGCCGTGTTTTTGGTAATGTCGGTTCACTTTCTGTTTCACACTTCAAAAACAACGGAAAACCACGCTCTCTACGGATTTTATGATTTAAAGGTCGAAGGATACGGTCCTGTTGAGGGAATAATAAAGTTTTTTGAGAGCGGAGATCCAACGTGTCTGCACGGTCCGCTGATGTTTCTGATGATTATAATGAAGGTGCTGTTTTCCGCCTGCGTTCCTTTGTTTATAATTCTTACAGGATACCTGATGAGCCGTAAAACACTGAGCCGAAGTTATTATCTTGGAATAAGAAAAACTCTTGTTGTGTTTGTGCTTGCAAGTATTGTTTGTATGTTCTTCAAGTCAATTTATCTTAATCCCGATGCTGAAAAAGCGTTTTATGACTTTGACTTCCAAGCGATGTTTCAGGCTATAGGCAAAACTGAGCAATACAATATAAAAGACTATCTGTTAAGCATATTCAACTTCTCCGGGCCAAACTATGCCTGGTATGTAGAGATGTACATCGGACTGTTTTTGATAGCACCTTTCCTTAACCTCGCTTACAATAAGCTTGGCTCAAAAAGGCATAAACAGGTGCTCGTCATAACGATGGTTTTTCTTGCTATTCTCCCCTCTCTTGTAAACACCTTTATTTTCAACTCGGCCGACTGGTGGATGAATCCCGCTGCAAAAACTACAGGATATCAAAAACTGATTCCCGCCTTTTGGATGAGCAGCATGTACCCTATCGCCTATTACTTTACAGGCGCATATATCCGCGAGTACGGTATTAAGTTAAAAAATTGCTCAATGCTGCCGCTGTTTATGATTCTGCTGTTTCTGTTCAGCGCATACAGTTATTACCGCAGCTACGGCGAGAAATTCATTACCGGAACATGGTTATACTGGTACGGGGTTTTTCCGTATGTGACGGCTGTAATGCTGTTTACAATGCTCAACAGGATAAAAGCAAACAACTGGAACACTAAGGTCAGGTTTGTATTGTGGAAAATATCGGACGTAACGTTTGGAATGTATTTACTATCTTTCATTTTCGACATGATTATTTACAATAAATTTCTTAACGAAATGTACGATACGATTTATGAGAAGCTGCCCTTCTACTTTGTTGCCGTTCCGCTCTGTTTTGTATTCTCAATGATAACATCGTTTATTCTGACTGCAGCCGCAAAAGGAATTATAATTCTTTATCAGAAGATAAAAGTCTTTGTAATACGACAGGCAAATAAGCCGAACACCAGAAAATGGCAGGATATTATGTTTATTGCGCTTATGCTCGGCGCGGTGATATTTGCCCTATGGAAAACAAATTACGGCTTTGGCGGCAACGACGAAAGCTTTTATCTTACCATTCCTCACAGGCTGCTAAAGGGAGACGCTCTGTTCCGCGATGAATGGAACCTCTCGCAGATGAGCTCTATATTACAGCTTCCTTTTGTTTGGCTGTATACCGCGATAACAGGCTCTACCGACGGCATTATTCTTGCGGCAAGGGTATTCTATGTATTTGTCCACTGCTCAGCCGCTGCGCTTATTTACATAAAGCTTCGCAATTTCGGAGTGATGTCTGTAATTGCAGTAACGCTTTACTTTATTTTTACACCGTACAACATTATGGCTCTAAGCTACGATTCAATGGGTGTTGAGCTTGTAGCTATTGCGGGAGTTCTGCTTGCCACTGCTAATTATCAAAAGAGGCTGCAGCTTATATTCAGCGGACTCGCTTTTGCCGGCGCGGTACTCTGCTGCCCATATTTGATTTTGGTATATCTGCTTTTCGGTATCATTGTATTTGTTCATTTCTTGCTAAAAAATAAAGATTTCAAGATTGCGGTCAAAAGCGAAATGTTTGGAATAAGACCTTTCTTGTTTTTCACATTGGGAGCCGGTGTGTTAGCGGCAATCTTTATTCTTTTCACTCTTCCGAGAGCAGGCATTAGCGGAGTGTTTGAAAACCTGCAATATATGCTTAAAGACCCTGAACATCCTCCCGTATCATTCGGCAATAAATTCTATTTCTATTTTAATACTATATTTTACATGCAGCCGCACTTTAAATACTCGATTTACAGTTACTGTGCCATGGCTCTTGTAATGATAATTGACCGAAAAAGAACGCTTCACCGTTCGGTATATCTGCTTGTAACAACCTGCATTGTAATTTATACATACATATTGATTCTTCCCTATCTTCACATAAACACATACAACTCCATAATGTTCCCGCTTATTTTCATAGGAATCACTTCGTACGTTCTATGCAAAAACAAGCCTAAGGAACTATTTGCAGGTCTTTTTGTTCCGGGGATACTATATTCATTCTTTGTACACTATACATCTAATCAGGGATTCTATGTTATATCCATGGCGTTTGCAGCGGTAAACCTTGCAAGTCTTATGTTCCTTGCCGGACTAATAAGCGAAATGCGTGAAACACCGGACAATATAACCTACGCGGTTTGGGTAAAGCGCCTTAGTTTTGCAATGGTTGCCGTTATGCTTGTATTACAGGGCAGCTGTGAAATCGGCTCAAAATCAAGGCATTGCTTCTGGGATTCACAAGTTAAAGATCTGGATACCGAAATCGTTGACGGTCCCGCAGCAGGATTGGTAACAACAGAACAAAAAGCGGTTCTTTACACTCAATTATACAATGATATTTCACGCTATTGTGATTTCGACGACAAAAACCTATTGATTCTAAGTGAACGCACTTGGTTATATCTGGCTGCCGACAAGCCGTATGGAACATACTCCGCATGGCTTTCCGGCGAAAAACCTAATACAATAGAACGCCTCAGAAAGTTCTACGATCTTAACCCCGATAAAAAGCCAAGGTATATTTACGTTCCAAAGGATTCAAAATGGGATTTGAGCTGGCTGCTGACGGTACTTACAAGAATGAATTACAGCGTACAGGAAACACCGATGGGTTATGCTCTTGAGAAAATAGGATAAAACAACTAATAAACAGCGAAAGATACGAAGTAAACGCTTGTATTTTTCGCTGTTTTGTGTTATAGTAATAATTAAATAGGCATATGCAATTTAATGCCTGTTTTTGAATTAGTTATTATTTAAGGGGATGACATTGATGGATGAAAAAATGCTTTACGCCGAATGGCTTGAAAACGCTACAGATGATACAGATTTAATTGAGGAATTAAAAAGCATTGAAGGAAACGCCGAGGCTATCCGCGACCGTTTCTATACTGCGCTTCAGTTCGGAACCGCAGGTCTCAGAGGCGTTATCGGCGCCGGTACAAACCGAATGAATATATATGTAGTTCGTCAGGCAACTCAAGGCTTGGCTAATTATGTCATTGCAAAATACGGAAAGGGCGCCGTTGCAATTTCACACGACAGCAGAATCAAAGCTGATCTGTTTATGATTGAGGCTGCCAGAGTTCTTGCCGCTAACGGCATTAAAGTTTATATCACCAGCGAACTGCAGCCTACGCCTGTTCTCTCCTATCTGGTGCGCTACTTCAAGTGCCAGGCAGGTATTATGGTTACCGCAAGCCACAATTCCGCTGAATATAACGGATATAAAGCATATGGCGAGGACGGTTGCCAGATGACTGACAACGCCGCCGCTGCGGTTTATGATGAGATTCAGAAGCTTGATATGTTTAAGGACGTCAAGGTTGGCAATTTTGATGAGGCTGTTGAATCCGGCATGATTGAATATGTTGACGACAGTGTTTATGACAGTTATCTCGAAAAGGTGATGGAACAGCAGGTTAATCCCGGCGTCTGCAAGGGCGCTGACCTTAAGGTTGTTTACACTCCGCTGAACGGCTGCGGAAACAAGCTTGTCAGAAGAGTTCTTAAAAATATCGGCGTTGAGGATGTCACAATCGTTAAAGAGCAGGAAATGCCGGACGGCAACTTTACCACCTGCCCCTACCCCAACCCTGAAAAGAAGGAAGCATTGCAGATGGGGCTCGATCTGTGCGAAACCGTTCAGCCTGATTTGCTGCTTGCTACCGACCCTGACTCTGACCGAGTAGGCATAGCTGTACGCGACTATGGCAAAAATGAGGGCAAGTATCGCTTGATTACCGGCAATGAAGATGGAGTTATGCTTACCAACTACATCCTCTCCTGCAAGAAAGCAGCAGACACTCTGCCGGAAAACCCCGTTGTTGTAAAGACGATAGTATCAACAAAAATGATAAACAAGCTGTGCGAAAAGTACGGCTGCGAGCTTAAAAACGTACTGACCGGCTTTAAATACATCGGCGAGATCATTCTCGGTTTGGAACAGAAAGGCGAAGAAAACCGTTATCTGTTCGGCTTTGAGGAGAGCTACGGCTATCTTGCCGGAACATATGTAAGAGATAAAGACGCGGTTGTAGCTTCAATGCTGATTGCAGAAATGGCCGCATACTACAAGAAGCAGGGCAAGTCTCTTGCCGAAATCATTGACGGCATGTATGAGGAGTTTGGCTATTATTATAACCAGACATATGCGTTTGAATTTAAGGGTGAAACCGGCATGCAGAAAATGGCCGGCATGATGTCCTCGGTAAGAGAAAACCTCCCCAAAGCTGTCGCAGACTACAAAGTCATCAAGATAAGCGACTATCAGCTTAAAAAAGAGACCGATTTAGTAACCGGAGAGGTTGAAGAACTTACGCTGCCGACCTCAAATGTAATCGCTCTTCACCTCGAAAACGACAACGCTGTTATTATCCGTCCCAGCGGCACCGAGCCTAAGATCAAGCTATATGTAACTTCTGTGGGCGAAAATCGTCAAAACGCAGTGGATATTTGCGAAGCGCTTGTAAATTCCGCAAAAGAGATTCTCGGTCTTTAATTTTCATATTCCCGCAGAAACGAAAGCACCGCCAAACTGACGGTGCTTTTTTGATGGAAAATATCGGTAAAAATCAAAACGATAGGCCGGCAGTGCACTTGCCGGCCTTAAAATTTACTTTCAGAATAAACTGTTCTTGGGACTCACTCCAATTACTAATGAAATCTTAAAACGTCCTTACCGTGTACATTGGAATTATCCTCGCTTTGCTTAGAATGTTCCGATTAAAAACTAAGTATTACATTGGACCTTCTCCGGTTTCGTAGAATAATCGGTTAAAAGCTTAAACTTCTCATGGGACTAATCTCCTATCACTAAGATGAAGGATTCCACTATAAGTAGAAAGTAATTCGATATTAAATTGTAAGAATTCCAACGATTCCCAAACACTTCTGAGGTTCACCAAAAAGTTTCTTACCAAGGCGGGAAAACAAATATATCAAAAAATGAAAGTTGATTACGTGTTCATGTCTCCCCTGCTACAGATACGAGTGACTTAATAAGATCCGTTCTCCTTCACCCAAAAGCTTTGGGATACTACATTGGGGGGTAAGCTCCGAATGAAATCTTTAATTGCTCTGATTTGAAAAACCTTAACTTTCATCTGGAAGACCTCCTTGCTTTGTCTTTTCTTTGTCTATATTATACCATAGATTTAAACATTGTCAATACTTTTTATAAAAATATTTAAAAATTTATTTTAAAAAAATCTATTGAAATAAATATAATAACGTGGTATAATAAATATTATGAGAGTGATAAAAAGCCGTCGGAATTTGTATCCGGCGGCTTTTATTTTATGAAGTATTGCGATTACAAACACATAATAAAAATAGAGAGCCAAAAAGCTCTCTATAAGACAAAAATTACTTTTCTCTTCCAAGAAGGTAGTCAACCGAAACCTCGAGGATATCGGCAAGAGCGACCAGCTCAACATCGGTAACGAAACGGATCTGCCCCTCCAGCTTGGAAAGACCCGAAGCGTTCATATCAACGCCGTTGACCTGCAGCTGCGCAAGCAATTCCTTCTGCTTCATACCCTTTTGCTTTCTGACAAGCTCCACGCGGTTACCTACCAGATTCCTATCTCCTAATTCCTGTTTGCGTAATCTCATTTTTTACTCTCTCCATATTGCAATTGATTCGTCTTTTGAATTTTAATAATTCTTCTAAAAAATTCTTTATTAAAATTCTCAAAGAACATTATGGGACTATTATAATACTTTATTAGAA
>ONCY01000148.1 GCA_900316435.1 uncultured Eubacteriales bacterium | reverse complement strand
TTGAAAGCACGGGCTTGCCGTCAAAACGCGCGGTTTCAACGTTCTTATCGGCCGCGATGATAATTCCATCGCAGTTTGCGATTTCCTCAGCGGTCAGAACATTCTTGGCTCCGCCCGAGCCGTTTGTTTCTACCTTGATTGTAATGCCCATCTTGTCGCCCGCCTTGGCAAGAGCCTCAGCAGCCATGTAGGTGTGAGCGATACCTGTCGGGCAGGCTGTTACCGCCAGAACGCGGTAGCCTTCCTTCTTCTCCGCCGAGGGAGCAGCCACTTCCTCGGGGAATTGCTTTGTTTCCTGGTCGTCGATGACCTTAAGGAATTCTTCGGGAGTCTTTGCCGCCTTGAGCTTAGCGGTAAAGTCCTCGTGCATGAGCATCTGCATAAGACGCGCCAGAACCTCGAGATGAACGTCTCCGTCGAGGGTAGCCGCGATCATGAAGATGAGCTTGCAGGGAGCGCCGTCGGGCGACTCATAGTCAACTCCGCTGGGCACTGTAATTGCTGTCAGCGCGGGCGCCTTGACAGCCTCGCTTTTGGCATGAGGAATAGCAACTTCCATGCCGATAGCTGTGGTTCCCATATCTTCACGGGCAAGGATACCGTCCTTGTACGCTGCGGTATCAACAAGATTACCGCATTTCTCGTGAAGAGCTACGAGAATGTCGATTGCCTCTCTCTTTGTCTTGGGAGCAACGCCGAGAGAGATACCCTGTTTTTTAAGCAGGTCGGTAATACGCATAAATTTACCTCCTTGTAAAAATATTATTATTTAACGAACTGTTTATCCAAACTCTTTTTCAAATTTTTCGAGCAGTTCGTTTATTTTTTCTTTCGTTGCCAAGCCAGCCAGGAAAGCCGTAGCGTTGCCGCATACGCTGCCCAGCTTAAGGGCGTAGGCGTAATCACCTGTCTTTTCGTAGCCCGCTACAAAGCTACGGTGTTGATAACCTTCTCTTTAAGAACGCCTGCCTTGTGCTTGCCGCCGTTTTCGTCAATCAGCATAGCGCCCTCGCCGCCCAGTGAAATAAGCACGTTGCGCGCGCCCATCTTCTGCAGCTCCTTGGCGTAATGCTCGATATCCTCCTCGGTTTTAACCTCAACGTTAAATATCTCGCTGAGCTCCTGACGGTTGGGCTTAATAAGGAACGGGCGGTATTTAAGCGAGTTAACAAGCAGCTTTTTTGTTGCGTCAACAACAATGCGCACATCCTTGAACCTGATTCTCTCCATCATGCGCTCGTAAACATCGTCGGGCATGGTGTTGGGTATGCTTCCCGCAAGAATCAGTGTGTCGCCTGCGGAAATTCGGTCTATTTTTTGCAGCAGCCTTTCAAGCTCGGTTTCGTCAATATGAGGGCCCTGACAGTTTATTTCTGTCTCCTCACCAGCTTTGATTTTGATATTGATTCTTGAAATGCCGTTCTTAAGCTTTATGAAATCGGTAATAATATGGTCGTTGCGGATACCGTTTTCAATCGCCTTTCCCGTAAAGCCCGCCACAAAGCCGTAGGCGGTGCTATCAAGATCAAGCTCGGCAAGCACCATTGAAACGTTGATGCCCTTGCCGCCGAAATAGTATTCCTCGCTTGTAGTGCGGTTGGTGATTCCGCTGACAAGCTTGTCAAGCCGCACGATGTAGTCGATGGACGGATTGAGTGTAACAGTGTAAATCACTTCATGACCTCCTTGATGACCGTTTCCTTTGCGTATCTGTTGTCAGGCAATGAATCCGTAATGATGCAGCACTTTCTGAGCGGAGAAAACGTAACGGAAAACACCCGCCTGAATTTTGTGTGATCAGCGAGTAAAGCCCGAGTCGATGTCGATACCGTTGGCGCCCATAAACGCTTTTGAAAAATTAAAGCTTTTGATATTAGCAATTCCTTCCGCTCCCACTACAGCCTCGGTAGCCGCCTTTACCTTACCGCCGATAAGGTAGGCGTTAAGTCCCTTTTGCACCAGCTTGCGGGCGTGTACGATGCCGTTTGTAACATAGGTTGCCTTGTTGTTGTCGATAAAATCAATCAACCGTGAAGTGGTTGTGCCCGAATCAATGAACACGAAATCGCTGTTGTTGATAAGCTTGGCGCTGTATCGGGCAATCTCGGTTTTTTCCTCGCTCATTAAATTCTCGCGCAGGCTGACATTGTCCTCATAAATGCCCTCGGGCTTGGCGATGGAGGTCGCCCCTCCGAAAACCTTTTTAAGCCTGCCAAGCTCATCGAGCGCCGTGAGGTCGCGTCTTACGGTTGATTCGGAGATACCGAGCACCTCGGCAAGCTCTGCAACCGTTACCGCGCTTTTTTCATTAACCATGCTCAAGATTGACTGATACCTCTCCTGAGTAAGCAAATTCAATCACCTCTAATCATATTATATCACCGATTTGAGCAAAGTCAAGCAATTTCATTCATTTTCAATCAATATTTTTCTGATTTTTTTTGCAACAATTGCCAACACCATGCTTTTTTGCTCTGCCCATTGACGATTCTTGCTCATTTGTGACTGAGTGGCGGAAAAAGCAAAATGCCCCCGGCAAAAACCGAGGGCAAAGTGTATATATTACGGTAAAATATGACCTGACGACAGGTACAGACGGTACCATTCCTCGCGTGTAAGCTCAATATCAGCCGCGCGCGATATCTCAAGCATTCGGTAATAGTTCATCGTACCTACAATAGTCTGCATTCTTGCGGGATGGCGCAAAATCCACGCTGCGGCTATTGTCGACTTGGTGACGTTGTACTTTGCGCTTATCTCGCCCAGCGCCCAGTTGAGATCGGGGTAACCGTCGTTGTTGTCGACAAAGGCGCCCTTTCCGCTCTGGAAGGGAGACCAAGCCTGCAGGGTGACGTTGTTCAGGCGGCAGTAATTGAGCACATCGCCGTTGCGGTCGATAGCGCCGTCGGTGTTCATATTAGCCTCCATACCGCTTGATATTATATTGGAAAACGGGATGCTAAACTGAATCTGGTTTGTCTGGATATCCTGCTTAACGACTGTTTTCAGCAGCTCTATTTGAGAGGGCTTGTGGTTGCTTACGCCGAAATAGCGCACCTTTCCCTTCGTTTCAAGCTCGTCAAACGCTTTTGCTACCTCCTCAGGCTCAACAAGAGCGTCCGGACGGTGAAGCAGCAGAACATCAAGATATTCGGTTCCCAGTCGCTTTAACGAGCCGTCAACACAGCGGATGATATTCTCATACGAAAGGTCATACATCCAGCCGGGAACAATGCCGCACTTTGACTGCAAAATGATTTGATCGCGCGGTATTCCTATTTCCTTCAGGCTTTTTCCGAACAGCCTCTCGCACTCTCCGTCGCCGTAAATATCCGCGTGGTCAAAAAAGTTTACTCCAAGCGAAATACAGTGCCAAATGTATTTTGGAATGTCCCATTCTTCAAGCTCGGTAAGCCTCATGCATCCCAAGCCGATAGCGGGAACCTCCAAGCCGGATTTTCCAAATTTTATAGTTTTCATACAAGCACCTCCGCTCTTTTTCTAATATTATATAGGAAAAGTGCTTTTAATTCAATAGTAGCGGGGAAAAATGAAAAAAATTCTTGACATTTAGCGTACAATGCATTAGAATAGTAGCAGTGTCCGGGGGTATAGCTCAGCTGGGAGAGTGCTTGACTGGCAGTCAAGAGGTCACGGGTTCGAGCCCCGTTATCTCCACCAAGTCACGGTATAAACGGTTCTCGGCTGTTTATACCGTGAAAACATAATAATCAGGAATTTGGTACAGATTTTCAATTTCGCATACATTTTTGGATTTGACGGACGAATTTACCGTATACAGTATTCCTATTCATTTGTAAGGTATATTTTTGGAATTGACAGTCACTTTTTAAAACGGCTGTCTTTTTATTTTGCCTTTTTTAAACCGAGATAAATGATTATAAGCCACCTCTAATAATATCTCCCAAAAACATTAAAGATATGGTATAATAGAACCATCAAAAGACAGATGGTGATGAAATGCAACTGAATCTCTTTGCT
>ONCY01000047.1 GCA_900316435.1 uncultured Eubacteriales bacterium | reverse complement strand
TCGGGGTTCTGCAGGTTTAGCTTTACAAGGTCGTAGTGACCTGCCCAGCCCTCGTACCAGAACGGGTCGCCGAGCGGGCTGCTTCCGCCAAAGTTAAGGTTCTGGAACCAGCCGCAGTACGGAGAATCCCACTTCTTTTCCTGAACATCCTTAAAGGCGAAAAACTCTCTGCCCACATGATTGAATACGCCGTCGAGCATAACGCGGATGCCGTTTTCTCTCAAGGTGTCGCAAATCTTTTTGAACGAGGCGTTGTCGCCCAGGCGGCAGTCAACCCTGCGGTAGTCGATCGTATCGTAGCCGTGGCGGCTGCTTTCAAAAACGGGGTTAAAAAGCAATACGTTTATTCCAAGCTTCTTAAAATGCTCAATGCTGTCAAGCACCTTGTCAAGCCTGTAGTTCTGTATGTGGTCGTTTTCTTTCGGAGCGCCGCAGTATCCCAGCGGATAAATGTTGTATACAACGGCTTCATTGATAAAACTCATTTGATTATTCCTTCCTGATTTATTGATTCACCTTTTTCACATGCGATAAACTTCATCAAACAATTATGCATTATAACATAAAATTCCCTATTGTGCAAATCCCTTTTCTGTGATACAATAATATGCAAGATTGTTTCCGGAGGTTTATTATGGTAAAGCGACCTGACATAAAAGTAAGAAAAAGACTAAGAATAACAATGTGCATACTGTATCTTGCCCAGATCGTAGTCTGCACATTCCCGTATTTTCAGGATGTACGTTTCAACGAGGACGGCTTGGTTACTATGAAGTCGCCGTTTAATATGGTTATCCTTCTTTTCAGCGTAACGTCTGATATGAAGGGCTCGGTTATCTCGCTTGCTGTCATCTGCATGATCCTGATACTGATTCCGATAATAGGATTCTTCTTTTCAGCGCTCGACAAGGAACGCAATCTGAAAAATATTGTGTCCGTTATCTGCTGTTTTGGAGGAGTATTCCTTATCGCCGGTTTGCTCGGCAACGAAAACGTAAAATATATGTCGATCGGCGCGGTTATCGCTATTTTGCTGTATATCATTATAATGTTTGTAACCTCTATAGCTATGGTAATGAGGTTGTCAAAGGATTCTGAAGAAGATATTAAAAAAGCGGAAGAAAAAAAGAAAAAGGACTGGCGGTTCGATTAAGGCAACAGCTAAAAACAAGACGGAGCAGGGGAAACCTGCTCCGCTTTTATGTTATGGCATAATTTTTAAAACTCGGTAAAAATCAAATGCGCCTGGGCGTTGTCGAGGACAAGCGTTTTTCCCAAGTCAAGGTGATTGAGCTCGCCGTACAGTCTGCCGAAAATTACAGCAGTGCTGCCCATGCGCGCGAGCATCGCCCTGCCTCCCACGGTAAACGGCTTAAACTCAATGCTTACCGCCGAAGTTCCGCCGCGGAAAAAGAACGGCCGCTCAAGGCGCTTTGTGTTTCCTCTGACGTTGATGTTTGACAGCTTGTGAAGTGAGCCGTTGGTGAAAAAGCAGTTCTCATTTCCGTAGCGGTTGTCGCCGACGCGGCTTGCAAGGCACAGCGAAACTCTGACTCCGTCAATAAGGCAGTCGGCGCTCAGCCGCTGATAGTTGTGGTGGCGCGGTTTTGAAAAGCGCGTCCAGTCAAAATACGCTCTGCCGGTAGCTTCGTTAAGCGTGTATTCAAGTCCGCCCACGCGTATAACGCCTTCCGCGACGAACTTAGGAACAAAGCGCTTCAGATAAAAATACTTGCGGTTGCGCTCAAAGGGGGCAAGCTCGTTAAGGCTGTCACCATAATTCTTTTTTAGAACTAAGTTGAAGTACAGGTTTTTTATTCCCGCAAAATCAATAAAATCGCATTTTAAAAACCTGCCCTGCGGAGTATTGGTAAGCTGCAGCTGAACGCGTTTATCAGAGTACAAAAATTCTCCGCTGTCTCCTGCCTCGGGAAGCTCATTTTTAATAAGGTTAAGCTTCTTAACGACAAAGTCGCTTATAACGCCGCCGCGTTTTAGGTCGGCAACGGCAATTTTTATGGCAAATTCAAGCCCCAGGTTCTCAACCGACAAATACAGCGATACCTCGCCGTTGTTGATAAAATAGCAGTCACGCTCGCCGTGTCTGCCGCTCATCTTGCTGTCAGCCTCGTTGTAGTTGAACACCGAGCTGCGAGCCCAGCCCGCGTTCATTACCTCGCCGTTTTTTTCAAACACATTGCAGGGGTGCGTGATTTCGTGCTGCAAAAGGTTCACTCCGTTTCTTCCGATCTGGTATTACTATATCAAAAACTATTTTGCTAATCAAGAATAATAACAAAACTGTAAATGAATAAAAATCAAATTCGCCGAATATTATATTCTAATAATAGTATGAATGCGGTGAAAAATATGAAAAAACTTGTCGCGGCGCTTTTGCTTTGTATGATTTTTGTTATTTGCGGCTGCTCAAAAAGCGCGTCGGGCAGCGTTGCCGAGCTGACACAGCGGCGCTGGAGTGCAAAGCTTGAAGGTGGAGGAGAGGCGAGCCTGAGTTTCAGCGGAGACCGCGCAGAGCTTATAATGAGCAGCGGCGATGAGCGAGAGGTGATAGAAGGAGAGTATATTGCTGATGAATCCGCTTTTGTTATATTTGACAAGCCGATTTGCCGCAATTACAGCTTTACTTATGTCCCTCACGGCGAAAAGCTTGAACTCACATTTGAAGGCGGAACGATTGAGATGACAGCGCAAAATGATTAAAAATTTGTTTAAATTATAAAAATACTGATGACAAATTACAGGTTTTCGTGTATAATAATGTCACACTGAATATAATTAGGAGAAACATACATGAAAACCATATCACCTATAAAACAGTTCTCGCTTCTTGCGCTTGCTCTGCTTCTTGCGCTTTTGTGCGCGGCTCCGCTTTCGGTAAACGCCGCCGGAGGCGCGGCACCCACAAATCTGTACTGGGACGGCTACAGCGCGGTCTGGACCGAGCCTTCATCAGATACTCCCGACTTCTACGTCATCAAGGTCTACAAAAATGGCACGCTGAGCGGAACAATGACCTGCTTCAATACCTCTCTGGACGTTACCGACATGCTCAAAAAGGGCGGCAACGGCAACTATTCCTTTGACGTAACCGCAAATTACTCCAACGGCAGTTACAGCACCAGCTCAAGGTCGGGAACTATTTCCTTTTATGACACCGATTCGGGGCACGAGCACCCTCTTGCGCACATTTCCTTTAGTTACCCTACCTGCACCGAGAAGGGTTTTAAAGAGCATTACGAGTGCGGCGACTGCGGAAAATATTTCTGGGACGAGAACGGCAAGAACGAAATCACCGATATAAGCGGAGTTGTGCTTGAACCGACAGGGCACGACTGGGGCGAGTGGATGACCGTTAAAAAGGCGACCGAGACCGAGGACGGCGAGGAGCAAAGGGTCTGCAATAACGATCCTGAACACGTTGAGAAAAGAACTATACCGAAGCTCGGCAGTGAAAGCTCTCATACTTTGCAAGATAAGACGGAATCTACAACAAGGGCTAAGGAGACTACCGTTCCCTCAACTACCGGCGACGGAAAATCAAAGAATCCCGCACTCGGAAAAAGCAATGACCTCATTTCTGGCGAGGAGAGCGAAAACGAAGACGGCGACGGCTCAGCCGAAAACTTTCTCGGCGTTTCAACAACGTGGTTTGTCACAATAATAATCTGCTCGGTGCTGCTGTTTGTAATAGTACCGGCGGTTATCGTAATGCTGATTCTTGTGACTCGAAAAAAGAAGGAAGAATCGGACGGTAAATAATATATCAGATTAACGGCACAGCAAAAAGAGCTGTGCCGTTTTTCTGTGCTGATAACATAGAAAAAATAACATAAATTTTATTATAGATTATGAAAAATTTGTAAATTACATTGACCAGGTGCGCGGAAAAATGTATAATTAATATGAATAATTATTGTTTTGCCATCTTCAAATACAATTACAAGGAGTGAATAATCAATGCGTAAACGTCAAAGAATAATCAGCTTGCTGCTTTGCATTTGCATGGTGCTTTCAGTTGCGGTGGTCGGCAGTTTTTCAGGCAGCGCGGCGGAATCTCCTGCGGAATCGGTTGCAACGCCTGTGGATCCACAACATCCCGAGCTTACGCAGGATACCGTTCAGGGAAGCGCGATCCTGCACTGCTTCTGCTGGTCATACGACACAATCAGGGCGAATCTGGCCGACATTAAAGCAGCGGGATATACCGCTGTGCAGACATCACCCGTTCAGCCGCCTAAGGATTATGATGCAAGCTACACCGATACAAAGGATAACTGGTGGAAGCTTTATCAGCCGCTTGATTTAGCGGTTACAAACGGTACCAACTACAACTCATGGCTCGGAAACAAACAGCAGTTCACTCAGATGTGTACTGCGGCGGAGAGCTATGGTATTAAGGTTATAGTTGATATTGTTTCAAATCATCTTGCAAACAACGGAACATCAGACGGAAGCTTTGGCAGCCTTCATTCGGATGTTAATCCCGAATTCAATAGTCAAAGTTATTTCAATGTTAAAAGCGACGGCAGCAGCTACGGAGGAAACAGCAGCTCCAGCCGTTTTCAGATGACTCACGGGCACTTGGGTATGCCTGAGCTTAATACCGGAAGCAGCTTTATACAGAATAAGGTTCTTAACCTGATGAAGGAATGTGTAGACTGCGGCGCTGACGGATTCCGTTTTGACACCGCGAAGCACATAGAGCTGCCCACAGATGACAGCAGTACAAGAAGTGACTTTTGGCCTACCATAATTAACGGAATTAACGATTATCAGGCCGAAAAAAATGGAGATCCGCTGTATATTTACGGCGAAATTCTGGGCGACGCCTACAGCAAGGAAATAAACAAACAGTATGTTCAGTACATGGATTTGACCGACGACTATACATGCTATCTTATACGTGATGCGGTTAGAAATAAAAACGCCGATGCGCTCCACTACAATTACTATCAAAAGCAAATCAATGCAAATCAGGCGGTACTCTGGGCTGAGTCGCATGACACCTATATGAACGACGACGGAAATTCCAGGGGTGACTCGCTTGACACCATCGTAAAAACATGGGCAATGATTAATTCCCGTGCGGACGCAACATCACTGTTTTTTGTTCGTCCCGGCGTAATGGTCAATGATGTATTAACAAACGCGGTAATGGGTTCGGCAGGCACCGACACAACGTGGAAGTCAACCCCTGTTGTTGAGTCTAATAAATTCAAGAATATTTTTGCGGGTCAGAGCGAATACCTAAGTTATAATTCATCCTATAAGGCGGCATATAACGAGCGCGGCACAAATGGTATGGTTATTGTAAATACAGGCAGCAACAGAAATATAAGCCTGACTGTTCACAGACTGGCTGACGGAATATATCGCGACCACGTTTCAAATACCGATTTCACGGTTACAAACGGTGTTATTTCGGGTACGATGGACACCAGCGGCGTAGCTGTAATTTATAATGAAGGTGATACAGCCGAGCCTCACATCACTGCGTCAACATTGTATTTGAAACCTGAGTATCAGTATTGGCACCTTGGAAACGAGCGCTACGCCATGTATGTTTTTGACAACACTCAGGGTGTGTGGACGAATATGACCGACACTGACGGCGACGGAATCTATCAGGCTGATGTCCCTGCAGGAACATGGAAGGGTGTTATTTTCTGCCGCATGAACGGGTCTATATCCGAAAACAGGTGGAACAAATCGACTGACACGGATGAAACAAAGCCCGTATGGAACCAGACCGTTGACCTTTTGCCTACGGATACAAACAATCTGTTTACCGTTACCGGTAAGGACTCAAACGATGACAAAAAGTACAACGGCACATGGCGTTTTTTCGATGGGCTTGTTGATGATACGCCTACTGCTGTAACAGATAATACGCTATATATGGATTGCAGTGCTGTTAAAAACAGCCAAAATGTGCATTGGTGGGTAAATGATGGCGCGCTCCAATATGCATACTTTTTTAACAACACAACCGGCACCAATCAATGGGTAAGAATGAGCGCGGTGGATAACGAATCTTATATATTTAAGGTAACAATTCCCGCGGGAACGTGGCAGAATGTGATTTTTGCCAGAATGAATCCCCAAAATATTGATACTGTATCGAATAAATGGAACAACAAATGGAACCAGACAGACGATTTAGATATTCCACCTGCTTCGAGTGAGAATAGGTGCTTTAAGTTGAAGAACAGTGTGGTGGAAAACACAGATAAGCAAGATGGTGACTGGGTGCAGTATCCTTCACACACCTTCATCCCAACATGGTCGTGGAGCAACAATAACGCCACCGCTACCCTAACGCTTTCCTGCGCCTGCGGCAGAACGCTTACATTTGAAAAAAGCGTTACCCCCGTTTCGGACGATGACAAGGACATTTATACAGCGTCGGTTCATTACGGCGGACAGGAATACTCCGATACCAAAACTGTATATAAGCAGCCGACATTTGAGGGGTACAGCGTGACGGTTGACGGCAAAATCGGAATGTATTTCTATGTTGATTTGCATCAGTTTACCCATAGTCCGACGGTAAGCTTTACTAAGGGCGAAACTGTTTTCGCCGGAACTCTTATTCAGACAGAGAGCGGTTCAAGCTTGTATAAGGCGGCGTACTATGTTGCTCCAAAGGAAATGGGTGACAATATTACCGTTACGGTTATCGCCGGCGGCAAAACAATAACCGAGACTTCTTCCGTAAAGGATTATCTTATCCGCTTGTATAAAAACGAAAACGGTGAAGCAGGCACGGAAAAGACTGCAGAGCTACAGGCGCTTGCAAGATCAATGCTTAATTACGGTGCAAAGGCACAGCTCCAGTTCGGTTACAAAACAAGCGAGTATGAATTGGTAGACTACGGACTTGATGCTTACACCCCTGCCACACCTTCGGGAATAAGCAAAATTACCGAGTACAATTTGCCCTCTGATTACCATCTGGCATACGCAGGCTCAAGCCTTATACTCAACAACGATACAACGCTGAGAATCTTCTTCTCCAAGACAGAGGGCTTCACCGCCGCGCCAACGCTTACCTGCGGCGGAAAAACACTTGCGCAGGGCACAAAAGGCAGCTATATTACCTACGATATTACGGGAATTGCCGCTCCCAATGTTTTGAATACGCATACGGTAACATTCCCGAATAACTCAACCGCCAACTTCACCGCGTGTAATTATATTTTAAATAATTATCAGAAGAGCGGCACTCTCGGCGCGGTTGTAACCGCCTTGTACGACTACAGCGTAAAAGCAAGCGCTTACTTGCCTGCTTCGTAACAGCGGAAAAGGAGGAAATCAATGAAAAAACCTTATTATGAAATTGAGTTTGAGCTTATCAAATTCAATATTAAGGATGCTTTAATGAGCGTGACATTTTCCAAGCTGGATGACAATGAGCTTCCGCCGGACATTGAGGTGCCGAATCCCGAGGTCAATGAACATTAAACAATACGCCAAAAGGCAGGTCGTTTGAACCTGCCTTTTACCTTTGTAAAAATTTGGCTTTTTTCTTTATAATATTTATACTTGGGCTGCAATGTGATAAAATAATATGGATTTTGGAAGGCATAGGAGGATTTATATGAAAATCGGATTTGATAATCAAAAATACCTTGATATGCAGTCACAGCACATCCGTGACAGGATCGCGGAGTTCGGCGACAAACTGTATCTGGAATTCGGAGGAAAGCTGTTCGACGATTACCACGCCTCGCGCGTGCTGCCCGGCTTCAAGCCCGACTCAAAGCTTCAGATGCTTATGCAGCTTAAGGACGAGGCTGAAATCGTTATTGTAATCAACGCTGCCGACATCGAGAAAAACAAGGTTCGCGGTGACTTGGGCATTACATACGATCTGGACGTGCTTCGCCTGCTTGATATCTTCCGCGGACGCGGTCTTTGCGTCAATTCGGTGGTGCTTACCCGTTTTGCCGACCAACCGACTGCCGTGAAATTTGAGCAGCGCCTTACCGAAAACGGCATCAACGTCTATCACCACTACACAATACCCAATTATCCCACTGACGTCGACCTGATTGTAAGCGACGAGGGCTACGGTAAAAACGATTATGTCGAAACCACCCGCAAGCTGGTAGTTATTACCGCTCCCGGCCCCGGCTCGGGCAAAATGGCGGTCTGCCTCAGCCAGCTTTATCACGAGCACAAGCACGGTGTTAAGGCGGGCTATGCAAAGTTTGAGACCTTTCCCATATGGAACCTTCCGCTCAAGCACCCCGTAAACGTCGCGTATGAAGCCGCTACCGCTGATTTAAACGACGTCAACATGATTGACCCGTTCCACCTGGAGGCGTACGGAAAAACAACAGTAAACTATAACCGCGATATCGAGATATTCCCTGTGCTCAACACCATGTTTGAGCTTATTCTCGGCGAGTCGCCCTACAAGTCGCCTACTGATATGGGCGTTAATATGGCAGGCAACTGCATTATTGACGACGATGTTGTAAGAGACGCCGCCAATCAGGAGATTATCCGTCGCTATTACGCAGCGCTTTCAAACCAGACAAAAGGCGTCGGCGCTACCGATGAGGCTTATAAAATCGGTCTGCTTATGAAGCAGAACAAGCTCCAAACAACTGACCGCCCCGTTATTGTTCCCGCGCTGAAAAAAGCCGAGGAAACAGGCGCTCCCGCTGCCGCTATCGAGCTTTCCGACGGAACAATTATCACGGGCAAGACCACCAACCTGCTTGGGGCGTGCTCGGCAATGCTGCTTAACGCGCTAAAATCCCTCGCAGGCATTGACAGGGATATGGATATCCTTTCGGCGGAGGTTATCGAGCCTATTCAGAAGCTTAAGGTTGAAAGCTTCGGTTCAACCAATCCGCGCCTGCACACCGATGAAATTCTCATTGCGCTTGCTATGTCGGCTGTTACAAACCCTGCGGCAAAAAGCGCTATGGAGCAGCTCCCAAACCTGCGCGACACCGACGCTCACGCTACGGTTATTCTCTCTGAAACAGACACAAGAATCCTTAAAAAACTGGGTATCCGCGTAACGACCGAGCCCGTTTACGAAACAGAGCGCCTATATAGAAAATAGGGAACATGATGTTCCATCCAAAGCCGCCTTTGGAGAACATGCTATATCAAACACCTTTCTGCAACGGCGTGCCAAATCTCGCGGGAACATAAGTTTTGTTTATTGCAATATGTGATTCGCGTACTGAATGTCGCGTCACGCGACCAACGGCGTGCCTAATCTCGCGGGAACATAAGCTTTGTTTATTGCAATATGTGATTCGCGTTTTGCACGCCCGTGGCAACGAGCATCTAAATAAATAAATAACACAGCGGTCGGGGAGACGATATCGTTTTCCCGACCGCTTTATTTATCGTAAATATTTATTTTTGTTCTTCCATAAACTTAAGCTGATTCAGAATCTTATTTGCGCACATGTAAACGTTGCCGCCGCCCATAGTCAGAATCAAATCGCCTTCCTGAGCGTTTTTGCACACATAGTCGGTGATCTCCTCAAAGGTGTCGAGGCATACCGAGCCGGGAACCTTTGCGCCCAAGTCGCGCGAATAAATGTTGTAGGTGTTCGTTTCGCGTACAGGCAGAATCTCGGAAATAACGGCAACATCGGGAATTTGCAGAGCCTTTGCAAAGTCGTCAAGCAGCATAGCGGTTCTTGAGAAGGTGTGGGGCTGGAACACCGCCCAAACCTTTCTGAAGCCCATGCTCATAGCCGCGTTGAGAGTCGCGGTGAGCTCGGTGGGGTGATGTGCAAAATCGTCCGCAACGGTTATTCCGCAGGGTGTGCCGAGTATCTCAAAGCGGCGGTGAACTCCGCCGAACTTGTGCAGGTTCACGCTGATTTCTTCGGGAGTAGCGCCCAGATAATGCGCGGTCGCAGCGGCAGCCAAAGAGTTGTAAACATTATGATTGCCTGGCACGATAAGCTTGATATTGCAGAGCTTTTCGCCCCTGTAATAAAGGTCGTACTGCTCGTGAACGCCCTTGTCGGCGGTTACATTCTCGGCGCGGTAGTCGCAGTTTTCGCCGAAGCCGAAGGTGATTTTCTCTATATTTACATCCTTGACGCTGTCGAGGGTGTTTTCATCGTCGCCGTTGAGCACCAAAAGTCCCGTGGTCTGTTTTGCGAATTTATTAAATGACTTCTTGATGTTGTCAAGATTCTTGAAGTAGTCAAGGTGGTCGGCGTCTACGTTAAGGATAATCGAAATAAACGGATTAAGCTCCAAAAACGTGTCTACATATTCGCACGCCTCGCAAACAATAATATCGCTCTGGCCTACATAGCTGTTGCCGCCGATAAACGGAAGCTTTCCGCCGATAATAGCCGAGGGGTCAAAGCCGCTGCCTATTAAAATCTGCGAGAGCATAGCGGTAGTTGAGGTCTTTCCATGTGTGCCGCTTACGGCAATGCTCCTTTTATAGCGGCGTGTAACAACGCCGAGCATAATGCTGCGCTCAATGCAGGGAATGCCCTGCTTTACAGCCGCCATGCGTTCGGGATTTGTCTCTTTTACAGCCGCCGAATATACGACCAGCTCGGCGCCCTTGATGTTTTCAGCCGCGTGACCCATATAAACGGGGATTCCGTAGCCCTTCATTTTATCGAGCGTTTCGCCCTCGTTCATGTCGGAGCCTGAAATTTCAAAGCCCTCGCTCATAAGAATCTCAGCGATAGGGCACATGCCGCTGCCGCCTATTCCGATGAAATGAATTCTTTTGATTTCGTTTAAAAGCTTATCGTAATCCACAATACGCACTCCATTTCCGTGTTATCTAATAGTATTATAAAGCAAATCTACAAAAAAATAAATACCTAATTTTGCACCTCTTTTGTTGCCAAACGGCGGCGATAATGGTAGAATATAGACAGATTAAGTATTATGAATCATTTATAATTCTAAAAAGGAAAAATATATGCTGAAAAAGAACGATATTATCCGTTTAGTTATCACTTCCGCTACCGCCGAGGGCAGCGGTGTGGGCAAAACCGACGATGGAATTGCGGTGTTTGTGCCGCTTTCGGCAGTCGGCGATGAGCTGAATGTCAGAATCCTAAAGGTAAAAAAATCATACGCGTTCGGCAAAATAGAGGAGATAATTACGCCGTCCGAAGCCAGAATAGAGCCCGACTGCGGCTGCTTTTCGCGCTGCGGTGGCTGCGTGTGGAGGCACATTTCCTATGAAGAGGAGTGCCGCCTCAAGAGTCAAAAGGTTACTGACGCCCTTGAGCGGATAGGCGGCATAAAAACCGAGCTTAAGCCGATTATTCCGAGTGAGCGCGTTCTGCGCTACCGCAACAAGGCTCAGCTCCCTGTAGGTAAAGCGCCCGGCGGCAGCCTGCAAATGGGCTTTTACGCCTTTCACAGCCACAGAATAATTGACTGCGGCGACTGCGCTCTGCAGCCCGAAGTTTTTGCAGAGGTAATAAGAATCACGCGCGACTTTATGGCAAAAACCGATAACGACATCTACGATGAAAAAACAGGTAAGGGCAGGCTGCGCCATTTGTATATCCGATACGGCGAAATAACCGATGAGCTGATGGTCTGCTATGTCGTAAACGGAAACGGCTTAAAGCGCGAGGACTTGCTTCTTGAAATGCTGAAAAGCGGCTTGCCGAATCTGAAAACCGTCGTTGTAAATTCTAACAGAGAAAAAACAAATGTTATCCTCGGCAACAAAAACCGCACTTTATACGGCAGCGGCTATATAACCGATGTTCTCTGCGGTCTGAAATTCAAAATCTCTCCGTTTTCATTCTGGCAGGTCAACCGCGCTCAGGCAGAGCGCCTTTACGAAAAGGCGAGGGAGTATGCGGCGCTAACAGGCAGTGAAACCCTGCTCGACCTCTACTGCGGAACGGGTACGATAGGTCTGACGATGGCGAAGGACTGCAAAGAGCTTATCGGCGTTGAAATAATCGAGGACGCTGTGTGCGACGCGGAAAACAACGCTGCGGTTAACAGTATATGCAACGCGCGTTTTATGTGTTCCGACGCGCCCAAGGCGGCTTCTCAGCTTGAACGCGAGGGCGTGCGCCCGGACGTTATCATATTGGATCCGCCCAGAAAAGGCTGCGGAGAGGAGCTTGTCCGCACGATCGGAAAAATGAATCCCGACCGCGTTGTTTACGTTTCCTGCGACCCTGCAACGCTTGCAAGAGATTTAAAATATTTCAGCGAAATAGGCTATGAAACAAAAGAAGTAACACCTGTTGATATGTTTCCCCGAACAGCGCACGTGGAGACGGTAGTATTGATGATACGAGCCGGGTTGTGACTATCGCTTGGAAAAAAATAAATCGGCATTCGTCGGTTTTATTAAATATTTGGAGGGAAACTAATGGATTACGCAATTGTACTTTATATGAATGATGAAAAAACAGCTATGGTTAATGGGATGATTAAGGAACTTGCATCCGAATGCGGAAGTGATTACTGTCTTGGTATCGTGCCGCATGTTACTATTTCTGCCATTATTTCTGATGATGAAGAGGCGGTTAAAGAAAAGGCAGGAAAATTGAGTAAACTATTGACCAGAGGAGAGATTAAGATTGCTTCAATAGGAGTATTCAACCCCTTGGTTGTGTTTTTAGCACCTATCGTTGATTCATATTTGATTGAATCAAGCCAGATCGCTAATGATACAATGCTGAAAGTATCTGAAATTGGAAATAAAGGAAGATACATTCCGTACTCCTGGGTGCCTCATATGGCCGTAGCTATGAAAATGGAAAAAGAAGGTTTATATAAGGCGTTCAAAAAGCTATCAGAGATATTTACTCCGTTTTGTGCTGAAATT
>ONCY01000022.1 GCA_900316435.1 uncultured Eubacteriales bacterium | reverse complement strand
ATTAGTGTCAGAGAATTTTGTAAACAACTGGTATCTTTTCCTGATTTGCGCGGTTATCTCTTACCTTATCGGCAGTATTAACCCTGCGGTCATCGTCACCAAAATCGCCACAAAGGGCAAGGCTGATATCCGCGATATGGGCAGCGGCAACGCGGGCTTTACAAACGTTCTGCGCTCGGTGGGCAAGGTTCCGGCTGTTATTACGATAGTATGCGACGCGCTGAAGTGCATCGCGGCGGTGTTTATCGCTTACTTCATTTTCGTCCGGTTCGGAAATATTACGGGCGGCGACGAATGGTTCAAAACCTGTTTTTTGAAATGCGTAAAGTATTTCGCGGGCGTATTCTGCATTCTCGGACATTGCTTTCCGCTTTACTTCCACTTTAAGGGCGGCAAGGGAATAGTCACGGCGGCGGCGCTTATGCTGGCTTCCGACTGGCGAGTGTTCCTGCTTGTTCTGGCGACCTTCCTTATTGTATTTATAATCAGCAAGATAATATCGCTTGGGAGCATTACAGGCGCTTTGATGTACGCTCCGTACACCTTTGCTGTGACGTTCATATTCGACCACCTGCTGACTCAAAGCTGCCTGTGGTATGTGCTTGTGTCAACGTTCTGTGCGCTGGTAGTAGGCATTTTCGCAACGGTAATGCATAAGGAAAACATAAAACGCCTTAGAAGAGGCGAGGAAAAAAGAATACACGCAAAGAAATAGTTTAAAAGCGTCCTTTGATCGGGACGCTTTTTAATTTGGAATGCGGAATGCGGAATGCGGAATTTCGGTCGTGCAGACAGCTTGCAATGAAAAATGCCTTTCGTGCCCTACAAATGTAACGGAAAGGTTTAATATATGCAGAACCCTTGCCGACAATCCAATTCCGCATTCCGCATTCTTCATTCTCCAAAGGCGCGCTTCCTGCCCTGTGAGGGCGTTGACTTTTGGGCGGGATTGTTATATAATTAACAGGATAGCATTTTCATTTAATCAAAACTAAAATTTGGAGGTTAAAATATGGGATACACGATTGCGCAAAAGATTATTAAAGAGCATCTTGTGTCGGGCGAAATGACGGTCGGCAGCGACATCGGTCTTAAAATCGACCAGACGCTGACTCAGGACGCTACAGGCACAATGGCTTATATTGAATACGAGGCGATGGGCATTCCGCGCGTTAAGACGGAAAAGAGCGTTGCTTACATCGACCACAACACCTTGCAGACAGGCTTTGAAAACGCCGACGACCACCGCTTTATCCAGTCGGTGTGCAAAAAGCACGGCATTTATTTCTCACGTCCCGGCAACGGAATCTGCCACCAGGTTCACTTAGAGCGCTTCGGAAAGCCCGGCAAGACCTTAATAGGTTCTGACAGCCACACTCCCACAGGCGGCGGTATCGGAATGCTCGCTATCGGCGCGGGCGGCCTTGACGTAGCCGTAGCTATGGGCGGCGGCGCTTACTACATCACAATGCCTAAAATGGTAAGGGTAAACCTTACGGGCAAGCTCAGCCCCTGGGTTTCCGCCAAGGACATCATTTTAGCTGTTCTGCGCGTTATGAGCGTTAAGGGCGGCGTAGGCAAAATCGTTGAGTACGGCGGCGAGGGCGTAAAGACTCTCACCGTTCCCGAGCGCGCTACCATTACCAACATGGGCGCGGAGCTGGGCGCTACCACATCGGTATTCCCGTCCGATGAAACCACCAGAGCTTTCCTTAAGGCTCAGGGCAGGGAAGAGGACTACGTTGAGCTGAGCGCCGATAATGACGCCGTTTATGATGAGGTCATCGAAATCAACCTCAGCGAGCTTGAGCCTCTTGCGGCGTGTCCGCACTCTCCTGACAACATCAAGACAATCAAAGAGCTTGAGGGCAAAACCGTAGACCAGGTATGCATCGGTTCCTGCACCAACTCAAGCTATCTCGATATGATGCGCGTGGCGCACATTCTCAAGGGCAAAAAAGTTGCCGACAACGTTTCTCTGGCAATCGCTCCCGGAAGCAAGCAGGTGTTCAATATGCTGGCTCTCAACGGCGCTCTCGGCGATATGATTGCGGCAGGCGCAAGAATCCTTGAAAGCGCGTGCGGTCCCTGCATAGGTATGGGTCAGTCGCCCAACAGCAAGGGCATATCGCTCAGAACCTTCAACCGCAACTTTGAGGGAAGAAGCGGCACTGCCGACGGTCAGATTTATCTGGTATCTCCCGAAACAGCAGCGGTTTCAGCTTTGGCAGGCGTGTTTACCGACCCCAGATGCCTCGGCGCGGCGGCTGAAATTGAAATGCCCGAGAAGTTCCTCATCAACGACAACATGGTAATAGACCCAGCTCCCGTTGAGGAGATGGACAGCGTTGAAATCCTGCGCGGCCCCAACATCAAGGAATATCCCAAGACAAGCCCCCTCACCGACAGCATTGAGGCTTCGTGCTCGCTTAAGGTTGGCGACAATATCACCACCGACCATATCATGCCCGCGGGCGCTAAGATTCTGCCCCTGCGCTCAAATATTCCGAAAATCTCCGAGCACTGCTTCACCGTATGCGACAAGGAGTTCCCCACAAGAGCAAAGACTCTGGGCAAGAGCATTATTGTCGGCGGCGAAAACTACGGTCAGGGCTCATCGCGTGAGCACGCGGCGCTTGCACCTCTGTACCTCGGCGTAAAGGCTGTGCTGGTTAAGAGCTTCGCGCGTATCCACAAGAGCAACCTCATCAACGCGGGTATTCTGCCACTCACCTTCAAGGACGCTTCCGATTATGATAAAATCAAGCTCGGCGATATGCTTGAGCTCCCCAATGTTAAAGCGGAAATTGCCGCTGCTCAGGACGTTACCGTAGTAAACAAGACAAACGGCGAGACCATTAAAGCAGAATGTGAGCTGTCCGACAGAACAAGAGCTATTATCATCGCGGGCGGACTGCTTGACTATACAAAGGAGAACAGCTAATGGATAAGATTCAGATGAAAACGCCGCTCGTTGAGATGGACGGCGACGAAATGACCAGAGTTATCTGGCAGCAGCTTAAGGATATTTTGATTACACCCTATGTAGATCTCAAGACCGAGTACTACGACCTGGGACTTAAAAAGCGCAATGAGACCGACGACCAGGTAACAATCGACAGCGCCAACGCTACAAAGAAGTACGGCGTAGCCGTTAAGTGCGCTACAATCACTCCCAACGCGGCAAGAATGACCGAGTACAACTTAAAGAGCATGTGGAAGTCGCCAAACGGCACAATCCGTGCTATTCTTGACGGCACGGTATTCCGCAGCCCCATTCTTGTAAAGGGAATCACTCCATACATTCCCACCTGGAAAAAGCCCATCTGCATTGCGCGTCACGCTTACGGCGACGTTTACAAGAACACCGAAATGCGCGTTGAGGCAGGCAGCAAGGCTGAGCTCTGCGTAACAAAGCCCGACGGCACCGAGGAGCGCAGCACCATCTTCGACTTCACCACCGACGGCGTTATCCAGGGCATGCACAACCTCGACAAGAGCATTTCGTCTTTTGCGAGAAGCTGCTTTAACTATGCTCTCGACCAGAAGCTTGATGTATGGTTCGCAACAAAGGACACCATCAGCAAAATTTACGACCACCGCTTTAAGGACATTTTTGCCGAAATCTTCGAGAACGAGTACAAGGATAAGTTCGACGAGGCGGGTATCGAGTTCTTCTACACCCTTATCGACGACGCCGTAGCGCGCGTAATCCGCAGCGAGGGCGGCTATATGTGGGCGTGCAAAAACTACGACGGCGACGTAATGAGCGATATGATAGCCACAGCCTTCGGCTCGCTTGCTATGATGACGAGCGTTCTGGTATCTCCCGACGGAATTTACGAGTACGAGGCGGCTCACGGAACGGTTCAGCGCCACTACTACAAGTACTTAAAGGGCGAGGAAACCTCAACAAACTCTGTAGCAACTATATTTGCGTGGACAGGCGCTCTCAGAAAGCGCGGCGAGCTTGACAAGCTGCCCGAGCTTATGAGCTTTGCCGACAAGCTTGAAGCCGCTACTATCAAAACAATTGAGGACGGCGTTATGACGGGCGACCTTTATCTTATTTCAACTCTGCCCAACAAGCAGAAGGTCAACACCGAGGCATTTTTACAGGCGATCAACGAGCGTCTTGCGGCTTCGCTTTAATGAAGGAGTTTAATGCGAAATGTCAAAAAGCGACAGTATTTCGATGTCGGTGATCAGGCGGCTGCCAAGGTATTACCGCTTTCTGTCCGAGCTGGACGAGCAGCGCGTTGAGCGCATTTCCTCAAACAAGCTGGCTCAGATTATGAATGTAACCGCCTCTCAGGTAAGGCAGGATTTAAACTGCTTCGGCGGCTTCGGCCAGCAGGGCTACGGCTACAGCGTAAGTCAGCTTAAAAACGAAATAAAGCACATTCTGGGGCTCGACAACAGCTATAAGGCTATTCTTATCGGTGCGGGCAACTTCGGAACCGCGGTTTCAAAGCACCTTGACTTCAATAAGCTGGGCTTTGAGCTTGTGGGCGGCTTTGAAACAGACCGCACCAAATTCGGCGAAATGCTGGGAAATATCGAGATACGCGACGAAGCCGAGCTTGAGGATTTTTGCAAGGCTAATCACGTTGACGCGGCTTTCCTCTGCATTCCGCGCCAAAACGTTGAGCAGACGCTTGAGCGGCTATATAAGCTGGGCATAAAATGCTTCTGGAATTTCAGCCACTTCGACATCAGCGCCAAGTACAGCGACGCGGTCGTTGAGAACGTTCACCTCAGCGACAATCTGATGACCTTGTGCTACCGAATGACCAACAGGGAAAGTGAATAGTTTTATTAAAGTCAGGAAAGCAGCTTTGTTTTCCTGACTTTTTTGTCGTTGCCACGACATGGCAGTACTCGAATCAGACGTTTGCAATACAGAAAGCATATGTTCCCGCAATTTATGACGCGCCGCCCGTTGCCACGGGAGGGCAAGACGCGAATCAGACGTTTGCAATACAAAAACATATGTTCCCGCGATTTATGACACGCCGTTGCAGAAACGTTTATATTATTGCATTGTTTTCCAAAGGCGGCGTTGGATGGAACGTCACGTTCCCGATTGGCATTTTTCGCAAAAAATAGCTTTCTCTCGGTGAAATGTGATGTATTTTTACAAATTGAATTGTCAGCCCTGCGGTGCTATAATATATAGGTAATACTATAAGAATCGGAGTAATTATATGGATACAAGAGAAAATCTCAGAAATATAGCAATTATCGCGCATGTCGACCACGGCAAAACAACCCTTGTCGACCAGCTTCTCCGCCAGAGCGGCGTTTTCCGCGAGAACGAGGCTGTTGAGGAGCGCGTTATGGACTCAAACGACCTGGAGCGCGAGCGCGGCATTACAATTCTTTCAAAGCCCACCGCGGTTATGTATAAGGACATCAAAATCAATATCGTAGACACTCCCGGACACGCCGATTTCGGCGGCGAGGTAGAGCGCATTCTGCAAATGGTAGACGGTGTAGTCCTGCTTGTTGACGCCTTTGAGGGCTGTATGCCCCAGACGCGCTTTGTGCTTAAAAAGGCTTTGGGGCTTGGCAAAAAGCCGCTTGTAGTGCTCAATAAAATTGACCGTCCCGGCGCGCGCCCCGAGGAGGTTGTAGACGAGGTTCTCGACCTGTTTATCGAGCTCGGCGCCGACGACGATCAGCTTGAATTCCCTGTAATTTACGCCTCAGCCCGCGACGGCTACGCTACAGACGATTACAACGATCAGGGAAATGACATGACGCCGCTCTTTGAAGCAATCGTAAACGAGATTCCCGCACCCAAGGGCGAGCTTGACGCCGGACTGCAAATCCTGATTTCAAATATCGACGCCGATAATTTTGTCGGAAGAATAGGCGTGGGAAGGGTAGAGCGCGGCTCGGTTAAAAACGGCCAGTCCGTTACGCTTTGCCATGCCGACGGCACAACAAAGGTCGTAAAAATCGGCAAGCTTTATCAGTTTGAGGGCTTAAAGCGCATTGAGTGCGACGAGGCTTCCTTTGGCGATATCGTATGCATAAGCGGCATTCAGGACATCAATATCGGCGAGACGCTCTGCTCAAACGACTGCGTTGAGCCGCTTCCCTTTGTTAAAATTGACGAGCCCACCGTAACAATGAACTTCATTGTAAATAACTCTCCCTTTGCAGGCAGAGAGGGCAAGTACGTCACCTCCAGAAATATCCGCGACAGACTCTTTAAAGAGACCGAAACAAACATTGCTCTTCGCGTTGAAGAAACCGACAGCGCCGACACCTTCAAGGTATCGGGACGCGGCGAGCTTCACCTTTCCATTCTTATCGAAACAATGCGCCGCCAGAACTTTGAGTTCCAGGTATCGCGCCCCGAGGTCATCACCAAGACAATCGACGGCAAGCTCTGCGAGCCTATGGAGTACCTTATCGTTGAGGTTCCCGATTCGTATGTGGGCGCTGTAATGGAAAAGCTCGGCTCGCGCAAGGCTGAGCTTATCAACATGGGCACCCGGGACGGCGGCGTTACTCACATTGAGTTCAGAATCCCCGCAAGAGGCCTTATGGGCTACCGTCCCGAGTTTCTTACCGACACAAACGGCAACGGCATTATGAACCACGTTTTCGACGGCTACGAGCCGTTTAAGGGTGAGATAGTAACACGTCACCAGGGCTCGCTCATCGCCTTTGAAACGGGCGACTCCGTAACTTACGGACTGTACGCCGCTCAGGAAAGGGGCAGGCTGTTTATCGGCGCGGGCGTTCCCGTTTACGAGGGAATGATTGTCGGCGCAAGCCCCAAGTCCGAGGATATTACCGTCAACGTCTGTAAGAAGAAGCACATCACCAATACCCGCGCATCGGGCTCTGACGACGCGTTAAAGCTCACTCCTCCTACCGTTATGTCGCTTGAGCAGTGCCTTGAGTTTATCGCCGACGACGAGCTTGTTGAGGTCACTCCCGAAAATATCCGTATGCGCAAAAGGATCCTCTCAAAGGAACAGCGCATGAAGCAGCAATTCCGCAATAAAAAATCCTGAGTATGAATTTTGTTATTTTAGATTTGGAGTGGAACAGCGCTTACAGCAAATCCGCTCACCGCTTTGTAAATGAAATAATCGAGTTCGGCGCGGTTAAGGTCGACGGCGATTTTAATGAAATAGGCTCGTTCTCGCGCCTTATCACCCCAAAAGTCAAAAAGAATCTCAACGGCAGGGTAAAGCAGCTCACCCACCTTACAAACGAGGACATGGAAGGCGGCGGAGACTTTTTATCCGTCACCAGCGAGTTTGAAAGCTTTGTTGACGGCGCCGTTGTTATGACATGGGGTACGGGCGACATTCACGCGCTTATTGACAATTTTCTGTTCTATACCAAGAGCAGGCGCATTCCGTTTTTAAAGAGCTACTGCGACTTGCAGGAATACTGCGAAAAGGCTATAGGGCAGTATGACGAGGGCAACCAGATAGGTCTGGGGCGCTTTGCCGAGATTATCGGAGTTGAGTTTTCCGAGGAGGAGCAGCACAGGGCTGCCGCCGACGCGTATCTGAGCCTTAAAAACCTTAAAAAGGTGATGGGCAGCTATCCGCTTGACGAGTGCATTTTAAACGCGGACTGCGAGGAATTCTACGACAGAATGCTCTTTAAAAACTTCTTTATCACCGATATTTCTTCTCCCGAAATAGACCGCGAGCAGCTAAAGTTCTTCTGTGAGCAATGCGGAAGCCGGGCGCAAAGGGTAAAGCGCTGGAAGCTTCACAACAAAAGCTTCAACGCCGACTTCTACTGCAATAACTGCGACACGCGATTTACCGGCAGGGTATCGTTCAAAAAGCGCTTTGACGGGGTAAAGGTCAACCGAAGAATCGTTACCAAAGCCGAGAAAAAAGAATAATAATTTAAAAAAATCAGGGAATCACAAATATTCCCTGATTTTTCATTTTTATTTCATATAGTTTTCACTTTTGGGGATTATTATATTGACATCATAAAGAGTGATGCCTTATCACAGGGCTATAAAGGAGGATATTCCATGTCAGACCAATATTTTAACGACAACATTTTTGATGAAAACAGCGGTACCAACGAGCCGGAAAAAAGCTTTGAGGAAGCGCCCGCTGAGGAAAGCGTAAGCGGCTATGATACCACGCGCGACATGTACGACGGATATGACTATTCCACAGAGCAAACCCAGGCTGTTCAGGCAAGCGAGCCTGTTCAGGAGAGCTCTTACGAGTGGAACTCAGACCGCAACTATTCCGACGGCGAGTATCACTATTCATATATAAACGGCGCAAACAAAAACGCCGACCACAACCCAAACAATTACGATGACGCGTATTCCAACAGCGCGTATCAAAGAGGCTATTCCGAAGATGTTTATTCGGACAGCCGCAGCGCTAATCCCTACGCCGAGCAGTATGCCGAATACTCAAACGGCTCAAGCGCTTACGGAGCCGCTTCGGCATACAGTCAGCCCAAGACGGCAAAGGCGGCAAAGCCTAAAAAAGAGAAAAAGTCCGCTTCAAAGGGCTTTGTAGCGGCAGCGCTCGCTATTGCCGTGCTCGGCTCAACAGCGCTCGGATTCGGCGGCGGAATAATGGCGGGCAAGTTAGGCGGCTCGGGAAGCTCCGAGAGCTCCTCAACTCAGGAGACTACAACGGCAGCTTCGGGCAGCAACATCACAAACGCCTCTTCAAAAACTTCGGCGCTCAGCACCTCGGACATCGTTAAAAAGACCGCAAATAGCGTTGTTGAGATAGTGACCGAAGCTACCGTTTCGGGCGGATTCTCTCAGCGCTACGCCGCAAAGGGCGCCGGCTCGGGCGTTATCATCTCTGACGACGGCTATATCGTTACCAACTATCACGTTATTGACGGCGCAAATAAAATCACCGTAACACTGCGCGACGGCACAAGCTCATATGACGCAAAGCTCATCGGCAGTGACGAGGACAATGACATCGCGCTCCTTAAAATCGACGCCACCGGACTTACAGCGGCGGAGATCGGCAACAGCAGCGACCTTGTTGTAGGCGACTATGTTATCGCTATCGGCAACCCGCTCGGAACACTGGGCGGAACCGTAACCGACGGAATTATCAGCGCTCTTGCCCGTGAGGTAACTATAGAGAACAAAAACCTCACCCTGATCCAGACAAACGCTCAGATCAGCCCCGGCAACTCGGGCGGCGGTCTGTTCAACGCCGAGGGCAAGCTAATAGGTATCGTTAACGCCAAGGACAGCGCAACCGAGGTTGAGGGCATTGCGTTCGCCATTCCTATCAACACCGTTTCAAGTATAATAAAAGACCTTAAGGAATACGGCTACAACAGAGATAAAACAGACACCGGCATGGAGTTTGTCGACATTAACTCATATGATTCGGCGTTCTATTACAACGTAAATCAGTTAGGAGTATATGTTCTCTCGGTCGATAAAGGTTCCAACGCCGAGGCAGCTGGATTCCGCTCAGGCGATCTTATCACCGCTGTAAACGGAACCGAGGTTTCAAGCACTGCTGACATCACCAAGGCGCTTAAGGATAAATCCGTAGGCGATACGGTAACGTTCACCGTTTCACGCGCAAGCAAAACGCAGGATATTTCGCTTGAGCTTACCGAGTATGTTCCCTCGGCAAAGCCCAACACACAGGAAAAGCAGGATGATTTCCAGTCTGACGACAGCCTTTGGGATCGTCTGTTCAACTGGTAATCCCAATCAAGTGATAATACCACCATTTTCAGATAAATGATCTCCTTATAAGCAGAGGGCGCCCGATTATTCGGGCGCCTTTTGCCGCCACGCGGGAACGTGACGTTCCATCCAAAGCCGCCTTTTGAAAACAATAATATAACATAAACGTTTCTGCAACGGCGCGTCAAATGAATTCGGAATTCGGAATGCGGAATTGTTTTTGCAGAGGCTTCCTATTCAATAAAACCTCTATTTTGCTGCTGCATATCCTTGACGTATAACTTAATAATGTGATATTATAATGTCAGCAAAAATACGGAGGAATAAAGGTGAATATATTTTTAAATATTCTGCTGCTTATTGTCGGTTTTGCGGCGCTGATAAAGGGCGCCGATTTTTTTGTTGACGGCAGCGCGGCTTTGGCGCGGACATTCAAAGTTCCGGGCGTTATAATCGGTCTTACTATCGTAGCCATGGGCACAAGCGCCCCCGAGCTTGCGGTAAGCACGTCTGCGGCAATCGAGGGCTCAAACGAGATCGCCATTAGCAACGTTACCGGCTCCAACATTTTCAACCTTCTTGCCGTGCTTGGTGTGTGCGCTATCATCCGCCCGATTCCGATTGACAGGGGCATAATAAAGCGCGATTTTCCGTTTTCGATAGCCGTTACTTTAGCTGTGCTTATCGCGGCAGGAATCAATCTTATTACCAGCGCGGTTTCTTTTGACTCACCTTTTACAAAAGAGGTTGGCGTTATCAGCCGTCCGTTTGGGATAGCGCTGCTTGCGGTGTTTGTCGCGTATCTGGTTTTGCTTATATTTATGGCAAGAAAAAACAGAACCGAGGAAACGGATAAAAAACCGATGGCGGTATGGAAAAGCCTTATTCTTATCGTTGTCGGCGTCGCCTGCATTATCCTGGGAGGTCAGCTTGTAGTAAACAACGCGCGCGACATAGCGGCTTCGTTCGGAATGTCCGAGACGTTAATCGGGCTTACGGTTGTTGCGCTCGGAACCTCTCTTCCCGAGCTTGTAACCTCGATAGTAGCCTCGCGCAAGGGCGAAAACGGTCTTGCGGTAGGCAACGTAGTAGGCTCAAACCTGTTCAACCTGCTGCTTATTTTGGGCGTTTCGGGTACTATCCATCCCATAGCCGTAAACTACGCCTCGGTAATAGATTTGGGAATACTGCTTGTTGTGTCGGCTGCCGTCTATGTGTTCTCGCTGACAAAGAAAATCAGCAGGGCGGAGGGCGCGGTAATGGTGCTGATGTATTTAGCTACCGTAGGCTTTGCGATTGCAAGAAATTATTGTTAAAAAATCGGTCGGGATTGACTTTATTGTCATCCCGACCGAAACTGTTTTTATTAAATTGCTTTGATTTGATACCGCCGTTGATGAACGTTTCCGATAAATAGAACGTTATTAAAGGCGGGAGTTGGATGCAACATCTTGTTGCGAATATCTGTGCGCCTTGTCGAGCAGCATATCCTTGACTTTCATTAGCCTTGTGCGGCTTGATCGGTCGTTTTCCTCAAGCTTCATTGAAATAAACTTAATTGTCTCCTGGTAACGCGGGATCATAACGTGCTCAAGCGAATTAACGCGGCGGCGCGTTTTTTCTATTTCCGCCGACATCAGCTCGCAGCTCTTTTCGTACTGCGCCAGCAGGATAAGGTCAGGCAATACGCGGTCGAGCGAGGTTATAGCGTCGTCAAGCTCAAACGAGGTAAACGCAAAGCCGTAAGGGAAAATATCGCCCTTGTTGGCAGTTCGGGTGTCAGCCTCAAACTGAGGGATCTCAACGCTCATAACGTTTTTGGCGCTTATTTCAAGATTGATCTGCTGCTTAGGAGAGAGCAGCGAGCCGTCGAGCGCCTGCTTGCTCATTACCGCCGAGGCGTTTACAAAGTGCGCGTTGCAGTTTTCAAGCTCGCGCTCAACCTTATCGCGCAGGTCGCGCGTCTCACGCACCAGCTCAAGAAACTGCCGCATAAGCTCGTCACGCTTATCCTTTAACATTTTATGACCCCTTATCGCGGTGACAAGCTGTTTTTTCAGCTTGCTAAGCTGCATTCGCGTGGGGTTTACATTCATAACTGCCATAATCTATACCTCAAATGATTTTTTCAAAATCATTATTTCTCGGGATAAAACTCGTCGAGCATATCGTCCTTGATACGCTTCAGTTCACTTCTGGGGAGAATTGCCAGCAGCTTCCAGCCGATGTCGAGGGTTTCCTCGATTGAGCGGTTTGCGTCGTAGCCCTGCGATACATACTCTCTCTCAAACGCTTCGGCAAACTCGGCGTACTTTTTATCCATCTCGGTAAGAGCCGCCTCGCCCAGGATTACCATAAGCTCTCTTGCGTCCTTGCCTCTGGCGTATGCCGCAAAAAGCTGGTTCATTGTGGCAGCGTGGTCTTTTCTTGTTCTGTCGGGGCCTATACCCTTATCCTTAAGACGCGACAGCGAGGGCAGTACGTCAATCGGCGGAGTTACGCCCTTGCGGTACAGCTCGCGGCTGAGGATGATCTGACCCTCGGTGATGTAGCCTGTAAGGTCGGGAATCGGGTGAGTCTTGTCGTCCTCGGGCATGGTGAGAATCGGGATAAGCGTGATAGAGCCGTCTTTGCCGCGCAGTCTGCCCGCTCTCTCGTACAGAGTAGCAAGGTCTGTGTACATGTAACCGGGATATCCGCGTCTGCCGGGAACTTCTTTACGCGCGGCAGATACCTCACGCAGTGCGTCTGCGTAGTTTGTGATGTCCGTCATAATAACAAGAACGTGCATACCCAAGTCAAAAGCAAGGTATTCCGCAGCCGTGAGCGCCATTTTAGGTGTTGCGATACGCTCAATAGCGGGGTCGTTTGCAAGGTTTACAAACATTACGGTACGGTCGATAGCGCCCGTCTCCTTGAATGACTGAACAAAGTATTCGGACTCCTCAAAGGTGATACCCATAGCGGCAAATACAACGGCGAACTGCTCGTTTTTGCCGCGAACGGTAGCCTGACGCGCGATCTGAGCGGCAAGCTGGGCGTGTGGAAGACCCGAAGCCGAGAAGATGGGGAGCTTCTGACCTCTTACCAGGGTGTTAAGGCCGTCGATAGCCGAAACGCCAGTCTGGATAAACTCCTGAGGATAGTTACGCGCCGCAGGGTTCATGGGCGTGCCGTTTACATCAAGGCGCTTTTCGGGAATAAGCGCAGGGCCGTCGTCAATCGGGTTGCCAAGGCCGTCAAACACGCGCGAAAGCATGTCGGGTGAAACGGGCAGTTCCATTGAGCGTCCCAGAAAGCGAACCTTTGAGTCCGCCAGGTTAATGCCTGCCGCGGATTCAAAAAGCTGTACAAGCGCGTTGCTGCCGTTTACCTCAAGCACCTTGCAGCGGCGGGTTTCGCCGTTAGGCAGCTCAATTTCGCCCAGCTCGTCGTATTTAACGTCGTCAACGTCGCTGATCATCATAAGAGGACCTGCTACCTCTCGAATGGTACGATATTCCTTTGGCATCAGTCATCACTCCTTTTCAATACGTCGCTGATTTCAGCGTCAAGCTGCGATTCAATCGACTCAAACTCAGCCTGAATTTTATCCTCAGGCTCGTATTTAAAACGTCCTATGCGCTCGCGCACGGGAATATTTACAAGCATTTCAATATTCGCGCCCTTGCTCAGAGCCTCACGCGCCTTGTCGTAGTAGCTCAGAATTGCGCGCATCATAAGCACCTGCTTTGGAAGCGAGGTGTAGGTGTCGGTGGGGTCAAATGCGTTCTGGTGCAGATAGTCCTCGCGGATGGAACGCGCGCTCTCAAGCTTAAGACGGTCGGGAGCAGACAGGGCGTCCATACCTACAAGGTTTACGATTTCCTGCAGCTCGCTTTCGTCCTGAAGCAGAGCCATAAGTCTTGAGCGAAGCTGCATAAAGTCGGGAGCGGCATTCTGCGCGAACCACTTTTCAAGCTGATCGGTGTAGAGCGAATACGAGGTAAGCCAGTTGATAGCCGGGAAGTGGCGCTTGTAGGCAAGGTTTGCGTCCAAGCCCCAGAATACCTTTACAATACGCAGTGTCGCCTGCGAAACAGGCTCCGAAATATCGCCGCCGGGAGGTGATACCGCGCCGATAACCGACAGTGCGCCCTCGGTGTCCTCTGTGCCGTTTACAAGCACACGTCCCGCTCTTTCATAGAACTGAGCAAGACGGCTGCCTAAATACGCAGGATAGCCTTCTTCACCGGGCATTTCCTCAAGACGTCCCGACATCTCGCGCAGAGCCTCAGCCCAGCGTGAGGTCGAGTCAGCCATGAGCGCTACGGTGTAGCCCATGTCGCGGAAGTACTCGGCAATCGTGATACCCGTGTAGATTGACGCCTCACGCGCCGCAACGGGCATGTCTGAGGTGTTGGCGATAAGCACGGTTCTCTCCATCAAAGAGTTGCCCGTGCGCGGGTCTTTAAGCTCGGGGAACTCGTTAAGTACGTCGGTCATCTCGTTGCCGCGCTCGCCGCAGCCGATGTAAACGATGATGTCAGCCGCCGCCCATTTAGCAAGCTGGTGCTGAACAACGGTTTTGCCTGAGCCGAACGGGCCCGGAACCGCCGCTACGCCGCCCTTTGCAAGGGGGAACAGCGTGTCTATCGGGCGCTGACCCGTTGTGAGCAGAATGTCGGGGGAGAGCTTCTTTTTATAAGGTCTGCCTACACGGACAGGCCATGTTGTGAACATTTTTATTTCTTTGTCGCCGCTCTCGGTTTTAATGACGGCAACGGCATCGTCAATCGTAAACTCGCCTTCGGAGATTTTTGCAACGGTACCCTCGGTTTTGTTGGGAACCATAATTTTGTGCAACACCGCGGCTGTCTCCTGAACAGTGCCCAGCACGTCGCCTGCCTTTACCTTGTCGCCTGCTTTGGCGACAGGGGTAAACTTCCACTTTTTGCCGTGGTCGAGCGAGGGAACGTCGATACCGCGTTTGAGGTTTGTGCCTGCTACCTTCATAATCTCGTCCAGAGGGCGCTGGATTCCGTCGTAAATAGCGCCTATAAGTCCGGGGCCGAGCTCAACGGAAAGCGGAGCGCCGGTGCTCTCAACGGTTTCGCCGGGGCCTAAGCCCGAAGTTTCCTCATATACCTGAATAGAAGCGCGGTCGCCGTGCATCTCGATTATTTCACCGATAAGACGCTGACTGCTTACGCGCACAACGTCAAACATATTCGCGTCGCGCATACCCTCGGCAATAACAAGAGGGCCCGCGACCTTAGTTATAATTCCTGATTTCAATTTATCCACCTCAATTGTTAAAGATGATGTCAGAGCCTACTGCCTTTTCAACAAAGGCGGACAGGCGTTTAACGCCCGTGCCCTGATTGCCCGTAACGCCCGGAATCGGGATTATTGCGGGAGTCAGCCTGTCCTCGTAGCGGGCGCGAACCTTATCCGACGCGTGGTAAACGGTTTCTGTCAGATAAATAACGGCGTAGCGGTCGCTGTCGGCAACACGGCGCAGCAACGCGCCTGCTTCGGCTGTATCATCACAGGGGTAAATGTCAAGTCCGACAGCGGAAAAGCCCTTGATGCTCTCGCCGTCGCCGATGACGGCAATGTTCTTAGCCATAAATTTCACGCAGCCTTTCCCTGATGATGTCTGTTTCAGTGTTTGTTTTTATGCCGCTCGCTATGATATGAAGCACCTTTTTCTGCGCTTCCTCGCCGAGGTAGTAACCGAGCAGCGGCTCGGCGCCCTCGCTTGCGCGCTTGCAGCTTTCCTTCGCCGAGATAATAAGCCTGTCGTCGACAAACTTCTCAAACGCCGAAGGAGAGATTTTGTATTGTTCAATCGCCTTGTCGCAGCCGAAGCCGCGCGTCTTTGACAGCACGTCAAGCAGCGCGTCAATGCCCTTGAGAGCGGCGGCGATTATTTTGTCGCGGTCAAAGCCCTCAAAGCTTACAAGAGCGGATTTCAGATATTGCTTGTCGGCTCCTGTTCTTGCCGCGCGAACGGCGATTTTAATGTTGTTGTAGAATACCAGCGTTCGGAAATACTCCTTTAAAAATTCGGAGCGGAAGCTCGCGCCCAGCCTTAGCATTTCCTTCATAACCGCCTTGTCGAGCACGGCGTCGCACGCTCTGGCGTCGCCCGTGTGAGCCAGCAGGTCATAAGCCTTTTCTGCGGCGGGAGCAAGCCAAACGGGCAGCTCCTTCATGCTGCGGTGTTCCACGGCGTTGATAATAACCTTGTGCTCGATCGTAGAAGGGGAAATGAGCAGGGCGGTATAGTAGTCGCGCGCTGACATTGTGCCCTTTAGAGCCGCCTTGAAGTTGTGGACGTCGTTCTGGATAAGGAACGGCGAAAACACATTAAAGTCGGGGGAAACGCTTTTAAGATAAGCCCATACCTCGTCCGAGTGCCGCTCTATCAGCTCGTCAAAGCCGCTGCCGCTGCCGTAGCCCTTGTCCTCAAGCATGCGGCAAAGCTCTGAAATGCTTTTGCAGCCCAAAAGCTGCTCGATGTCGGTTTTGTTAAACAGGGCGTTTTCTCTTGCGCGGACGGAGCCTATGGAAAATTCATATGATAATGCCATACATCCCCCTTACCGCGCGAAAAGCTCTTTGTTTATGAGGTCTTCAATTTCGTCGCGCTTAGAGCTGATTATCGCGGAAAATTCCATGTTTTCCTCTACGTCGCCGCTTTTTAAAATAAAGCCGCCGCTGATGTCTGCGGGCGCGGAGCTGACAGTAGCGTCAAGTCCCGCTGCCGCAAGTCTTTTTTCAAAGTTTTCGGGCTTGCGGTTTAGGTCCTTTTGATTAAGAAAAACCTCGCCCTTTTTGCCCTTTAGCTGGGCTGCAAGGCGGTAAAGCGCCTCAAAATATTCACAGTCGTCAAGCCCGAGCAAATAGCTTTCAAGAGCTTCGACGGTTTTGTTTATTTCCGTTCTGCGTCTTTTAAGCAGAGCGTTGCGAGTTTCAAGCTGAGCGCGGCTTTGCGCCGAAGCCTGCATACGCGCGCGTTTCTGCGCGGTCTGCTCGGCTATTTCGGCCGCCTGTTTGTCAGCCTGATGCTGAGCGTCGGCAATGATTCGGTCGCGCTCCTGACGAGCCTGCTCCTCAATAGCCCTGACGCTCGCGTCGCTGTCTGATTTAATACGGCTTAAAATTCTGTCGCTGCCGTTCATTCAGGCTCACCTTCCTTTCGTTTGTTTAGCTGGTTTCGTGTAGATTACGCTACAAAATTGGGAACCTGGATTACAACGAGAAGTGAAACGATGAAGGCGAGAAGAGCGTAGATCTCAACCAGGGTAACGGAAACCATGCCCTTTGAGAAGTTCTTTTCATCCTTGGCTGTCATTGCGATACCGGAAACCGCAGCCTTGCCCTGAGCAATACCTGAGAAAAGTCCGCCGAAGCCGATTGCGAGCGAAGCGCCCGCGTAAGCAAAGCCCTGAGCCATTGTTACGTCGGGAGCGCCGCTGAGAACGCCGCTGCTTACAAGAATAAGGAAGCCTACAATAAAGCCGTAAAGACCCTGAGTACCGGGGAGAAGCGTAAGTACGAGCATTTTACCGAACATTGAAGAGTCCTCTGAGAGAACGCCCATTGATGTCTGAGCAGCGGAGCCAACGCCCTTTGCAGAGCCGATACCCGCGAGTACAGTTGCGATTGCCGCGCCTAAAATTGCTAAAAAGATTCCGTTCATAATTATTTATCCTCCTGAATTTTGATATATTTACTGTTTAATGAGAATGGCTCAAATTCTTTTCCGCCGCCCTCATAAAATTTACTGAACATTTCAACGTACTGCAGGCGCATTGTGTGAACATACGCGCCCAGAGCGTTAAGTCCGATGTTGATAAGGTGACCAAGCAGGAATATCACTATCATAAATACGATTCCCAAAACGTTGGTGCCCATCATTGTCGCCAGCATGTTGAATACCTGCGCCATAACGCCGGTGGTAAGTCCGAGCGCTAACAGACGCGAGTAGCTGAGCAGGTCTGAAATGTAGCTCGTTATGTCATAAAGCGAGGCAACGCCGCCTATTGCTTTTCCGACAATGCCTTTTTTGCCTCTGCCCTGAGTAAGTATAAGTCCCACAGCACAGGCAATGGCTATTACCGCGCCTACGGTAATCAGTACGGGCGAAACTATCATGCCGGCGGCAAGCACCGCAAAGCCGATGAGCATAAGCATCCAAAGCCCTGTGTCAAACAGAGCGCCCGCGTAGTCCTTCTGCTTCCAGCATACTACAAACTTGCAGCCCATGCCGACAAGAATGTGAACCAGACCAAACGCGATAGATATGATCATCAGCGTCAGCGCGTCCTTCTGCGGGTCGATAACAGGCCACGGAAGCAGCGCCGGAGTCGGGTCACTCATATTGGAAATGGAATGAGCCATAACGGCGTTCGAGCCTGTAAAAGCGTTGTAGAGCGAAGCCGGAGCGTCGCCGAAGATGCTGCCGAACACCAAGCCCCAGATTGTAGTCGAAACGCCGCAATACTGGAAAAGCTTTAAGTTATTGCGCATCTTTTTGTCGGGCTTGAAGATTTTTATCATAAGCCCTGTGGCGATAATCATCAGCACGCCGTAGCCCGCGTCGGAGAACATCATGCCGAAGAAGAAGTAGAAGAAGAACGCCAAAAGCGGGGTAGGGTCAACGTCGGTTTTGCCGGGAGCCGCGTACATAGTCAGGATTCCCTGAGCAGGCTCGGCAAGCTTGTTGTTTTTGAGCTTTACGGGAGCGTCGTCGCCCGCTTCGCCGAACTCGACCGAGCAGGTCGAAACGCGGCTGCACAGCGCCTCAAGCTTTTCGCAGTCCTCCTCGGGAACATAGCCTTCAATAATAAAGACATGCTTTGAGTGGTCAAGGTGGTTGATCACGTTGTATTTGTCGCTGCGGATCCTGAAATAGTCCTGCGTGGATTTAATCTTTTCGCGCATGTCGGCAAACGCCGCTATTTCCTTTTGAGCGTTTTCGGTTTCTTCCGTCAGCTTTTTGCTTTTTTCTCTGAGCCGATCTGCCTTTACCTTCGGAATTTTGCTTGTAGGCGACATCGGCTTTGCAAAGCCCAGCGCCCTTAATGCATCCTCAGCCATTGTCTTTTGGCTTTGGGGAGCGAACACAACAACGTTTGTAAAGCCGGGTTCGCTGTGCTGGATCTCAAACTCAAATTCCAGCTTCGGGTTTTCGGCGACAAGCGCCTCTTTCAGCCGCTGCTCCGTAAACTGTTCGGGCAGCGAGCCTATGAACACCGCCGTGGATTTTGTACCGGTGGTGTTCAGCGGAATGTCAAGCTTCTGCCAGCTTTCAAGCTGGGCAAGCTGTGTTTTTATGCGGATTTGCTCGGCGGCGTTGTCAGAGCACTCTTTGTCAAGCTCGGTAATACGCGAGCACGCCTCGATAACCTCTTTGGCGTTTGCGGCGATTTCTCCGATCTCATCGGGGTCGATTTCACGCCGTCCCTTAAACGAGGCGAGCATTCCCGCCTTTTCGGGCTTTGAGTTGTCAAGAATTTTAAGCGCCTGCTCTGTTAAGTCGACGTTTCGCTCAAACACTTGCATCTGAGCCGATACGTTCACGCGCTTAAAGCCCTCTCGTGACGATTCGCTCTTGGTTATCTGAATAAGGGCGCTGTCCTGAAGGTGCTCAAGCAGCCGCTTTCTGTCCTGTCGTAAAGCGATGATCCGCACTGTTTTCATTTTTAATTTTGCCAAATAAATTTCACCCCTTCATTGCCGAGTGTAAAGTATTACTTCAAAATTGCGTCAGCCGCTTTTTTAATGACCGATTCACGGTTCTTTTCGGCTGTGGCGGAAATTGCGTCGCAGTCCTTTTGCGCGTCGTCGGCTGCGTTTTTCAGCAGGCTTTCGCTCTCGGCGCGGGTAGATTCAAGCTCAGCCTCAGCGTCCTCTGCCGCCTTAGATTTGCGCGCCTCAATAAGCACTTCGGCTTCTTTTTTAGCGTCTGCAACCGTCTGCTCCGCCGCTGCTTTTGCCGCGTTTTCACGCTGACTGAATTCTTCCTCAGCGGCGTAAATCGCGTCTAACATATCCTTAGCCATATTCTCTCCTTTCGTCTGTAAAGAAGTAGGGCGATACCATGCCCTAATAAAAAATATCATACCATATTTTTGTAATTAATTCAATAAAAATTTAACAATAAAGCTATACATTTTCCCTGAATTGTCGAAAAAATAAAAAAAAGTCGAAATTTGTATTTTCAATTGACTTTTTGCTCCGTGTTTTATACAATAAAAGCGGTGATTTATATGAAAGAGCTTAAAACAAACGTAATGCGTATTCTGGAAAAAGAAAACATAAAATATACCGCTCACGAATACCCACACGGAAAGGACGCCGTTGACGGCGTGACCGTCGCATCACTTTTGGGGCAGAACCCAGACTGCGTTTTCAAAACCCTTGTAACTAAGGGCTGCGGCAGGGACTACTATGTTTTTGTTGTGCCCGTAGCAAATGAGCTCGATTTAAAAAAGTGCGCCAAAAGCGTAGGTGAGAAGTCGGTTGAGATGATCCCTGTAAAGGCCATCACAAAGGTTACGGGTTATGTGCGCGGCGGCTGCTCGCCCGTCGGCATGAAAAAGCCCTATAAAACCACCTTCCACATCACGGCAGAAAGCATCTCTCATATTATAGTAAGCGCGGGCAAAATCGGACATCAAATCGACCTTGCGCCCCAAGATCTTATCCGCCTTACAAACGCCCAAATCGCCGATATTGTAAAGGGCTGATTTATTGCAGAGTATTCGGCATAAAATGCGTTG
>ONCY01000052.1 GCA_900316435.1 uncultured Eubacteriales bacterium | reverse complement strand
GAGGAGGCGCTTGCGCTCCTTTCTTCAGAGGAGAAAGACATTGTGCTGCTGTCGGTTATCTCCGGCTACAAAACGCGTGAGATCGCCGAAATGCTTGACATAAAACACTCAACGGTGCGTTCAAAGCTTTCACGGGCGCTTGCTAAAATGAAGAATTTTTTGGAGTGACGGTTATGAAAGACAGTAATTTTGATTTTATTAAAGATAAATTTGACAACAGCGGTGTAAACGCTCCCGAGGAAATCAACGAGCAGTTTGTGCTTGAACACCTTGAAAACGATACCCCTAAGCTCAATCTTTTGCCCCCTAAACACAGCAAAAAGAAAGCGGCGTTCGGTATCTCGGCAGTTGCCGCGGCTGCGGTCGCAACAGCATGTACCTTGACCTTTACGGGCGTGTTCGGCAGCGTAAAGCCTGCCGAACAGAAAAACCTGAAAGCACCTGCTTCAAATTCAGCCTCGCTTCGCGGGTTTTCAAGCCGTGACGAGCTAAAGTCCGAGCTTAAAAATGTTTTAAAAGTAAGCGAATATCTTAGGAATTCGCCTTATGATTATTATATCGAGGACTTTTACGCCGACGGAGGCGCAAACTTCTCAGGCAACAGCTCTGACAGCATGTCAGGCGACAGTTCAGGCTCATCCTCGGGCACTAAATTTTTCAACAGCGGTTCGTCGGCTCCATCGTCATATCACAACGAAACCTATGTTCAGTCGGTAGGAGTAGATGAGGCCGACACGGTAAAAACAACCGATAAAAACATCTTTTATCTTAACAGAAACGTTATCGAGGTTTTCTCCGCTGAGGGCAAAAGCTCAAAGAAGGTCTCGGAAATAAAGGTTCTGAATCCGGCAAAAAACAAAAATGACGGCGCCGGCTATGCCTATGTCAACGATTTCTATATTTACGGCGGCCGACTTATAACCCTTTCAACAGAGTATACATCTTCCCGTATTTCCTGTAAAACGGTTGCGGATATTTTTGATATCTCGGATGTAAATGATATTAAGCGCGTTGATTCATTTTATCAGAGCGGAAGATACACCTCCTCGCGCATGATCGGCGGAGCTTTGTATATCGTATCTGACTCTGCCGTGTCAAACGACCGGGATATTCCCACGGCGGGCAGAAAAGTATCATCTACGGCGGACAGCATTGAGAGCAGCGAGATACCGATTGATAATATTTATTCCGTTCAAAAGCCATGTACAAGCAGCTTCCTTGTAGTCAGCATGATAAACACCGAGGACAGCGCTCAGGCGGCAAAAACAAAGGCGATCTTAGGCAGCGCCGATATAGTGTATTGCAACCTTGATAACCTGTATGTAACTGCGCTCGAGTATTCACCGAAGGTTTACGACGAGGTTTTTCCAAACGCTTCACAGGAAAGCAATGCGGACGAAGATGAAACCGAAGCCGTAACCGAAAACGGCGAGGGGTTCTCAGCCGATAGCGACGGCTTCTTCTACCACAATGGAAGCTATCCCGAAGATGACGGAGCGGATGATATTTACAGCTATGATTATTATCAGCCGCAGCAGACTCAGATTATAAAAATCGACCTCAAAGACGGAATCGAGTTTGTCGCCTCGGGCAATGTTAAAGGCGCCGTAAAGAATCAGTACGCGCTCGACGAATACAACGGCAACCTGCGCGTAGCAACTACTTCATACGATAAGAATTATAACGAGAGCAACAACCTCTTTGTTCTTGACAAGGATTTGAAACAGATAGGTCAGGCGACAAATTTTGCTCAGGATGAGCATATCGAGGCGGTGCGCTATATCAATGACACGGCATACGTCATCACCTACCGTCAGACCGACCCTCTGTTTGTGATCGACCTTTCAAATCCTTCCAAGCCCGAGATCAAGGGCTTTGTAAAAATCAGCGGCTTCTCAACCATGCTTGTGCCGGTTGACGAAAACACGATTCTCGGCATAGGCTACCATACTGAGGAAGCGTCGGATGAACCGATCGATTATAACCTCAATAACGCCTTGAAAATCGTCACCTTCGACGTTACGGACAAGGCGAATCCAAAGGTGCTCGATACAAAAATATTCCCGAATTATTCCTCGGCAATTCAAAATAACCCAAAGGCGCTGCTTGTTAACTTTGAGCGTAACGACTATACGATCCCCATGAACTATTTTAAATGGGGCGAGTACGATTACAGCACACAAACATACAACGACTATAAATCTCCCGAAACAAAGTGCGGCTCGCTTAACTTCCGTGTCGACAACGGAAAAATCACGGTAATCGACGACTACACCTCCGATGTTATCAAGGGCGAATACGCCTCGGTTGACCGCTGCGTATATATCGGCGGCAATATCTATCTGCTCGGCAGCGAAAATCCGTACATCGCATATGACTCGATAGAATATAATTCCAATTCAACGGATACAATAATCGACAGTGTACCATACAAATAAAAAAACAGAGGTTGGCTCGTTTGAGTCAGCCTCTGTTCTAATAATATAATATGTTTTACAGCTTAAAATCGTCCGCGGTATAGTTGCCGCTGATGGAAACCGACGTCGGCACGCGCAAAAGCGGATCGTAGCTGAAGCTTCGGCACTTTCCTTCTTTTATAAGCTTTCCTTTTTTGCACATATGAGTGCCGTTGTCAAATTCCGAATTAGCGCAGTATGTGCAGTCGGGCAATATATTTTTTCCGAAAAACTTGTATTTCATAGAATCACCTCGTATAATACTAATATACCACACTTTATTTTCACTTGCAATAACTATTTTATTTGGAGGGTTTTATGGAATTTGATTCAAAAACCATGTCGCTCAATAACGCCGATACAGTGCCTTATCTGACTTATAATTCTTTATCGGAAATAAGTTTTATAAATCACGCCTTCACAACCCGACTTGGCGGAGTGTCCGAGGGCGAGTTTGCCGCTATGAACACGGCGTTCAACCGCGGTGACGATCCCGACCGTGTAACCGAAAACTACAGGCGATTCTGCAAAAGCGCGGGCTTTGATTTCAACACTCTTGTAGCCTCGGCCCAGGATCACCACACATATGTGCGCGCTGTCACTTCCGCCGATAAAGGAATCGGCATTTACAGGCCGCGCGATATGGAGAGCGTTGACGCGCTCATCACAAACGAGCCGAACGTCACGCTCGTGACCTACTACGCCGACTGCACGCCTCTGTTTTTAGTAGATACCGAAAAGCGCGCGATAGGGCTTGCTCACGCCGGATGGCGCGGAACAGTGGGCAGAATAGGTGAGAAGGTTATCAAAAAGATGACCGCGCTCTATGGCACGGATCCCAAAAATATAAAGGCGGCTGTCGGCCCTGCAATTTCGGTGTGCTGCTATGAGGTAGACGAGCCGTGCGCCGCTAACTTTATTGCTATGAAAGATTTGCCCGTTGAGCGCTTTGTGTTTTCAAAGGGCGGCGGAAAATTCATGCTTGATCTGCTAGAGGCAAACCGCCAAATCCTAATGTCGGCGGGCGTGCCTGAGGAAAACATCACGCTCTCAGATTTATGCACCAACTGCAACAGTGAGCTTCTGTGGAGCCACCGCGCCACAAAGGGGCACAGGGGAACAATGAGCGCCATGATGTGCATTAAGTGATTATTTAATAAACCATATTTTTCCTTTGTCCACCTGAAACTCTTTGCCGTTAAGGTATTCAAGCAGCCCGGCGTCGGACGTAAAACTGAACTTAAGCTTATAGCTGTACAGCGCCTGATAGGGAAATCCTTCGGGCGCTTTTTTTAAGCCGTACTTTGTATCGCCCGCAAGCGGATTCCCGATAAAAGCCATATGAGCGCGTATCTGATGGGTTCTGCCCGTAAGCAGCTCTACCTCGGCAAGGCTGAATTTACCGTTAAATCCGAGAACACGGTATTTGGTGATCATCTCCTTGCTTCCGTCAACGGGATGATGAAATACTCTGACCTTGTTTTTGCTTTCGTTTTTTATCATGTAATCCTTGAGAACAGCTTCATCATGTTTGGGCTTGCCGTGCAAAAGGCACAGATAAAACTTTTCAAGCTCGCGGGTTTTCATTTTTTGATTTAATATTCTAAGGCTCTCCGCGTTTTTGGCGGCGATAACGATTCCGCCTGTATTGCGGTCTATTCGGTTAACGAGGGCAGGGGAGAACACGCGCTCCTGCTCGGGGTCATATTCGCCCTTATCATATAAATAATGCTGAACGCGGGCAATCAGAGAATCAAAGTGGAACTGCTTATCCTGATGGACGATAACCCCGGGCTTTTTGTCGAGCAGCAGGATGTTTTCGTCCTCGTAAACGATGTCAAGCTTTTTCGGTGCCTTTAAAAATTCGTAGTTTTTTTCTGAGGGAGCGTCAAAAAATTCGTCCTTTATATAAAAGGTAAGCACGTCGCCCTCTTTAAGCTGTTCGGCGATATCGCACCTTTTGCCGTTGCGCTTAATGCACTTTTTGCGAATGTACATATACATCATCGATTTTGGCATGGTTTTAAAGCGCTTCTGAAGGAATTTATCAAGGCGCTGGCCTGCGTCGTTTTTTTGAATTGTAATTGTTTTCATCAAATCACATCCTTTTAACATCATAATACAAAGCAAAGAAAATTACAAGCACACTTTTTCTGCATTGGTATACAATGATAGAGGGTGATGCAATGAGGTGCCGCAAACAAAAAGTCAAATCGGCGGTGTGGTTCGGCGCCGGGCTGTTCATCGCGACTTTGCTGCCGGTAAGGTGGACTTTGGTTGTCGCGTCGGCGTCGCTGGTCGTTGTCAGTATATCATGCTTTAGGAGGTAAGTTTATGAAAGTAGTACTTATTGATAATCCAAAATTCTTTTCCGGAATTCTCAGAAAGCTGTTCGGGATAAAAAAGGTTAAACAAGTGCTTTGAGTTAGGACATTTTAAACAAATTTTATACGCATGAGATGTGCAATGCGACAAAAACTTTGCACATCTCATTTTTTTGTTGAGTTTTTGAAAGATTTAATATATAATAAAATCGGTAATTTATATTGCTGATAAGCACAATAGTTTAGGAGGTTAATTAACGATGAACACAAAAAAGAAACTGATAAGCATTCTGCTTGTAGCGGCACTGCTTATCACCACAATCGTTGTAGCTTGCGTTCCGGCGTCGGCTGCAACAGGCACACTCGCAAGCTATTACAAAACAAATCCTGACGGCAAAGTAGGCAAGCAGGCTACCATCACAATTGACGGTGACGCCAGTGACTGGTCAGAGGATATGATGATTGCTCAGGGTGCTGCTTGGGACTGCCCCAACCACTGGAAGGGCTCTCATGAAAACAGCCTTGCAGACTGCTATGCGCTGTTTGCTGCTTGGGACAACACAAACCTTTATATCGGTATGCAGTTTGTAAACACCACCGATACATGGCAGAACGCAGGCGACCAATCTTTGATGGACAACGGCAAAATGGGCTCAGTCCCGATTGTTCTCGGTCTCAGCGTTGACCCCAACTCCAAGGGCATGACCGGAAAGCTTGCAACACCGGAGAACGGTAAATCAGGCATTTGGGGAGTAGAATCCACATTCCAGACCCATGTTGACCATCTGTTCTTTATGAGCGCTAAGGTTGGCGACGGCGGAACTCCCGCAATGTTCACAGCCGATTCAAACGGTACTACCGACTACACAACCCACTGCACTTCTTTTACCCAGGCAGGTATTACTTACAAGATGGCTGACACCAATATCTGCAGCCATATCTGGGGCTTAAACTACTCTGACAGCACTGACGATGTTTACAGCGACAGCGCTGACTGGGTTGACTACAAAACATTTGCAGGTCAAAAAGGCAAGCATGACACCAAATACGATTCTTTCTATGAGATGAAGATCCCGCTTTCAGCTATCGGAACAACCGCAGCTAAACTTACCAGCAACGGTATCGGTGCTATCTTCTTCGGCACCAGAAACGAATCAATGCTGGACTGCGTACCCTTTGACGCTGCTTCAATGCTCGACAATACAATGCAGGAATACCATGCAGGCGACAACACCTCAAAGGAAAAGGAAGACGATGACCTTATCACCGTTCCTCTCGCATGCATCGGTAAGGGCGGCATTACACCCGTTACCAATCCTACAGACCCCACCAACCCTACAAATCCCACCGAACCTGTAGGAACAACTCTTACAGTTAACTCAAAGTCAAATATGTTCCAGACCTCAAGCGAGTCTGATCTCGAGGTTGGCGACACAGTTACAGTATCCTATAACCTTACTTCAAACAAAAAAATCTCAAGTGCTGACTGGAGCCTTGCTTACGACAGCACAAAGCTTAAGCTCAATACGGCAGGCGCTGATTTGTGCCCTGTTGACGGCGACACCGTTAACGACAGCGGTACTCCCGTTTACGGCAACTTCACCGATTATAATAATCCCGCTGACTTTACTGCGGGCGGAGCCTTTGTAGAGGCTGAGTTTGAAGTTCTCGCTCCCGGCTCAACAGACGTTACCCTTACCGTTAACGAAATGAACTACATTAACGGCACAAGCGTTGTAAGTATCGTTGATAACGGTGTTGTTCAGGGATCTTCGGGCGCTACCGTAACAGCCGCTTCACAGACTTCAGGCGGCGCCGCAATTGACGGACTGCTTGTAAACGGCAAGTCAAACTTATTTGACGCAGCCACTACAACATTTGACAAGAATGTTAAGAAAGTATCTGTTGCTTATCAGTTCAAATCATCAAAGGACGTAATCAACTCATCGTGGAAGCTTACTTATGACTCAAAGAAGCTCTCACTTGACAGCGTAACAATGCCCAAGGCATCATCGGCAAGCTTCAACACTAATACCTCGGGTCTTGTAGAGGGTGCGTTTACCGACGCGAATCTTGTAAGCTATTCGTCAATGAGCGACTTTGTAGTTGCTACATTTAACGTACTCGGAACAGGCAGAACAACCGTAAACCTCAACGTTGAGGATCTTTGGCTCGGCGCTGTAGTTTCGGGTGACATGAAGACAGCGGCTCTTGTTGAAGGCGGCGTAGTTAAGAACGACGTTGCTTCTCAGAGTGGCTTCTCCGGCTACACCTATTCAACAAAGACTCTTGTTACCGAAGGCTCTGACACTGTAAGAGGCGACGTTGACAAGAACGGCAAGTTCCAGATCGGCGACATCACTGCTCTCCAGCGTTATTTTGCTGAGTACAGAGGACTTTCGTCAATTGACGCTACTGCGGCTGACGCAAACAAGGACGGCAAGCTGACTATCAAAGACGTAACTCAGCTTCAGAGAATGCTTGCCGGTTTGGCATAATTTAATTACATAAGCAATACTTGGCGGCTGACCTTCGGGTCAGCCGCTTTTTCTGTTTATATCTGCATATTTATCTCTCCAAAGTCATATATTGGTACAGATAAAAATTAAAGGAGAGAGCAATATGGAGTTTAATCAGGAAAACCGTACATTCCGCGCACCGGCTATTGTGCTTGATACGGTTGCCGAACAGCTGACGGATGTCGATTTGACATTGCCCGATTATTGTCCGGATATCGAAAAGATTCTTAAATGCACACTTGTTCCGCAAATCCAGTCAAAAACGCTTTCGGGAGGACAGCTTCAGGTCGACGGCGTATGTGTTGTCAGCGTGCTGTATGTTGAGCGCGAGAAAAAGTCTATCCGCAGCTGCGGGCATACGGTGGGGTTTTCGCAGAGCTTTACCGTAAAAGACGCGTCGGAGGGGTATATAATACTTACAAAAACCCGTCCGGAATATGTTAACTGCCGCGCTCTCAGCCCTCGCAGGCTGGTGATGCACGGGGCGTTTTCGCTTTACGCAAAGGTGATAACAGCAAAAACCACCGAGTTGTATGAGCCTGAGCAAAGCAATCTTGAAACCCTTAAAAAAACCGTTCCGCTCTGCAATCTAAAGGCGAACTGCCAGGAACAGTTTGCAATCAGCGAGCAGATTTCTGTTGCCGAAAAGCCCGCAGTTGAGGCTGTGCTGTACTCTAAGGTCACGGCAGGGCTGACTGATGCGAAGGCAGTAAGCGGCAAACTGCTGCTCAACGGTGAAATCAACATTAATCTGTTTTATCTGACAAATATCGAAACAGGTGAGACCGCAAAGCTCAATTACCTGCTTCCGTTCCAGCAAATAATCGACTGTGAGGGTATCGGTGAGGATACCGACAACATCTTTAATGTCGAGGTTATGTCTTATGACATCCGGCTTAAAAACGATATATTATCCGACAAGCCGGCTCTTTCCTTTGACGCTATGCTCTGCGTATCGGCACAGGGTTACTCAACAGGCGAGACTGATATAATAACCGACGCGTACTGTACCGAATTTGCCTGCGCACCGCAATTTACCGAGACCGGAATAGTCGGTAATATTTGCGAAATAGGGGACACATTTATCCAAAAGACAACCGCAAAAATAGACGGCTGCAAGCTGTCAAAGGTTCTTGATATCTATGCAGACAGCGTAGCGTGTGAAACGGTCGGCGCATCCGAAGGCATTTCCGCTAAAGGCAAGATCAACCTTTGCATTCTTGCTCTTGACGAGGAAAACACGCCTGTGTTTGTCGAGCGTGCCTGTGAGCTTGACAGGCTTCTTCCGTCGGCTGAGAGCTGTAATACCGTCCTTTTTGCCAACGCGCGTGTTATCAGCATAAGCTATCGCCTTACCGAGGATAACTCCGTTGATATCCGTTGCGAGATGAAAATCAGCGGCGGAGCGGTAAACAGCGCAAAATACAAGGCTGTAAGCTCCGTTGAAATATTCGACGACAAGCCCGTTAAGCCCGACGGCTGTGCCCTTACCCTCTATTTTGCGTCGGAAGGTGAAAGCCTGTGGAACATAGCAAAAAAGCACAACACCGGCCTTGAGCTGCTTATGTCCGAGAATGAGCTTGAAAACGCGGTGCTCGACAGCGACCAAATGCTGTTGATCCCAAAGCTGTAAGGAGGCGGTACAATGGATGAGAAAAATGTATATCAGGATATCTCGCGCCGCACCGACGGCGATGTTTACATCGGAGTTGTCGGCCCGGTAAGGACGGGCAAATCAACTTTCATCAAGCGCTTTATGGATTCGCTTGTGCTCCCGAATATTCACGACGAGAGCGTTTACACGCGCACTGTCGACGAGTTGCCGCAGTCCTCTGCCGGCAAAACGATTATGACTACCGAGCCTAAGTTTATACCCGAGGAGAGCGTGGAGGTAGAGCTTGACGGAAACGTCTCCTTCAAGGTGCGCATGATCGACTGCGTTGGCTATATAGTTGACAGCGCTCTCGGCCACAGCGAAGAAAACGGCCCGCGAATGGTAAAAACGCCGTGGGCTGACGAGGAGATCCCGTTTGACGAGGCGGCGGAAATAGGAACAAAAAAGGTGATCACCGACCACAGCTCAATCGGCCTGGTCATAACCACCGACGGCAGCTTCAGCGATATCCCGAGGGAGGACTATGTACTAAGCGAGTCAAGGGTAATAAATGAGCTTAAGGCAATCGACAAGCCGTTTATCGTCCTGCTTAATTCCGTTGATCCCGAGGCGGAGTCAACAAAGGCGATGGCTGAGGAAATGTCGCGCAAATACCTTGTTCCGGTGCTGCCGGTAAGCTGTATGGAGCTCAGCGAGAACGAGATAAAGCGCATATTGGCGCAGCTTTTGTTTGAGTTCCCGATCCGTGAAATCAAGGTGGATATCCCAAAGTGGGTTGTAAAGCTTGACAGCGGTCATTGGCTAAAATCCGAGCTTTTTAACGTTATAAAAAATTCTGCCGGCAAGATAGAAAAAATCCGCGAGATCCGTCAGGCGGCGGACGAAATATCCGACTGTGATTATGTTACGGGCTGCGAGCTGCTCAACCTCGATTTGGGCAGCGGCAACGCCTCTGTCGGCGTTCAGATAGACCCTTCGCTGTTTTACAGGGTACTGTCAGAGGAAACGGGGCTTGAAATAGCTGACGAAAACGCCCTTATGAGCTGCGTCAACACTCTGTCGCAAAAACAGCGCGAGTTTGATAAAATATCCCGCGCTTACGAGCAGGTTAAAGAGACAGGTTACGGTATAGTAATGCCTACCATCGACGAGCTAACTCTTGATGAGCCGAAAATCATTAAACAGAGCGGCAAATACGGCGTAAAGCTAAAGGCGAGCGCGCCATCTATTCATATGATGCGAGTGGAAACCCAAACCGAAGTTACGCCTATTGTAGGCTCAGAGGCTCAGTCGGAGGAGCTTGTGTCATACCTTCTCAAAGAGTTTGAAGAAAGCCCTGAAAAAATCTGGGAGAGCAATATTTTCGGAAAATCCGTTCACGAGCTTGTAAATGAAGGGCTCCATAATAAGCTCAGCAGGATGCCTGCCGACGCCCGCAAAAAAATCGGGCAGACTATAGAGCGCGTTATCAACGACGGATGCAACGGACTTATTTGCATCATCCTTTGATTTAAAGTCCGATATAACCGCAAAGTATGTCCCCGCTTCTTAGGCGGCGGGAGCCATACAGACGTTCGGATGGGGTTTAATTTCCCGCTGAACGTCAGCAAGCCTGCGGCTTGCCTTTGCTTGTTGAAAGCAAACCTTTTAAGGCAAAAACCGATACCGTATAAAAAACAAAAGTGTTTTCCTCCTTTTTTGAAAAGCAGGGGCAGAGCAAAATCTGTCCCTGTTTTTCTCTGTTTTTAAAAAAATATTGGTAAATTTAACGAAAAAGCGATAAAAATATTTTTAATATTGAAAAAAACAGCAAAATCAATTATAATACTTTATATATGTATACTTTTAAATTTCGGAGGGTGTTATATGTTGCAATCAAGCGTACTGACGCTGCAGACAGTAACGTCGGAATTGAACATGTCGGAAAAGTTCATTTCCTCTGCAAAGGTAATTCTGACGGGTTTTGTTGTCGTTTTCTCGATGCTTTTTCTTTTGATTTTGGTTATAAAGCTTTATAGCGCCGTTATAGCCGGCGCCCAGAACGCGGCGGATAAAAAGAAGAAAAAGCAAAAGGTTGTTGAGCCGATCAGTGGTGACGGCGGAGTCCATATAATTCAGAAGCCCGCCTATATCACTCCTCCTACAATTGAAGAAGGCATTCCCGAGGAGGTTGTTGCGGTTATTGCGGCGGCTGTTGCGGCGAGCGGCATGTCATCCTCAAAAACAAGAATCAAGAGCATCAAAAAAGCAAGCGGCGGACGTTCTGCTTGGGCAAACGCGGGTGTTCTGGATAATACTCGCCCGTTTTAAGCGGAAAAATCGGAAAGGAACGTAGCTTTTATGGAAATACTCAACGGTTTTTTAGATGCCATATACGGCATTTACAGCAGCTCGGGTCTGATGACGCTGAACTGGCAAAATTATATAATGATAGCGGTGTCGATTTTCCTTTTGTACCTCGCTATTAAAAAGCAGTATGAGCCGCTTTTGCTGCTTCCTATTGCTTTCGGTATGCTGCTTGTAAATCTGTTTCCCGAGATTATGGCGGCTCCTCAAACCACTTTGGTTCAAATCGCGGACAAAAGCGACCCTGCCGCAGCCGGACATCCGCTGCAGTTTATTAACGGGCAGTGGTATTATGAGAGCCCGGTAAACGGCGGCTTGCTCTACTACCTGTATCAAGGTGTAAAGCTCGGAATATATCCGCCCCTTATTTTCCTGGGAATCGGCTGTATGACCGACTTCGGTCCGCTTATTTCAAACCCCAAGAGCCTTATTTTGGGCGCTGCTGCTCAGATTGGTATTTTTGTAACGTTTACAGGCGCTATTTTCCTGGGCTTTTC
>ONCY01000076.1 GCA_900316435.1 uncultured Eubacteriales bacterium | reverse complement strand
TTTGAGCAGGTGTCGAGAGCGGTCACGCCGTCAGCCTTGTCAAAGCTGTCGCCGGCTTTGATCGTAATATCCTTTGCGCCGACGATCTGAGGCGTTTTGTTGTTATAGGGGTTCTTTGGGTCGTTGTCCGTGGGATCCCAGCCGATGGTGTAGTCACTGAGCAAAATGCCCGAGGGCTTTCCGAGCGGACCCGGGTTTTCGTTGTCATAAATCACAACAGCCGTATTGTCGGCGCAGTTGTCATATACCCATTTGCAGTCGCCGGCAGACAGCCGCACGCAGCCCATTGAGCCGGGCGAGCCGAGCTTGTTGTATTCATCGCTTTTCAGCGAGCTTTTTGAAATATCGCTGTAGGGCACGCTGTGGAACAGGTAATCGCCGTAAAACTGGCAGGCGTACTGCCCGAACGATTCCTTTACAAGCGACTGCCATTCGCTGCGATACTGAATGTCGTAAATACCAAGAACCGTGCTGTTGTCCTTTCCGCACGAGCAAACCATCGCGCGGACGGGCACAGTGTATTTTCCTTCGCTGTTATATGTATATACGGTAACGCAGTTTTGACTGCGGTTTACCATGATCTGATAGGGGAGCTTCTTTTTGTTTTTGCTTTGGAGGTTCTTTTTCAGAATGTCCTGATTCGCTGTGTAGGCGGTCGAGAACTTATCAGCTTCCGCCTGATTTTTGGGAGCACTGACGGTTATATTGAACTTTACGCGGTCGCCGTTCGCCAAATCCGCGGTGACGCAGGCGCTGCCTTGTTTAATAGCGTCGATCCTGCCGCCGCCTTCTACGGTTACGATCTCCTTGTTGCTGCTTTTCCACTCGGTGGCGCTTGGCTTGTAGTCGTTAGCGGTTTCAAGCAGTGTCGCTTCGCCTTCGGAAATGGTGATGTTCTGCTCTTTTACCGATGAGGAGTTCTCGTGCGCTCCGACGGAAGAAGGGGATAATAACTCGCTGAAAATCATAAACCCGAATGTGCAGCACAAAACGACGCAAACACATATAGCGGCAATATAGGCTTTTTTCAACGCTTAACCCCCTTTCCGTTAGGATGCAATATAGTGACAAAACTTCTAAATGGTTACAAATTTTTAACCATTGTTACTATTATAGCGGTTTTTTTAAAAAATAGCAAGTGTTTTTGTATTTTTTTGTATGAAAAATTGTAAAATTCCGCAAAATATGATATACTGAAACCGGTGAGAATTATGGCACATCCGTTAAAACACTTTAAAACCATTACCAAACACAGACACAGAGTCATTGCGCACTGCGCTAAGGCCGGCATTCTCCGCCAAGGACTGAGGCATGACCTGTCAAAATACAGCCCCACCGAGTTTATCCCGGGCGCAAAGTACTATCAGGGAGACCGCAGCCCCAACGAAATGGAGCGCGAGCTTTACGGGTATTCGCGCGCGTGGCTCCATCACAAGGGCAGAAACCGCCACCACTACGAATTCTGGATTGACTACAACCCCAAAACAAAGCGCCCCGAGCCGGTCGAGATGCCGCTGAGGTACGTTATCGAGATGTTCTGTGACAGGGTTGCCGCAAGCAAGATATATAACGGCGAAAAGTACACCGACGCCGACTCCTACACCTACTTTCTGCGCATTAAGGGCAAGCACAGAATGCACGAAAACACTGAGGCATTGCTTGAAAAGATGCTTGTGATGCTGCGCGATGAGGGAGAGGAAAAGACCTTTGCGTATATTCGCGGACTATTAAAGGAGAAAAAACATGGCTGAGCCCTTGCGCATAGTTCACCCTATACCGCCGCTTTACGATAAAAACTCAACGGTGCTTATCCTGGGCAGCTTTCCGTCCGTCAAATCCCGTGAGGCTATGTTCTTTTACGGCCATCCGCAAAACCGCTTCTGGCCGCTTTTGGCGAGGATCTTTGGTGAGGACGCGCCGAGCAGCATTGAAGAGAAAAAGCACCTGGCGCTCAGTCACAACATAGCGCTGTGGGATACTATCCGCTCCTGCACTATCACCGGCTCGTCCGACAGCTCAATAAGGGACGTTGTGCCGAACGACCTGAGCGTAATACTCAACAACAGCCGCGTAAAGACAGTTTACTGCAACGGCGCGGCATCGTATAAGCTTTATCAAAAATACATATATCCTATAAACAAAATAAAGGCGGAAAAGCTCCCGTCGACCAGCCCCGCGAACGCCGCGTGGTCAATGGACCGACTGGAAAAGGCGTGGAGCGTTATCCGTGGTGAATAAAAGAGGATGACTCTTTGCTCCTTCGAGCTTGAGTCATCCTCTGGTATATTTAGTTGCGTTTGCGTTTAACATTTATGACAGCAAGCTCAAACCAGAAGGTGCTGCCCTTGCCGTAGGTACTTCTTACGCCGTAGCGCGCGTTGTGGGCGTCAAGAATCGACTTCACGATCGAAAGCCCCAGCCCCGAGCCTATCACGCCGCGCTTGTGCTCCTTGTCGACCTTATAGTATCTTTCCCAGATATAGGGCAGTTTGTCGGCAGGGATACCCTCGCCGTGGTCGGTCACCTCTATGCGCACGCGCCTGTCGAACAGCTTCTGGGTGATAATGACTGTTTTGTCAGCGCCCGCATGGTTGACCGCGTTGTTTACCAGGTTGTAAATGACCTGTGAGATACGCAGCTCGTCGGCGTTTACATATATATCCTCCGAGCTGTCAAACGAAATGTTAAAGCCGTCCTGCTCAACAAGCTTTGAGTAGCGTTCCAAAATGCCGCTGACGCTGTCGGTAAGGCAGAATTCCTTTTTCTCCGCCTGAAGCGCGCCCGACTGCAGCTTTGATAGGTCGAGCAGGTCGTTTACAAGCGTTGAAAGGCGTGTAGCCTCGTCAATTATGATCTGGATGTTCTCGGCGTTGTTCTCGCCGGGCAGGTCGCGCATTACTTCGCCGTAGCCCGTTATCATCGTAAGCGGAGTGCGCAGATCGTGCGAAATATTGGCTATTAGCTCCTGCTGCAGCTTTTCGGTAGCCGCAAGCTCGGTCTTGGCGTAGTTGAGGGTATCGTTAAGCTCCTCAACCTCGCGGTAGCCCTTTGCGTTGAATTCGACCTTGTAGTTCTTTTTGGCAAGCTGTTTTGAAGCGCTGTTGGTATTGGCTATAGGTTTGGCTATCCTTCGGCTTGCGTAAACCGAGAAAACGACCGAAAGAAGTATAAAAACTACCGAAACAAGAAGAAGCTGATTGCGGATAACGTCGATCGTGGTGTTCAGCGGAGTGATCGACGAGGTTATTACCAAAAACGTTCTTCGCCCGTCGTTGCGCTCTATTATGTAGGTATAAACAAGGCTTTCGTTTTCACCCGCGTTCAGCTGGTGGATCTGTGCGTTTACGCTGTCGGCGCTGGCAACGTAGCTGTTGAATATTTCCCTGCGCATTTTACCGATATCCTCGGCGTTGTTGGATTCGGTAAAGCTCATCTTTCCGCCGTTGTCGACGGTGTTTTCATAGTATCTGAGTATATCCGAGTTCTCGATATAAAGTCTTACCGCGGGGTTTTCATAGGAGCATTCGCGCTCCTTCTGCGGTCTGCCGCCTCCTACTCTGTACAGATAAACCGACAGCGCGTTGTCACTTGCCGCGTTGTCGATTGTCGCCCAGACATTTTTGCTGTATTGTATCGACTTGACTATCTTTGAGGCGCACTTGTCGACCTTCAGCGTCATTGACATTGTGTAAAGCGGTTTTAAAAAGAAGGACTGGAACACCCACAGAATTACAAGTATAATGGTGCCGAACACCAAAAAGTAACCCAAAAGCTTGGTGCGCAGAGAGACCTTTTTTCTTTTATACCGTTTCAAATCTGTAGCCCACTCCTCTTAGAGTAACGATGCAGTTGCTGTACTCGCCAAGGCTTTTGCGCAGCAGCTTTATATGGGTATCAAGGGTGCGCTCGTCGCCGAAGAAGTCATATCCCCATACCTCGCTTATAAGGCTTTCACGGGTAAGGGCAAGCCCTTTGTTGCGAACCATATAAAAAAACAGATCGTATTCCTTCGGAGTCATCTCAGCGCGTTTGCCGTCGATGGTGACTGTGCGAGCAGAGAAGTTGACCTCAAGCCCTTTGTATGTAAACACATCGTTTTTCTGAGCGTCGTCGCTTTTGCCGGAGCGCTTGATGACCGCGCCTACGCGAAGCATAAGCTCCTTGGGCGAGAATGGCTTTACAACGTAGTCGTCACTTCCAAGCTCAAAGCCGTGGATCTTATCGTATTCCTCGCCTCTTGCAGAGAGCATGATGATGGGTGTGTCGCGGAACTTGCGTATCTCGCGGCAGGCTGAAAAGCCGTCCAGCTCGGGCATCATAACGTCCATTATTATAAGGTCAAACTCCTTTTGGCGGCAGATCCGTATAGCCTCCATGCCGTCGGTTGCCTCGTCAACCTCGTAGCCCTCAAACTCGGCGTATTTGCGAATGATCTGACGAATGCGGAATTCGTCGTCAACAACAAGAATTTTGCTCATATATATCATCCTTTTATATTATTCGATACTTTATTATAACACACAATAAAAAAGATTGAAATACCTCTGGATAAATATTATAATATATCTGTGAAAAACATATTAAAACAACTTGAACATAACCTGAAAGGACGAGATTAATGGAAACAAGGCAGATAGACGCCGTCGAAATCACAGCGGCAGTCAAAAAGCTTTTCATGGACTGCAACTACTTTATCGGCAAAGACATTATGAGCTCGCTTGAAAACGCGCTCGGGATAGAGGACAGCCCCGTGGCAAAAAGCGTGCTTTCGCAAATTATTGAGAACGACAAAATAGCCGCCGCCGAGGAAATTCCTCTTTGTCAGGACACGGGCATGGCAGTGCTTTTTGTTGAGTACGGCGACAAGGTCACGGTTTCAAACGGCAGCTTTGAGGACGCGGTTCAGCAGGGCGTGCGCGAGGCTTACGACGAGGGCTATCTGCGAAAAAGCGTTGTAAGCGACCCCGTTTTTGACAGGGTGAACACGCGCGACAATACGCCGGCGATAATACATACAAAGATCGTCAGCGGAGATAAAATCAGAATTACCGCGGGCGGCAAGGGCTTCGGCAGCGAAAACATGTCCGCAATAAAAATGCTCACGCCTGCTTACGGAGTTGAGGGCGTAAAGCAGTTTGTCCTCGATACCGTAAGGGCGGCAGGCCCCAATCCCTGTCCGCCTATCGTTGTGGGAGTTGGAATCGGCGGAACCTTTGAGCGCGCGGCTCAGCTTGCAAAGAAAGCAACCTTCCGCGCCATAGATACCCGCAACAGCGACCCGCGCTATGCCGAAATGGAGGACGAGCTGCTTGCAAAAATCAACGAAATGGGCTTCGGCCCTGCGGGCTTGGGCGGCAAAACGACCGCTCTGGGCGTAAATATTGAGACCTCGCCCACACACATCGCGGGCATGCCGGTTGCGGTAAACATTTGCTGCCACGCGGCGCGCCATGCAAGCACTGAGATATAGGAGGGTATTATGACTAAAAAAATCACATTGCCGATAACCGACGAGGATATAAAAAGCCTTAAAGCAGGCGACAGCGTCCTGCTGACGGGCACGATAATCACAGGCCGCGACGCGGCTCACAAGCGGCTTTTTGAGCTTATCGAAAAGGGCGGGGAGCTGCCCGTTGACGTAAAGGGCGAAGTGATCTACTATGTAGGCCCCGCTCCGGCAAAGCCCGGCTATGCGGTAGGTCCTGCGGGCCCCACCTCAAGCTACCGCATGGACAAGTTCACGCCCGCTCTGCTCGATTTGGGCATGAAGGGCATGATAGGCAAGGGCGCGCGCTCAGAAGAGGTTATCGACGCCATAGTGCGCAACGGCGCCGTGTATTTTGCGGCAATCGGCGGAGCGGCGGCGCTTATAGCCAAGAGCATCAAAAAGGAGGAAATCCTCTGCTACGAGGATTTGGGAACCGAGGCTGTGAGGCGCTACACGGTAGAGGATTTTCCGTGCATAGTCGCTATCGACAGCGAGGGAAACAACGTTTATAAAAGATAACACTTGATTTTTCAGTCAAGCTCTGTGTATAATAGTATTATTCCATTTTGATCATAATGTCGCAAGACGTTATGCACCGCGGCTTTGCCGAGGGGTTGCAGGGAGTCAATAAAGGCGGTTAGCCCACATCCGAATATCCACCGAATGCAGCTTTGCGCTGACAAAATGTGGAGGAGGTGGGGGTTATGGAAAGCGCGCTTATCCTGCTCACAATGATTGTGATTTTGGAAATCGTGAAATACATAAAAAAATAATCGCCCGACAGTCTGGAAAACTTAGGCGATTATTTTTGCTTGATTATCCGGGCTAACCGCTTTCAACGGTTTCCCTGTAACTATATTATACACATTCATTTCTAAAAAGTCAATACATTCACAAAACTTCAACCGGCGGCGCGGCTTTTGGGCTGTGCCGCCGTGTTGCGCACCATTTCATTGAATTTCGTCAATGGTTATAATTGACAACAGGGGCGATTAATATTATAATATTACCTGAATATATTTAATAGGAGATTTTGAAAACATGCCGTTTATTAACGTAAAAACCAACGCAAACTTAACAAACGAAAAAAAGGAAATCATTAAAAGACGTCTTTTTGATTGCATCAGCATTCTTCCCGGGAAAAGCGACAATTACCTTATGGTCGCGGTCGAGGACGGGATCAGCATGGCTTTCCACCGCGAAAGCGAGCTGAATATGGCTATGGTAGAGGTTAAAATCTTCGGAAGCTCAACCAAGGACGCGTACCAGCGCCTTACGGGAGCTATTTCGATGATCCTCGGCGACGAGGCAAACGTCAGCGGCGATTACTGCTATGTAAAGTTTGAGGAAGTAAAGTATTGGGGCTACAACGGCTTTATGTTCTGATCAGCGGCAGTACCGCTAAGGAAATCGCCGCTTACGCTGACGTCTGTTTGCGGGCGGGGCGCGGCGGATTTCTATTATTTAAAGAGGAGATTTTTTATGAGAATAGTTGTTCTTGCGGGCGGCACCAGCACCGAGCGCGACGTTTCAATTTCATCGGGACTTTTGGTGTCTGCCGCATTGAGAGAAAAGGGTCACGAGGTAGTGCTGCTCGACGTATTTACGGGCTATGAAAAGGATATTTTTGATGTTGACGAGCTGTTTAAGCAGAATTACAGCTTTACCGACAGCGCAAAGGTGGGAGATACCATCTCCGACATCGACGAGATCCGCGAAAACCGCCGCGATAAATCAAACCGCTTCATCGGTGAAAACGTAATCGACATCTGCGCCAACGCCGACATCACCTTCTTTGCGCTTCACGGCGGCGAGGGCGAAAACGGAAAGCTTCAGGCGACCTTTGACCTGCTCGGTCTTAAATACACGGGCTCGGGTTACCTCGGCTCGGCTCTTGCTATGAACAAGGGACTTACCAAGAGCGTGCTTATCCAGAAAAAGGTTCTCACCCCTCAGGGCGAGATTTTCAAGAGCGTTGAGGACACCGCAAGCTGGAAAATCTTCCCCTGCGTTGTAAAGCCCTGCTCGGGCGGCTCCAGCGTGGGAATCACCATTGTTGAAAACAAAGAGGACTTTAAAAGCTCGGTCAAAGAGGCTTTTTCATACGGCGAAACCGAAATCGTTGTTGAGCAGTATGTAAAGGGCAGAGAGTTTTCGGTGGGCGTTGTAGGCGGAAAAGCGCTGCCTCCCATTGAGATCATCCCCAAAACGGGCTTTTATGACTATAAAACAAAGTATCAGGCGGGCGCCGCCGACGAAAAATGCCCGGCGGATATCACCCCCGAACAGGACGAGATCATGCGCACTGCGGCTGTTGAGACGTATAACGCGCTTCACCTTGAAAGCTACGCGCGCGTTGACTTTATCCTCGACAAGGACGACAACGCCTATTGCCTTGAGGCCAACACCCTTCCGGGCATGACGCCCACAAGCCTTCTTCCCCAGGAGGCGGCTGTTGAGGGCATAAGCTATGCCGATCTGTGCGAACTTATTATCAATAATTCGCTTGAAAAATATAACAAATAAGATATGAGTATGAAACCTTTTACTTTAGCTGAAATAGCCGCGGCGTGCGGCGGTACATATGTAGGCGACGAGGCGCTTAAAACCGCGTGCGTGACCTCGGTTGAGCGCGACAGCCGTCAAATCAAAAACGGCTCGCTGTTCCTCGCTGTTCCCGGCGAGCGCGTCGACGGCCACGACTTTATCGAAAAGTGCTTTGACAGCGGCGCTGTTTGCGCAATCTGCGAAAAGGCGCCTAAAAATGCCTCAA
>ONCY01000018.1 GCA_900316435.1 uncultured Eubacteriales bacterium | reverse complement strand
GACGGCTCCGACTACATCCTGACAGCACAGGACAAGTCCGACATAGCGGATTTGGTATTGGCAGAGCTGCCAACAACTCAGGGGGTGCAATATGGCAACGCGGGTAATTGATGACACAAAATTACAGAATATCGCCGTAGCTATTCAGGGCAAGGACAGCGGCGGCACAATGACCGTTGACGAAATGCCGACGAGGATTGCGGCGATTCCGACTCAGGACAACACGCTGCTTGATTCTCTTATCAGCCGCAATATAACAAGCATTGAAAGCGACGTTACAAGCGTTGGAACAGGCGCTTTTAAATGGTGTTCAAATTTAACAAGTGCGATATTAAGTAAAGCAACGACCTTAGGCGTATCGGCTTTTGATGGCTGCACTCATCTTACAAATATTGAGGTTCCAAAGGTAGCGACCGTTAACGCAAGCTGCTTTTATGATAATTTGTATTTAACAAGGGTTTTCCTTCAAAGCGTAACCGCATTAAACGGTTCACAGATATTCCGTGACTGTTCAAGACTGACCGCTGTTATTATGGGCAAGCGGGCAACGCTCACAAATGTCAATACATTTGCAGGCGCAGACAACGCTGTTATTTATGTTCAGTCCGATGATTTAAGCTGGTACAGTACGGCTGCAAACTGGAGCACGCTGTACGCAAACAACCGAATAAAATCCGTTTCCGAGCTGTCGGGCGATAGCTTAACATTGTATCAGCAACAGCTTGCTAAATATCCCGAGGAGGAATAGGAAAGGAAGTGATCGACATGAAGAGTTTTTTGCACGCGATATTCGCCGGGGCGCTGGGAGCGCTTGCCGCTTATTTCAACGTCCTGCTCATTCCGCTTATAGTTCTGATTGCGGTAATGCTTGTCGACTACATAACCGGCATGGCAGGCGCCGCCTACACGGGTGAGATAAACAGCCGCGTCGGTGTTATCGGGATCGTCAAAAAGGTTTGTTATCTGGCACTTGTCGCCGTCGGCATTGTGCTTGATTATCTGATTACAGCCGCGCTGGTGCAGATCGGCATTGCTATTCAGATAAATTACTGCTTCGGCATGATTGTCACGATCTGGCTTATCATAAACGAGCTGATTTCGATTCTTGAAAACCTCGGCGAGCTCAATATCCCTCTGCCGCAGTTCCTTATCAGAACTGTCAAAAGCCTTAAAGGCAGGGTGGAGGAAACAACAAAAAGCGATAAGGATAAATAAATACAACAAAGAAAATGAGCAAGGCGTAAAAACCTTGCTCTGATTCTTTGACTGAAAAAATGAAAAGGACAGGCTGAACGGATATGATCGTCCTCAGAATACTCCTCGATTTGAGGCGCTGCTCGGCAACTTCAGGCGACAAATTGAACGTCGAAATTCAAAAACCGCTTGCTATCTTTTGTGATTTGTTATATACTGTATTATGGATTTTAATAAAAAGTTTCAGTAAAAAACATCAGGAGGATAACATGTCAGCGTTTAACGGTGCAACATTGATGATAACGGGCGGCACGGGCTCGTTCGGTAATACCGTGCTTAAGCATTTTTTATCAAGCGATATAGGCGAGATCCGCATTTTTTCACGCGATGAAAAAAAGCAGGACGATATGCGCCATGATTTGCAGGCTCGGTTCCCCGAGTACGCGAATAAAGTAAAATTCCACATCGGTGATGTGCGCAACGCTCAGTCGATAAAAGACGCAATGTGGGGCGTGGACTATGTTTTCCACGCGGCGGCGCTCAAGCAGGTTCCTTCATGCGAGTTCTTCCCGATGGAAGCGGTTCGCACCAACGTAGAGGGCACCGACAACATGCTCCACGCGGCAATTGACTGCGGAGTAAAGCGCGTTGTCTGCCTTTCTACCGACAAGGCGGCGTATCCCATCAACGCAATGGGCATTTCAAAGGCGATGATGGAGCATGTTATCTACGCCAATGCAAGAGTTGCGGCGGAGCGTGGCGGCACGGTTATTTCCTGCACCCGCTACGGCAATGTAATGTGCAGCCGAGGCTCGGTTATTCCGCTCTTTATCGACCAGATCAAGGCGGGCAATCCGATTACGATTACAAACCCCGAGATGACAAGATTCTTGATGAACCTTGACGAAGCGGTTGACTTGGTAAAATTCGCCTTTGAGCACGCGAATCCCGGTGATTTATTCATCCAGAAGGCGGACGCGTCAACAATCGGTGTTCTGGCTCAGGCTGTTCAGCAGCTTTTCGGCGACACGGGCACAAAAATCATAGGTACGCGCCACGGCGAAAAGCTTTACGAAACCCTTATGACAAGGGAAGAGAGGCTCCGCTCTGAGGATATGGGAGAATACTTCCGCGTAGCCGCCGACAGCCGCGACCTCAACTACGATAAATTTGTTGTAAAGGGCGAGGTTGCAACCGAGGCGGAGGAATCCTATACCAGCCACAACACAAATATACTTGATGTTGACGGAACGGTTAAGAAGATTTTGACTACTGATTATGTACAGGAGCAGCTTGCGTCATGGAAAAATTAAGTTTTAAAAACAACGGGAAAATAAAGCTTTTAATCATCGTCGGCACACGCCCCGAGATCATCAGGCTTGCTGCGGTGATCAATAAGGCGCGCAAATATTTTGATACGATCCTCGCTCACACGGGGCAAAACTACGACTACAACCTCAACGGAGTGTTCTTTAAGGACTTGGGACTTGCAGACCCGGATGTATATATGAACGCCGTCGGCGCCGATCTGGGCGAGACTATGGGCAATATCATTGCCAAGTCTTATCAGCTTATGGCTGAAATAAAACCCGACGCTGTGCTTGTTTTGGGCGACACCAACTCATGCCTCAGCGTTATAGGCGCAAAGCGCCTGCATATCCCGATTTTTCATATGGAGGCAGGCAACCGCTGCAAGGATGAGTGCCTGCCCGAGGAAACAAACCGCCGCATTGTTGACATCATCTCCGACGTCAATATGGCTTATTCCGAGCACGCAAGAAGATACCTTGCCGATACGGGGCTGCCGAAGGAGCGCACATATGTAACAGGCTCTCCGATGGCTGAGGTGCTTCATAATAATCTGGCTCAGATTGAGTCAAGCGACATCCACGCGCGTTTGGGGCTTGAAAAGGGCAGATATATCCTTCTTTCAGCTCACCGCGAGGAGAATATCGACACCGAGGCTAACTTCACCTCGCTGTTTAACGCAATCAACGCCATGGCGGAAAAGTACGATATGCCGATTCTGTATTCCTGCCATCCGCGCTCAAAAAAGCGCCTCGATGAGAGCGGCTTCAAGCTCGACAGCCGCGTTATACGCCATGAGCCGCTTGGTTTCCACGACTACAACTGCCTGCAGATGAACGCGTTCGCGGTAGTGTCCGACAGCGGCACGCTGCCTGAGGAAAGCAGCTTCTTTACAAGTGTAGGTCATCCGTTCCCGGCAATTTGTATCCGAACCTCTACCGAGCGCCCCGAGGCTCTTGACAAGGCGTGTTTCATCCTCGCCGGAATCGACGAAAAAAGCCTGCTGCAAGCCGTTGACGTTGCTGTTGAAATGAACAAAAACGGAGATCTCGGTGTTCCGGTTCCCGACTATACCGACGAGAACGTCAGCGACAAAGTTATAAAAATCATTCAGTCCTATACGGGCGTTGTTAATAAAATGGTGTGGAGAAAGCCCGTTTCCAAGGACGGGACAAGCAGCGTACTGTAAAACTGATTTGTAAGCTCCGCGGAATCTCGCGGAATAATAATTTGTAAGATCACCTGATTTTGGAGTAAACAGAATGAATATATTGGTAACCGGGGCAAAAGGTATGGTAGGCCGCGCCTTATGCGCAAATTTAAAGAATATACGCGACGGAAAAAACCGCACCCGCCCGAATATTTCTATAGAAGAAATATATGAATACGATATTGATAATTCTATTGAAGAATTAAACGAGTTTTGTCAAAAGGCTGATTTCGTCTTTAACCTTGCGGGCATCAACCGCCCAAAGTCAAACGACGAGTTTATGCAGGGCAATTTCGGCTTTGGTGAAATGCTGCTTAATATTCTGAAAAAGAATAATAGCAAGGCGGCCGTAATGCTCTCAAGCTCGATTCAGGCTACGCTTATCGGCAGATACGGTCAATCCGACTACGGCAAAAGCAAGCTCGCGGGCGAGGAGCTGCTGTTTGAATACGAAAAGGAAACGGGCGCCAAGGTGGCTGTCTACCGCTTTCCGAACCTGATGGGGCACAGCCGCCCCAACTACAACAGCGCCGTTTCGACCTTCTGCAACGCGGTCGCCAACGACCTGCCGTACACGGTAAACGACAGGAACGCTGAGGTTGAGCTGCTTTATATCGACGACTTGGTAGAGGGCATGTTCGATTTGCTTGAGGGCAAAGAAAAGCACTGTGACTATGATGACTTAATTCCTGTAGAGAATAATAGCGGCAAATACTGCTATGTACCGCTTACATACAAGGTGACGCTCGGCGAGATAGTAGATTTGCTTCAAGAGTTCAAGGCTCAGCCGCAGACGCTCATTATGCCTTCCATTCCCGACGGCAGCTTCGCCAAAAAGCTTTACAGCCTGTATCTGAGCTATCTGCCCGCAGATAAATTCAAGTTTGAATTAAAGATGAATTGCGACGACCGCGGCTCATTTACCGAGCTTTTGAAAACCGTTGACTGCGGCCAGTTTTCGGTCAATATCTCAAAGCCCGGAATCACAAAGGGGCAGCACTGGCACAACTCAAAATGGGAGTTTTTTATTGTCGTCAGCGGCAGAGCGCTTATTGAGGAGCGCAATATCCAAACTGACGAAAAGGTATCCTTTGAGGTTAGCGGCGACAAGATAGAAGCCGTCCATATGATCCCCGGCTGGACGCACAACATCATCAACCTGTCGGACACCGATAATCTTGTAACCCTTATGTGGGCAAACGAGCAGTTTGATCCTCAGCACCCTGATACGTTTTTTGAGATAGTTTAATACAGATTTTCAGCGCCTTCTCGTGAGTTGAGAGGGCGCTTTTTTAGACTGTATTATGTTGACAATTGTCTGTAAATTGGTATAATAAATAATCGGATATGTATGGCTATAAAAATGGGGCAGGATATTCGGCAATTTAATTATCCTGTCCGAAAAAGCAAACAGTTGATCCGGTGGCGAAAATGAAGAAAATAGTATTTATAGTCAAAGATTTTTTTAATGCGGGTCTTGAGCGCCGCGTTACAAACCTGTCAAACGAGATTGCCAAAAGAGGCTGTTCGGTCATTATCCTGGCGACGCACGGCGTTGCCGAGAGCACTATTTTTCGGCTTCACCCCAATATTTCGGTTGTAAAGGTTGATGAGAGCAAAAAGACCTTTACCGAAAAAAAGCCACAGTTTAAATTTGACTCCAAAATAACCGAAGAGGAAATACCGCAAACAAGTAAGCCCTCGTCCGTACAAAGCGCGGACAAAGGAAAAGGCGGAATGAAAAAGTCGCTGAAAAAGCGCGGCTATGAATTGGCGGTAAGCAATAATCTTTTTCGCTCTGCCTACTATAAAAAGCTGAGCAAAAGCGTATATAGAAATTGGTTTTTAAAGCAGAAGCCTGATGTAATTGTTGCTTTCGGTCTGAGCCGCCTTCAGAAGGCGGTTTTCGCGGTCGAAGGAATGGATATCAAGGTTTTTGACGCGGAGCTGCTTACGCTGAAAAAGTCGATTTCTCAGGATAAAAAAACATATTCCTATTACGCTAAGCTCCTTAAAAAATCAAACGGAATAATCGTTCAGACGCATGAGGAAGCACAGTACTTCGGCAAAGAAAAAGGAATAAAAAGCTTTATTATTAACAACCCGATAAAGCCGGGGCTGCCCGAACCGTATAGCGGAAAGCGCGATAAGGTGATCGTTAATTTCTGCAGAATGACTCCGCAGAAAAACATAGAGCTGTTATTAAACGCCTTTGAAAAGCTGCACATAGAATATCCCGGCTATAGTCTTGAAATATACGGCAACGCGCAGGATAACGAGGAAAGAGAATACAAAAACAAAATCATCAAGCTGATCGGCGAGCGGCAGCTTGACGACTGCGTGACTGTATATCCGCCTGCCGCAAAGGTGCATGAAAGAGTGCTAAAAAGCGCTATGTTTGTTTCCTCATCCGACTACGAGGGACTGTCAAACTCAATGCTTGAGGCTATGGCTATCGGGTTGCCGTGCGTATGTACCGACTGCCTCGGCGGCGGCGCGCGCGAGGTGATAAAGGACCATGAAAATGGGTTGATAGTGCCGATGAATGACGCTGAGGCGATGTGCCGCGCCATGAAGGAGTTTGCCGAAAACCCGACTCTTGCTCAAAAGTGCTCGCAAAACGCCGCGAAAATCAGAGAAGAGCTTTCCGCAGAAAAAATAGCGCGGCAGTGGCTTGATATTATTGACGGATAAAGGAATTTGAGAAAAATGAGTGATACAGAGAAACTGATTTCGGTTATTATTCCTGTATATAATACTGCGCCTTATCTTCCGCGGTGTCTTGATTCGGTAACAGATAATAATTACAAATGCCTTGAAATCATCTGCGTAAACGACGGCAGCACCGACAGCAGCCCTGCAATATTGCGCGATTACGAAAAAAAAGACAGCAGAATAAAGGTAATCGACGTCCCAAACGGCGGCGTTTCAAGGGCGAGAAATATCGGGCTTGACAGCGCATCGGGCGAATATATAGCCTTTATTGATTCCGACGATTGGATTCACAGGCAGTATTTTGATATTCTGATTGATTTTGCTCAAGAGCAAAAAGCTGATATTGTTTCCGCCGACTATATCGAAACAGACACCTGTATTGACGATAACAACATTGAGAAGGCTTCCGTGCAGTATCTCAGCTTTAACGGCTGCGGAGCGCTTAAGTATAAACAGAACAGGTTTTATGTATGGGGAAAGCTGTTCTCAAAGGAAGCGATAGGCAATATTCGGTTTGACGAGGATCTGAGCTTCGGAGAGGATAATCTTTTTGTCCTTGATGTTTACGGAAAAAACAAAAAGCTCGGAACCGTTATGCTGAAATGCGCTTTGTATCGTTATTTTGTCAGGGAGCAGTCCGCTTCGCGCGAACATTTCCTCGAAAAGCAGATAGTTTTATATAAAAGGCAAATGCAGAGAATCGAAGAATATGACGACGGAGGCTTGGCTAAGGAATATATATCCGTCGGACTGCACAGCGCGATAAAATACCGCCGGCAATTCAGAAAGATTTCCAAAAAGCACCCGATAATATCAGAGTTGAACGGGCTGATTGAAAAATATCTGGCTTATGACAAAAAGCATCACATACTTCCGCGAAAACAGAGCCTGATTAACAGGGCATTTGCAAAGCACCCAGGGCTGTTTGATTTTTACTGGAAAGCAGGAAAGGCGTTTGGAAAGGCAAAATAATAAGGCGTTAATCAAAGGGAGATAATTATGAATAAAATAATATTTCTGATTTATATGATGTCAAACGGCGGACTTGAAAGGCATACCGTCAACCTTGCAAACGAGCTGGTAGAAAAAGGTTATTCGGTCGATATCGTGGCAGTACGAGGCGTAAGCAAAACGCAGTTTTTCGATATAAAAGAAAACGTCAGGCTTGTTTCCGTCAGCGAAAAGAGAAAAAGAATTGATATTATTGATGTATCTTCGCTGTCAAAAAGCGTCGCTGACGAGAGCGGCGATAACGGTTCGGCGCAAAACAGCGGTCAGCAGGGCAAACAGAGCCTTAAGAGAAAACTGACAAGCTCGGTTTTGGATTTTTGGCATAACAGTGCTCTGCTGCATAGGTTCAGCGGCAGGTACAAAAAAATATACCGCGATTATTTTATTGCGGAAAACCCGGATATTATTGTAGCATGGGGAATCGACCGTTATGAACGCGCGTATAAGGCGGCAAAAGGGCTGAACTGCAAGCTGATAAACGCGGAGATCGTGGCGCATGAAGACGCAATCCCCGAGTCCTCAAATCTTTACTCATATCATTGCGGTATGCTGAAAAAAGCAAGCGCGATTATTGTTCAAACTCATAGTGAAAAAGAGTATTTCAAAAAAATAAATGATAACGTTTTGGTAATCAACAATCCGCTGAAACCCGGTTTGCCGCTGCCGTATAAAGGTGAAAGAAGCAAAACTATCGTTAATTTCTGCAGAATGGCGCCTCAAAAAAATATCTCATTGCTGCTTGACGCCTTTAAACTGTTCCATGATGATTATCCGGATTACAGGCTTGAAATCTACGGCAATACCGTTGAGCCGAAAGAGATCGATTATAAGAAAAAAATGATTGAAAAAATATCCTCAACGGGACTTGAAGACTGCGTGTCAATTCTTCCGCCTGCTGCCGGAATCCATGAAAAGGTGCTGGGAAGCGCTATGTTTGTTTCCTCCTCGGATTTTGAGGGGCTGTCAAACTCAATGCTGGAGTCAATGGCTATCGGCCTTCCGTGCGTTTGCACCGACTGCCTCGGCGGCGGAACACGCGAGGTGATGACGGATCACGAAAACGGCTTGATCGTTCCGATGAATAACGCGGAGGCGATGTACCGCGCCATGAAGGAGTTTGTCGAAAATCCCGAACTTGCGCAAAAATGCTCTGAAAATGCCGTGAAAATCAGAGAAAAGCTTTCTGCCAAAGGAATAGCACGGCAGTGGCTTGAGGTAATTGAAAGCTTGGAAAGGGAATAAGATGAGCGATAAAATAATGGTAAGCATTAGCTGTCTTGTGTACAATCACGAAAAGTACATTCGTCAGTGCCTCGATGGAATGCTGATGCAAAAAACCGATTTTAAATATGAAATCCTTATCCATGACGACGCGTCAACGGACGGCTCCGCGGATATTATAAGAGAATATGAGAATAAGTACCCGGATATCGTAAAACCGATTTATCAAAGGGAGAATCAGTTTTCAAAAGGCGTTTCCGTTACATGGAAATATCAGTACCCAAGAGCAAAGGGAAAGTATATAGCCTTGTGCGAGGGAGACGATTTCTGGACGGACCCGAATAAGTTACAGAAGCAGTTTGATTTGCTTGAGGGCGATGACAGTATAATTATCAGCACGCACGCTGTCCATTTCGGCAGAGAAGACGGGCAGCTTACGGGCAGCTTTCTGCCCGAAACTATAGGGGAAAACAGAATAATCCCGTCGCCTGATTTTATTCGCTCAACGGTGCGTGAAACTGCCTGTCCGTACCATACAAGCTCATTCTTTTTCAGAAAAGAGATTTTCGGTATGCTGGATTATAAACTGCCCCGGTTTCATCAGACTTGCAAAGTAGGAGATTATTCGTTGCTTCTGCTTTTGGCAAGCCGTGGCGGACTGGGATATATAGCAGACGTTATGTCTTACTATAGATTTATGTCAATAGGAAGCTGGTCGAGCAAAACTGTCAGAAACAGGAAAAACATGATTGAGCACACAAAAAATATGAAACAAACTCTGCTTGAGTATGATGAGTACACAAACCATGTTTACAATAAGGATATCTCGGACACGGTAATTAAATGTGAATTCAACATATTATGGTGGGAGCGGAGGTTCTCAGAGCTGAAAAAGCCTCCTTACAAAAAGGCGTACGATAAGCTGTCGCGCAAAGGAAAAATATATTTATATCTTAACGCTTATCTTCCGTCATCAAGCGGGATTTATAGAAAATTCAAATCAAAAAGGAAATAAGATGAAAAAGCTTATGCTTCTGGGCGGTTCGCGGTACGCGCTGCCCGTTATCAAAACCGCACATGATTTAGGTATTTATGTGATCACATGCGACTATCTTCCCGATAATGTCGCACATAAGTTTTCTGACCGGTATTGTAATATAAGCATTATTGATAAAGAGGCGGTACTTAAAGCGGCAATTGAGCTGAAAATAGACGGCATTATGTCTTTTGCCTGCAACCCCGGAGTTGTAACGGCGGCGTATGTCGCCGAAAAAATGGGGCTCGAGTCATGCGGCTCGTATGAGGCGGTATCTGTTCTTCAAAACAAGGCGAAATTCAGGCGCTTTTTGGCTGATAACGGCTTTAATGTGCCCCAAATACATACCTACACAACGGCCGAAGCCGCGCTTGATGACAGAAACAGAATAGATTATCCGGTTATTGTTAAGCCCGTTGATTCCGCGGGCAGCAAAGGCGTTTCACGTGTCGATGATCCCGACAAGCTGCCGGGCGCGGTCAGGCGCGCGTTTGATTACTCCGTAAAAAAAGAAATCATAATTGAGGACTTCCTTGAAAAAACAGGCTTTTCTTCCGATACGGATTGCTTTTCCGTGGATGGAAGGCTTGAGTTTGTTTCGTTTAACTGCCAAAGGTTTGACGAGACGGGCGAAAATCCGTACGCTCCCGCCGCTTACAGCTGGCCTTCGTCTATGCCCGAAATTGTTGAAAAAGAGCTGACGCGGGAGCTTCAGCGGCTGATCGATTTGCTAAAGCTTAAAACCTCGGTTTACAATGTCGAAACGCGGCTGGCGTCAAACGGGAAGCCCTATATAATGGAGTTTTCGCCGCGCGGAGGCGGCAACAGGCTTTCGGAATGCCTTAAATACGCAACCGGCGTAGATTTGATTGAGGGCGCGGTAAAAGCCGCGATGGGTATGACGGTCGACTGTGTTTCGCAAAAGCCTTATGCCGGGCATTGGGGCGAAATCGTTTTGCACAGTGATGCCGAGGGCAAATACAGCGGCTTATGGATTTCGGATGAAATAGAAAAGAATGTCGCGGAAAAAGATATATGGGTGTCGGAAGGGGATACCGTTTACGGATTCGATTCCGCGAATAAAGCTATAGGAACATTGATATTATGCTTTGACGATGAAGATTCAATGGAAAAGGTTATGAATGATATATCACGATTTGTCAAAGTAAAAACCGAGTAAGCATTATATTGGATATCGGATGTGCTTTTATGAATGATATTTTTGTTACCCGCCCTTCTGTGCCGTGCTTTGAGGAATACTGCGACGAAATCAAAGAGCTTTGGGACAGCATGTGGCTTACAAATAACGGTGCAAAGCATCGGTTATTTGAAAAACAATTAAAAGAGTATTTGAATACGCCGAACGTGACTTTGTTTACAAACGGACACCTTGCGCTTGAAAATATTCTTGAAGCAATGAATTTCCCGAAGGGCGCGGAGATTATCACAACTCCGTTTACGTTCGCGTCGACTACTCACGCGATAGTGCGCTGCAGGCTGACGCCCGTGTTTTGCGATATCAAACCCGACGATTACACGATCGACGAGAGCAAAATAGAGGCGCTGATCACCGACAAAACCTGCGCTATTCTGCCTGTGCATGTATACGGTAATGTATGCAGCGTTGAAGCTATTCAGGAGCTTGCTTACAGGCATTCTCTTAAAGTGATCTACGACGCCGCGCATTCCTTTGGCGTTACATACAAAGGCGTAAGCACGGCAAATTTCGGCGACGCCGCGATGTTCAGCTTCCATGCCACTAAGGTGTTCAACACTATTGAGGGCGGTGCGGTTTGCTATTCGGACGAGGCGCTTTCGCAAACGCTGAAAGATATCAAAAATTTCGGTATCCACGGCCCCGAGCATACGCTGTATTCGGGCGGAAACGCCAAGATGAACGAGCTTCAGGCGGCTATGGGTATTTGCAACCTTCGCTATATTGATGAAGAGATTGCAAAGCGCGAAGCGGTTGATTACAGGTACAGAGAGCTTCTTTCGGATATAGGGGGAATAAAGCTCAATCCAGTTCAAAGGGACGTTAAACCCAACTGTGCCTATTTCCCAGTCGTTTTCGACGGATATAAATTTACCCGCGACGAGGTGCATGATATGCTAAAAGCGGAGAATATTTTTACGCGTAAATATTTCTATCCGCTGACAAACGAATTTGAATGCTATAAAGATTCTTCTTTTGCTGACGCCGGCAAAACGCCGATCGCAAAGCATATCTCGGACAGAATATTATGTCTGCCGATGTACGCGGATCTGGCGCTTGAAGATGTTGAAAGGATTTGCAGGATCATTCTGAACAGGGGCTGACAATTTGAAAATATCTATCATCGGAGCAGGATGCGTCGGCAGCGTTATTGCCGAGCAGCTTGTTGATAAAAAAGATGTAAATGTAAGCTTTATTGCGGAAGGCGTATATAAAGAGCGGCTAATAGACAAGGGCATTACGGTCAACGGCAGGCGGTTTAATATGCCGTTGCTTATGAAAGGGCAATATCCCGATGTGGTTTTTGTCTGCGTAAAAAGCTACGATTTGGAAAAAGCGTGTGAGGATTTAATGCCCTTTGTTTCAAGAGAAACAATAATCATTCCGCTGCTAAACAGCATTTCGCCAACTCCGTTTATTCAGTCCGTGTTTCCCGAAAACAGGGTTCTGTTCGGATATATTTCCGGTATCGATTCGTGCGCGGACAGCGGCTCATTCCGTTATAACATAGCGGGAGACCTTCATTTCGGATACGCAAATAACGAAACGGTTTGTGATGAGCTGTTAAGAATAAAAAAAGTGTTTGATGATACCGATTTCTGCGTATATATCGACGCGGATATGATCAAAGGCGTATGGAAAAAGTGGATGCTGAATATCGGAGCCAATCAGGTGTCCGCATTGACGGAAGCCGATTATCTTCAGTTTTCTCAGATACCGGAGATCGGCAAAGTCCTTATGTTGGCAATGCAGGAGTTGTTGATACTCGCGGGCTATGAAAACGTTGAACTGAGCACCAAGGATGTTTTGGAAATAATGGAGTATTTAACTACCTATCCGTATCCCAAAAAAACTTCAATGCTTCAGGATATTCAGGAGCGCAGAAAAACCGAGATCGATTATATATCAGGCGATTTGCTGAAGCTCAGCAGGAAATGGAACTGTCCGTGCCCGGTAAATCTTACAATGTACTATCTTATTAAGTCAAAGGAAAAAGCATACTTGCCTTAAGTCGCGGAAAGGAAAAAGATATGGAGAATACGCTCAGAAGAAACAGCGGAATAGATGTTTTAAAAACATTCTGCATTTTGTTTGTGGTTATTTTACATACGGAATTATTGGCTCCCGTATTCGGGGTGAACCTTGAATCGTTATGCCGGTTTGCGACCCCTGTTTTCTTTGCTATTACGGGATATTTTTACAGCAGTACCGTTAAGCGCGGTAAAGCCGTATCACAGATAAAAAGGGTGATTTTTCTAATCCTCGTCGCCAACGCCGTGTTCATAGCGATAAATGCCGTTTATTGTATTTGCGCAAACGAAAGTTTAGCGGAGTGGTTTGCTTCGATGATTACAAAGAAAAAGCTGTTTGATTTTGTGTTTTTTAATTCCGGCTTTGTTACGGGGCACTTTGCTTCGTTCCACCTTTGGTATTTGTACGCTTTGCTGTATGTGCTGATCATTGCTAATGTTTTAAGAAAATTCGGGTTGTTCAAGGTCTTGTATTTCTTAACGCCGTTTCTTCTTATAGGGGGCTTGGTCGTAGAATGTTTTTCAAAACAAATATTCGGAGTTAATTTCTCAAATTCGCAGGGCTATTGTTACTACAGAAACTTTCTTACTATCGGGATCCCGTATTTTTGCATAGGAAGCATCTTGAACCGCTATGCCGCGAGAATACGCATAAAGAGTATAGTGCTTTTGCTTGCGTTTGTCTTTTTGCAGGCGCTTTCCGTTTTTGAAATGATTATAGCGAAAAGGATCTCACATTCTTCAAGTATAGATTTCTTTATTTCCACTCCTTTATGCGCTGCCTGCGTATTCTTATTGTTTAGTAATCTTTTTAAAAACAGGGGCGTCAATAAGTTTTGCGCCGCGCTTTCGGACGTTGGAAGAAATGACGTTGTCTGGATATATATCTATCATTTGCCGATCATGGTGCTCGTTCGGGACTGTCTGCCGCAAACAGGCTCGTCATTCGCAGATAAAGGATTGGTTACGATTCTTACATTGGCGCTTTCGTTGGCTGTAGCCGTAGCTATAGATAAAACAAAGAGTTTAATAAAATCAAAAAGGCTGAAAAAACAAATGTAAAACAGAAAGATATGATATGTGTAAATATAAAAATGATCGTCCGTCCTCGTCTAAAACGGTAATGCTTGTTTTACCCGAGCTTCACCCTGTTCCCGACATAAAGGGCGGCAGCGTTGAGCTTTTGGTTACAAACATGCTCAGGGAAAACGAAAAATACAATGAGCTTCGTTTTATTGTAATCTCGATGTATGACGAGGATGCTGTTAAATTTCAATTCAAAAACTCTAAGATATACTATTACCGCGACGGCTGGTTTGCCGACGACTTGGTAAAAGGCAAAAAGCTTCTATGGGGAGCATATTTTGCTTTTCAAGAAAAAAGAAAAAAGCTCTGCAAAAAGCTTTTCCATAAAACAGTGCAATTTGACCGGCGGCTGTTTCAATGTGTACGTATCGCAAAAAAGGAACGCGCCGAAGTGCTTGTGTTTGAAAACTTTTATTATCCGGGCTCTTACATGCCGCTTATCAGCTATTTTGACCGAGAGAATGTTTATATGCACATTCATTATCACAGAGAAGAAGTTTTAAACGACAGAAGAATTGTTCCCAACAGCATTTCAATCAGCAAATTTGTAAAAAAAGAATGGGCTAAGGATAAATCAATTGTCGGCAAAAACGAGGTTGTGTATAACTGCATCGATTCAAAAAAATATGATATCGATATTTCCGCTTCCGAAAAGAATAGAATAAAACAAGAGCTGGGAATCAGCCCTAATGATAAGGTCGTTGTTTTCTGTGGCAGGTTTATTCCTCAAAAGGGCATAAAAGAGCTTTTGGATGCTTTTGATATTCTGAAAGGAAAAAGCGTTAAGCTGATCCTGATAGGGTGTTATTCTTATGAAAAACTCAATATCACCCCGTATTCAAAGGAAATGGCGGCTCGCGCCGAAAAAATGAGCAACGTAGTTTATCTCGGCTATGTTCCCAATGCGAAAATACAGGATTATTATGCCGTTTCGGATATGATGGTTATCCCGTCTATCTGGCAGGAGGGCGCCGGGCTGGTTACTATCGAGGGCATGGCGTCGGGGCTGCCGCTCATAATTACCGATTCGGGCGGAATGATTGAGTACGTTACCGATGACTGCGCGGTAAAAGTCCAGATAAATGAGGAATTGCCTCAAAATCTTGCCGTTCAGATAGAAAGGCTGTCAAACGACGCGGCTCTTTGCGAGAAAATGGGAGAGGCAGGAAAAGAGCGCGCGAAAAAGTTTAACCCGAAGTATTTCTATGATAGTTATGTCAGAATAGTAAAAGGTGACAAATAGACCATAAGCTTTTATTAACTTTGCGGAGGTAGAGTATATTTGAGAAAGCTATTGATAATCGGAGCGGATTACTTTGAGATAGAAATTGTAAACGCCGCAAAAGAGATGGGGTATTATACCGTTGTAACCGATAACAGATTGAATTGGGATAACGCTCCCGCGAAAAAAGAAGCCGACGAGGTGTGGAACATAAGCTATTCGGACATTGATATCCTCGCGGAAAAATGCAGGGAGAGCGGTATCGAGGGCTGCATAGCAGGTTACAGCGAATTCAGGGTGAAATGCGCAAAGGAGCTGTGCTTTAAACTGGACATGCCGTTTTATGCGGGCAGCGTAGATATAGCCTCAATCAACGACAAAATACTCTTTAAGGAAAAGTGCGTGCAGAGCGGCGTTACGGTTCCGAAACTATATAAAATAACGGATGAAATCGACTTTCCCGTTATTATAAAACCCGCCGACAGCGACGGCTCAAGGGGAATAAGCATTTGCTATAATTACGAGCAGGCAAAAGAGGGTTATGAACTTGCGCTCAATTATTCGGCGGCAAAGAAAGTATTGATAGAACAGTATATTAAGTCCGATGAAGTTATGATTTACTTTACTGTTCATAACGGTATTATCGATTTGTCCGCTATGTGCGACAGATATATGCACAGCTTTGATGACAGAATAACACAGCTTCCCGTCGGGTATTATTTCCCGTCTAAGCACCTTGACGTCTTTATAAAGCATAATAAGCATAAATTTGAAGAGCTTATCCGAAATCTGGGTATCAAAAACGGTCTGGTCGCCTTTCAGTCCTTTATTATCGGCACCGACGCTATTCCGTTTGATCCGACATACAGATTGGACGGCTCTATGTCATACCACTTCTGTGATAAAAACAATAATTCAAACGCGCTGAAAATGTTGATTAATTATTCAATGAACGCCTCAATGGGAAGCGATGAAATTATCACAGCGGCAGAAGACCCGTTCTTTGAAACTCCGTCGTTTGAACTGCCGGTTCTTTTGGGAAAGGGCGTTATCTCCAAAATAAGCGGACTTGAAAAGATAAAGAAGATGCCCGAGGTGATCCATGTCTTTGTAAAGCAGAAGGTCGGAGACGAAATGAAAAAGGCAGCTGATTTTACCCAGATATTATGCAGAATCCATTTGCAGAGCGAAAATGATAAGTCTTTGGCTGAATGTATAAACAGAATTTTTAACTGCTTAAGTGTATTGGATGAAAACGGCAGCGATATGATACTCAACAGAAAAGTGATTCTCAATAGTTATGAACGCTGAAAATGTAAAAGACCCGCTTCTTTATCATAAAAGAGGCAGGTCTTTTTTTGTTATTTTTGCTTATATTTTTACAGTTAGACTGATTCTTTTTAGAATCTTGCTGTAAAAATTTAGTATTCGGCTTTTGATTTTTAGAATTGATTGACTTTCCTTGTAGATTATTGTATAATTAGTATAATTGTGGGAAAGTAGGCACTTTGATTGAGAGGTAATAAAATGGCGCTTCAACCTTTTGCGAAAAAAATATGGCTTTCGTCGCCGACAATGCACGGCGAGGAGCTTGAATATATGAAGCAGGCATACGACACAAACTGGATGTCAACATTGGGGGAAAACCTTAATGTTGTAGAGCGGCTTGTGTGTGAAAAAATCGGCTGCAACTGTGCGGTTCCGCTGACTTCAGGCACATCCGCTCTCCATATGGCTGTAAAGCTTGCGGGTATAGGTAAGGGAGATAAGGTGTTCTGCACCGATATGACCTTTGCCGCCACTGTGAATGCTGTCCTTTACGAGGGCGGCGTACCTGTGTTCATCGACACGGAACGCGATACATGGAATATGTCACCCGAGGCGTTGGAGAAGGCTTTTGAGCTTTATCCCGACGTCAAGGTGGTCGTTTGCGCCCACCTTTACGGAACTCCAGCAAAGATCGACGAAATCAAAGCTGTTTGCGACAAGCACGGTGCAACTCTTATTGAGGACGCGGCAGAGTCGTTCGGCGCTGTCTACAAAGGCAAACAGACAGGCGCGTTCGGCGATTACTCGGCGTTAAGCTTTAATGGCAACAAGATAATAACCGGTTCGTCCGGAGGAATGCTGCTTACCGATGATTTTGAGGCTGCCGATAAGGTTCGCAAATGGTCTACTCAGAGCCGGGAAGCCGCCGCGTGGTATCAGCATACCGAAATCGGATATAATTACCGCATGTCAAACGTCATTGCCGGTATCGTGCGTGGTCAGCTTCCCCATTTAGAGGAGCATATCGCTCAGAAAAAAGCTATTTACGAAAGATATAAAGAGGGCTTTAAGGATTTACCCGTTCAGATGAATCCGTATGACGAAAAGAACAGCACGCCTAATTTTTGGCTAAGCTGCATGATTATTGACAAAGACGTAATGTGCCGCCAGAAACGCGGCGATAATACGGCTGAGTTTTGGAAAGAACCCGGAAAGACCTGCCCGACCGAGATCCTTTTGAATCTTGCGAAGTATAACACCGAGGGCAGACCTATCTGGAAGCCGATGCATTTGCAGCCTGTGTACGCAAACGATCAGTTTGTAACCTTGGGCGAGGATGTCGGCGCGGATATTTTTGAAAGAGGTCTTTGTTTGCCGAGCGACAACAAAATGACGCCCGACGAGCAGGACAAGATTATTGAAATTATAAAAAGCTGTTTTAAATGAGGGATTACTAATGGATAGGCACAAGCCATACGGCGTATATGAGCGCGTTTTCAAGCGCCCGCTCGATATTATCTGCGCCCTGCTTGCGCTGTCCGTATTCTGCTGGCTTTACGCCGTTTTGGCGATCCATGTAAGGATAAAGCTGGGCAGCCCGGTGATTTTTAAACAGGCAAGACCGGGCAAAGATGAAAAAGTATTCAATCTCTTTAAATTCCGCACCATGACGGACGAAAAGGATGAAAACGGAAACCTCCTCCCCGATGAAATCAGGCTGACAAAGTTCGGAAGAGTTCTTAGAAAGACCTCGCTTGACGAGTTGCCTGAGGCGATCAATATTCTAAAGGGCGATATGAGCGTAGTCGGCCCCAGACCTCTGCTCGTTGAGTATCTTCCCAGATACAGCAAAAAGCAGAAGCGCCGCCACGAGGTAAGACCGGGGCTCACCGGGAACGCTCAGGTGAACGGCAGAAACGCTATTTCATGGGAAGAAAAGTTTGATTTGGATATAGAATATGTCGATAGAATCACGTTTGCGGGGGATATAAAAATAGTTTTCAGGACGGTTTTCAAGTCGTTTTTTAAACAAGAGGGTATTTCATCGGATACGTCGGCAACAATGGAAGTGTTTATGGGAAGTAGTGAACAATAGATGAAAATTCTTTTTACAAGCGTTGGACGCAGAGTTGAGTTGATTCAATTATTTAAAGAAGCCGCGGGCAGACTTAATGTTGAACTTGAGATATTCGGAGCGGATATTACCGAGTTGGCGCCCGCGCTGTTTTTCTGTGACAAAAAAGTTATCGTACCCCTGATAAGCGATAAAGCGTATATACCTACGCTCATTGATATTTGCCGCCGAAACTCCATCGACGCGCTTATCCCCACTATAGATACCGATTTGCTTTTGCTATCGGAAAACGCCGCCCGGTTTGATGCGGCCGGAACAAAGGTTTTCATCAGCGCTCCCGAAAAAATCGCGGTTTGCAGAGATAAAAACTATACTTCCGATTTCTTTGTTTCATGCGGGCTCAAGGCGCCGAAAACATATAACGACTGTTATATGTACGACGGCGGCTTTCCGTGCTTTATCAAGCCCAAGGACGGCAGCAGCAGCGTTGACGCGTACAAGATAAGCAACCCCGAGGAGCTGCTTGAGTTTGCAAAAAGAGTTGACGGTTATATTATCCAGCCGTTTGTTGACGGTGAGGAGTACACGGTCGATATTTTTTGCGGCTTTGACGGAAGCCCTGTATTTATTACCCCCAGAAAGCGCATTGCCGTAAGGGCGGGCGAGGTGTTGAAGACCGAGATCGCCTGCGATGAAAAAATCATTGAGGAATGCCAAAAGATAATTGACAGGTTCAAGCCTGTCGGCGCAATTACCGTTCAGCTTATTAAAGATAAAAAAACGGACGATAATTATTATATCGAGATAAACCCCAGATACGGCGGCGGCGCTCCGCACTCAATTATGGCGGGAGCCGACTCACCTGCGGCGGTAATCAGAATTCTCAGAGGCGAAAAGCCCGGCTATGTTAAGAACGCCGCTGAAAACGGCGCGTTTTTCAGCCGCTTTGACCAAAGCATCAGATTAAAATGATTGAGATTACAAAAATCAACGATGTAAAAAAGCACCTCAGCGGCGTTTCGGGCGTTATATTCGATTTGGATGACACCCTTTACGGCGAAAAGCAATATGTGCTCAGCGGCTATAAAGAAATAGCACGGTTTCTGAATGAGCCGAACGCAGCAGATGAGCTCTGGAGCTTTTTTGAAGCCGGATTGCCCGTGATCGACGAATATTTAAAAAAGCAGGGCAGACCTCAGTTAAAAGAAAAATGCCTTGAAATATATCGAAATCAATTCCCTGATATCAGATTGTACAACGGCGTGCCCGAGCTGCTTGACGCTTTGAAGCGTGAGAAGAAAAAGCTCGGGATTATCACCGACGGCAGGGTCAAGGGGCAAAAGAATAAAATTGCTGCCCTCGGGCTCGATAAAGCGGTTGATGATATTATAATCACCGACGAGCTCGGAGGCGTGTCGTTCAGAAAGCCGAACGACACCGCGTTCAGAATAATGCAGAGCATATGGAAGCTGCCGTTTGAGCAAATGATATATATCGGCGACAATATCTCCAAGGATTTTATCGCTCCCGAAAAGCTCGGAATGAAGTATATCTATTTTCGCAATCCCGACGGATTGTATTTTAAAAAGTAGTCAATGGTGAAATAAATGGATTCGGAAAACAAGTACGGCGCGCTTGAATTTCAGCAGATTTTGCTAAAGATGATGAAGGACGTGCACCGCTTCTTTACAGACAACGGAATAAAATACAGTCTCAGCGGAGGAAGCCTTTTAGGCGCGGTAAGGGAAAACGGTTTTATCCCGTGGGATGACGACATCGATATAATGATGGACAGAGAGAATTTCAATAAGTTTCTATCTGTCTGCGATACGAGCGATAAGATAAATGGCTATGTTGTTTCGCGTATGCTCTGGATATACCGAATCCAAAGGGAAGAGGATTTTGACGGAAGCCTTACGGGAGCCACACTCGACATCTTTGTAATAGATAAGGTCCCGAAATTAAAACCGAAACAAAAGCTCAAGGTCTTTTTTATTAAGTTCCTTCAGGGCACAATGAGAAAATACAGGAACATTGAAAAATATTCATTTATAAACAGAATGCGGCTCAGATTAACCCATTTTCTCGGAAAGCCGTTTTCAGCCGAAACAAAATTCAAAATGTACACAAAGGCATCCCAAATCGGCAAAAACAGCACGTCGGGATTTGTATCCTGCTTCAACGGTTTATTCAGCGAATTGTCGATAAACTATGATGGAAACATGATGAAAAAACTCGAACTGCATGCTTTTGAGGATACCGAGTTTACTATCACAAGCGGGTATGACAGCTATCTTTCCGTGCTTTACGGGGACTATATGACGCCTCCGCCCGAGGAGGAAAGAAAGCCCATGCACGCATAATTAACTAGCTGACCGACATCCGTAATTAGAAATATGGAGTGGTAAATTTGAAAAAGAACGCTCTGGTTATTGCTACCATAGGAGCATTTATAAGGTCTTTTGAATTAAATAATATTTCCATTCTTCAGCAAATGGGCTATACTGTACATGTCGCAACAAACATGCATTACAGCCAGTACGCGTTTTTGGATTTTGAGAGAATTTTTAAGGAGCGCAATATAATAGCTCACCATATAGATTTTGAGCGCTCTCCTTTCAGCAAGTCAAATTTTAAGGCAAAAAAGCAGATCCAAAACATTATTGCCGAAAATGAAATCAGCCTTGTGCATTGTCACACCCCTGTAGGCGGCGTTATCGGAAGATTGGCTGCAAAAAAGTTCAGGAAAAGCGGGTTAAAGCTGATTTATACCGTTCACGGACTTCAGTTTTATAACGGCGCGCCTAAAAAGGACTGGATGCTTTTTTATCCCGTCGAAAAGCTTTTGTCGCGTTACGCCGACGCAATGATAACCATTAATCTTGAGGATTACGAAACAGTAAAGGCAAAAATGAAGGCAAAAAAAAACTATTACGTCCCCGGTATCGGAGTTGATTATGATAAGTTCAGCGGCGCAAGCGTAAACCGCGCCGAGAAACGCGCCGAGCTGGGAATAAAGGACGATCAAATATTTTTGCTTTCGGTAGGCGAGCTTAACGACAACAAAAACCATTGTATAGTAATAAACGCGCTTTCAAAGCTTAACAATAAAAAGATAAAATATATAATAGCGGGCGTAGGTCCCATAAAAGAAACGCTGCAAAGCCTTATCAGCGCGCTTGGGCTTCAAAAACAGGTCTTTTTGGTCGGGCAGCGTCCCGATATTCCCGAACTGCTTAAATGCGCAGACATATTTGTATTCCCCTCAATAAGAGAGGGGCTGTCGGTTTCGCTTATGGAGGCTATGGCTGGCGGCGTTCCCGTTATCTGCTCAAAAATAAGGGGCAACGTCGATTTGATTGACGACGGAAAAGGCGGTATCCTCTGCGAGGTAAATTCCGCTGACGACTATGCAAACGGCATAAAAACTCTTATTGATAACGAGCAGCTCCGAGTGGAATATGCCCGTTACAGCGACAACAAAATAAAGAACTTTTCACTGACTGTTGTTGATAAAAAAATGAGGGAGATTTACTCCTCTGTTTTAGAAGGCTGATTAACTGATACTCAGAAGGGAGGAAACGGCTTGAGTAATTATGCAAATATCGCGATCGTGATTGTGGCGTACAACAGACCCGAGGCGCTGTCAAATCTGCTGAATGATTTGAATAAAGCGGATTACGAAGGCAGTTCGGTTCCTCTGATCATCAGCATTGACTACAGCGGAAGCAACAGCGCCTTTGAGGTTGCAGACGCCTTTGACTGGAAGCACGGCGAAAAGAAAATTATAAGACACCCGTCAAATTTAGGGCTTAAGAAGCATGTGCTTAAATGCGGAGATTTAGTAAATGATTACGACGCCGTTATCATTTTAGAGGACGACCTGATGGTATCTCCGGCAATGTTCTCATATGCGCGCAGAGCCGTTGAAAAGTATAAGGGCAACGAGAATATTTCGGCAATTTCGCTCTACGCAAAGGGCTGGAGCGAAACCGCTATGCAGACGTTTACTCCCGCGTTGTCGGGAGACGACACATATTTTATCCAGACCGCCGAGTCATGGGGGCAAATCTGGTTTAAAGACGAGTGGTTCCGCTTCAGGG
>ONCY01000062.1 GCA_900316435.1 uncultured Eubacteriales bacterium | reverse complement strand
AACAGATACTTTTGATCGTAAAGATATACGTTGCCTATATAAATCGTAAGGGGTATCAGCAGCAAAATCATTATTGCCGCTGTAATTGTCCTCTTTGAGAGCTTCTTTTTTTTAAATGTTTCTTTAGATTTTTCAGATAATGAGCCGATAGAAATCATTAGCATAATAACAGGCACGGCAATAAAACTGAAATTAACCCAGAGAGAAAGAGAATCCGAGGATAAAAAAGAAAGCAAATTTAAGTTTTCAAGAATTCCAAATATCAAAAGCAGGGCGCCGCCGATTCCGAGCAGCTTTTTCCAAATTGGTCGCTGCTTTTTTTGTTTTGCTTTTTTTATTTCCGGCAAGTCAACATGCGGTAAATTAGTATTGTCATCGTCGTTTGCCTGTGCAACAGTAAATTACATCCTCCGCGGTAACAGCTCCTTTTATGATTCCGCGAGACATACGCGACGCGGCAGTAACATAAAAGCTGTTACTGCTAAAAAAATTTCGCGGAGTATCATTTGCAACTATTTCTCCGTTAAACATCAGCGCGCAGCGATGAGCGTTTTTGGCGCAGAATTCCAGGTCATGGCTTACCATTACAACCGCTGTTCCGGCAGCGGTAAGCCTTTGTATGATTTTTGCAAACACTTCTTTAAAAGCCGAGTCAAGTCCTTTTGTCGGCTCATCGAGCAGTAGGATTTTAGGTTTCAGCAATAGGAGCTTTGCAAGCGCTGTTTTTTGCATTTCTCCGCCGGATAAATCAAACGGATGACGCAAAAGCAGTTTTTCAAGTCCGCATATACTCACTGCTTTTTTAAGCCTTTCTTCCCTCTCCGCTTTTGAAAGTTTTGTACCCTCAAACACCTCGTTTAAGGTTTCTAAAACTGTTTTTCCGTTTAAAAGAGTTTGCGGGTTTTGAGGAAGCGTTAAGCATAATTCTTTATCAGAATTAACATTGCCGCGATAAGGTTTATTGTTCCCGTTTATCAGCGAAAGCAGTGTGCTTTTACCTGTTCCGTTTCCTCCAATAACACATAAAAACTCACCGTATTTAACATCAAGATTTAATCCACTGATAATATCGGGTGAGGATTTTTCATATCTGAACCATACGTTTTTAAGCTGAATTGCTATCCTTTTACAGGGCGGGATAATTTCATCATCGAGCAATCGCAGCTCATGCTTTACAGAATAATCATCAAGCCACTGTTTGCCTTGAGATATCGTAATCGGACACTCGCTCTCCCCTCCCGATACAGCATCCCAAATGCGCATCGGAGCAGGAAGTGATAAAAAGCATGCGCTGCCGGCTTTTTTTAGATTATTTCCGGTCTTTTGGGGCGTATCGTCAGAGATCAGGCATCCGTTTTCAAGAACAAGTACCCGATCGCTTATTGGAATAATATCGTCAAGTCTGTGCTCTGTAATTATAACCGTAGTGCCAAGCTCTCGGTTAACCTTTTTTAAGCAGGACAAGAACTCATTTGCGGCTATCGGGTCAAGCTGAGATGTCGGCTCGTCAAGCAAAAGCAATTCAGGTTGCATCGCCATTACCGAGGCAAGGTTTAAAAGCTGCTTTTGTCCGCCCGAAAGCTGAGAAACCTCGCAATCAAAAACCGATTGCAGCCCAAAAAACGTGGCTGTTTCGGCTACACGGCGGTTGATGACATTATTCGGCAAGCCTAAGCTTTCAAGCCCGAAAGCAAGCTCGTGCCAAACCTTGTCGGTGACAATCTGTTGGTCGGGCGACTGCTGCACAAAACCGATTTTTTCACTTTGTTCACGAAACGAAATCTGTGATAATTCTGTATTATTAAACTTGATAGTACCTTTCTTAACGCCGTGAGGAGCAAGGGCCGGCTTTATTTGTCTGAGCAGAGTGCTTTTACCGCTTCCCGATATTCCGCAGAGCGTGACAAACTCACCCTGCTTTATGGAGAAACTGATGTCATTTAGCACATCGGATTCAGCTTCGGGATATCTAAAGCTTAGATTCTTGACCGTAACCGCTTCCAGCGCAAGCCCTCCCTTCCGTTTACTGCTATAGGCATCAGGCATAAAACAGCGTAAATACAATAAAACAACACGCTTGGAGCATCACTGAAATTCCCCTTGAATGACGGGAAATATCTGTATTTTACACCTCCGAATATAATAAGCATAATCAAACCGATAACTCCTGAAAGCATAATTGCAAGAACAACCGCATCATCACGGGTAAAGCGAAAACGTGAATACGCACTTCTCCCCTTTAGACCGTATCCTCTTCCCTTCATGGAATCGGAAGTATCCATGGCGTTTTCCATAGACCAGCTTACCATTATTGAAAACACCCTTGCAATCGCTTTAATTCGGCCTATAAGCGATTTTTTGCCGCAATACGTGATTTGCTTTTGACACTGTTTAGTAAGTTTAAACTGCGCCGTAAAGCGCGGAATAAAACGGAGCGCCATAGAAAGCACCAACCCGAGAGCGGGCGCGATCCTGCCGAAAAGATAAATCAGTTTATCGGAAGTCATCACTTTGTTAAATGTATGAAACCACAGCGCCACCGCGCACACAAGCGCCGCTGTGGCAAAACCATAAATAATTGACTCGAGAGTAAGCGGATTATCCCACGGTAAATAGCAAATAATTGTTTTGCCTCTGTGGTTAAACAGCGGATTAATAATTATTAACATCAAGGCTGTCGGAAGCAGAAACTTCAAACCGAAAAAAGCTGCTATCTTTCCGCTTACGGCAACCGCGTTTGCGAAAGCGCAAAGCAATGAAATCGCCAGGCAAACAGGATGCATATAAAACATTGAGAATATGATCACCGCCGAAAAAAACACAATATTAGTTATGGGGTGCATTTTTGAAAAAGTATCTTTCATATCAATTCTAATTGCTATAGTTTGAGCCGCCGATATCATGCCCCAGATCACAGGTATACAGCCACTCTATTACGTCACCGCTTTTTACATCATAGAGCGAACAGCCGTAGTTTGGAAATTTACCGTTCACGCGGTACATCCATCCTGAATTTGACCCTGCCGAAAACTCAAATAGATTTCCTATTCCTTCGATATATGCCGTATTGTAGATGGGCGCAGTACTAAATTCCATATGAATACCACGCGCCTTGCACTCGCGCTTCAGTAGATCAAAAACGCTGTCATCATCCTCATAATTAACGGTAACGGGTGAAAGGATCCAGCCGTCAGACGGAACAAGCTCGCGGTCATCTTCATCAAGCTTGCCCATGTTATTAAGTAGAGTTGCGCAGGAAATGGAGATCGTACAGCGTTTGACGGCTTCTGTTGGCTTTGTTTGCTGAGGCTTTGTTGTATTTGCAGGCTTTGTATTCGGCTCAGTTGTTTTTTTCGGACTTGCAGGCTTTTCTGCCGAGGTGGTTTTTGGTACAGAAGTCGTTGCTGGTTCAGTGGATATGCTTGTGTTCGGATTTGTTGAAGTTAAAGCCTGTGTTGTTTCAGCCGCTGATATGGCGACCGTTGACTCAGTAGTTTCAGCCGCTGCAGAAGTTTGATAGATACTGGTTGTTTCGCTTACCGAAACCGAATCAACTGATGACGCTGAGGAAGCCGCTTTTTTTGCCTCCTCAACATTGCCTCCGCTTAAAAAAGCAAATACAAGAACAGCAGCTGCTATTATAACTCCCGCAATAACCCATATATATCTTTTTATAAAATTCTTCATAAGCTTTCTTATTGTGCCAGCCGCTGCTGATACATTGTAACATCGCCGATATCAATTCTACCGTTTTTATTGATATCAGCGCTCTTTTTTTGAACTGTTGAAAAATCAACGGCAAACTCGGCTACATATCTTTGAATAATTGCTACGTCGTTAATACTCTCAATACCGTCATTGTCAAAATCGAGCACCTCAAAATTTGAAATATCTGTCATATCATATAAAGCAGCTTGCCCTCTTGAAACGCGCTCACATGCCGTAAGAGCGTAAAACGCCTGCTCGGTTGCCATTTGATTGTATTCTCCGTTAAGGGTGTGAGAAAAACCGTTTTCAACCGAATAGCGAATTAAGCAATCTATTATACACAAAAACCTTTCATCAACATCGGGAATAATACCGTTATAGGCTGCCGCCACAATAAGCTGCGCACAGCTTTCGGGGCTGAGAGAATCTATATTATTCAGATTATGAATCCAAGCAAAAGCATTGTCAACAGCATTTTGGATTTTGTCATCATATTGCCTGTAAGGAGCAATAGCCTGAACAGCCATCCCGGTAACGTCAGGATCTGCCGTTTCGTCAAGTCCCCAGCTTCCGTCAGGGTGCTGACTTCCGCAAATCTCTCCTATTAAGTCGTCACGAATACTGTTTGACGTATGATAACAGCAGGAATCAAGCGCAATCAACGCCCAGATAACACCGTTAATACCCTGCTTTTTAACGTAATCAAAGTCGGTGAGCGGCTCAACAAGATTATAGCCGCCGATATTTTCGGCGTTTTTACCTATTGCCGAAAGCGCTAAGACCACTCTGGAATTATCGCTTGATTTTCTATTGTTCAGTTTAGCTGAGCCGTTTGCTTCAACATAACTTTTTACCGCTTCGTAATAAGTCTGCTTTTGCTCATCATTCAGTTTTCCGCTTCTTGCCAGTCCTATTACAGCCCATTCTCCGCCGATTGAACCAACCTGAGGCGAAAGGCTATCACTTAAATACTTTTCCGTTTCGAAATATTTGCTTTTAATATCCGCAGATAAAGCCGATGCGGGAAGCGCGCATATTACAAGCACAAATACTATTACTGATGAAATAATCTTTCTTATTTTTATACGCACGCTTTCCACTCCTGTCTTATGCGTCAAATTCAGCAATAACACGCTGAATAGCTGTTGCGTCCAGAATATCTACAGCCTTATCGCCGTTAATATCGGCAATCTCCTTCTGCTTTTCACTTAATTCCTCAAACTCGGCAAAGCTGCGCTGCAAGATTGTGACGTCGTCAATATCAAGCTTTCCGTTTCCGTTGAGGTCGCCCAAAAGCGGAACATATTTTATCTTAAAGGTGTACACGGTTTCCTCGGCAGTGCCTGCCCAGCTGTTCATCGTGGGCCACGAAGGGTTTCCTACTCCGATGTAGATAACATCACCGTCTTTAACAGGAACGTTCTTTCCGCCGCGGTATTCGGCTCCGTTTACATCAGGCTGATACTCGTTTTTATATACTCTTGCCTGATAGTTTTTGTTTGTAGGAACCGCCAAAAACGATATTACATCCTCAGACGCATTGATTTCGATAGTGTAATCTAAAATCTCAGGAACAAAGAACTCCTGCGTTGTTGCCTCTGAGATATATGAACCTCTGAACCCGAATTCATCAACAGAGAGTGTGGTGTTAAAATCACCATAAAGGCTGCCTACATCGGCGCCCCACGCGCAGGTGTACATCATAACAATCTCGTCGCCTGACTGCAAACCGCCGTTAGCTACGGTATAAGCGCCTGTTCCGTCTGCGGTAAACCAATTGTTAAGGGTAGCCATCCAGCCGCCGCTGCCGTTATAAGCATATTCGGTTAAACCGTTTATCTCCGAAATATAGCCGTAATCCGATACAGTAAATGAATAATCGTTCTCTGATACAGCGCGCTCAATTACACTTTCCATTGAATCATCTTCACCAAGCGTAACCGTTGCGTTAAACAGCACTCCGCTCCAAGGCGCTCCGTTTTCTTTTGAGTAGGTGTTGTTTACAACTATTACGCTGACGGTCTTATCGTTTTCTTCAGCGCTGACGCTTATAACGCCAAACGCCGCCGCAAATACAGTTACCGCCAAAATGATTGATAACAGTTTTTTCATAAAAATTCCTCCAAATAAAAAATGCTTTTCTATAAAGAAAAGCACAACATCAAAACCGCAAGCAAAATTGCGGTTTGTTTTGGCTGTGCTTCTTCTTGTCCAAGAATACAGATCCAAGCCAACGCGGAAGTAGCCCGACTCATTCCAAACGGAATACACGGTAATGACAGTTGCTGCGGATTCTGACCGCATTCCCTATTACCTGCTCAAACAGAGCAGAACGCGAAAGCTATATTAAGTTTTAATCCGAAATAATTATACCATAAACGGCACGGTTCGTCAATCACCGTGCCGCTTGATTTTTCCAATAGGAAGCTGAACAAAAATAACAGCGCCAAACACAATAACGCAGCCTATAATCTGTAATAGATTAAGGCTTTGGTCTTGTGTCAGGAAATTCCATTTCCAGGCAAAATAGCCTGCAACTGCCGATATTACTGACTCAAAGCTCATAATCATAGCTGCTACAGTAGGATTGAAATTGCGCTGACCGAGGATTTGCATGGTATAAGCAACTCCGCTGGACATTATTCCCGTATAAAGAATAGGAATCAACGCGTTTTGAAGCTGCTCAAAAGAAGGTTGCTCAACAATAAAAGCAATAACGCCGCAAAAAACGGAGCTTATCAAAAACTGAATGCAGGAAAGCAGCACACCGTTTGTTTTAGGAGCAAAGCTGTCGATAATCATTATATGAACCGAAAAGAAAATAGCACAGATAAAAACAAGCAAATCACCCGATTCAATATAAAACCCGTCTTTAACGCACAGCAGATACATTCCTAAAATAGCGGCAAAAGCGCCTATCCAAACCGTAAAACGGCATTTACGTCCCAATAAAAGACCAAGAATAGGTGTAAGGATAATATATAAAGTTGTAATAAAGCCGGCCTTGCCGACTGATGTGTTTTTTAAACCGTATTGCTGAAAAATAGTCGCGGTTCCGAGAGCCAGACCGCAAAGAACTCCTCCTACAACGGTAAAGCGCTTCGGAATCTTTTTCAGCGGTATTTCGTCACTGTCAGCAAGAAATCGCGGATGATAATATTTTATAAGCAAAATCGGGAGCAAAAACAAAAAGCCTAAAAAATAGCGCGAGGCGGTAAAAGTAAACGCTCCCATGCTGTCATTTCCCATCGACTGAAAAACAAACGCGATGCCCCAGATAATTGCCGTTATTGACAGATAGACGCTGCTGCGAAGATTATTTGATTTTTCCATTCTAATCACCTGACCAATCCTGATAATTATATCATAACAAGCTTTGAAAAGCAAGGTTATTAACATTTATACTGCGCTTTCATAGAATGGTATTGAGAATTTGGAGATGATCAGATGAAAAACCTGCGCCTTTGTGATATGAAACCTAAAGACAAAGCTATAATAAAAGCTATTGAATCAGGCAGCTCTGCATCTAAACGAATGAAAGATATGGGCATTTATATAGGCGAAGAAATATGCTGTTTGTTCAATAGTCCGTTTTCAGACCCGACAGCTTATCGTATTAATGGTATTACAATTGCGCTGAGAAGAAGCGACTGCGCAAACGTATTTGTGTCTTTGTGTGAGAAAAGCGGAGGAACAGATGAAGGAGTATAATATCGCTTTAGCAGGTAATCCAAACGTCGGGAAAAGCACCATATTCAATGCGCTTACAGGACTTAAACAGCATACCGGAAACTGGACAGGCAAAACCGTAGAACATTGCACGGGCTATTATAACTATAATAACAACCACTATAATATTACTGATTTACCCGGTACCTATTCCATATCGTCTTTTTCACGTGAGGAGACAGTCACGCGTGACAGTCTGGTTAAGGGCGATTATGATTGCGTTGTTATTGTGCTTGATTCATGCGCATTAAAGCGAAATTTAAAGCTTGCTTTGCAGGTGCTCTCTCTCTATGACAAAGCGGTTATCTGCTTGAACCTTTTTGATGAAGCTAAAAAAAGCGGACTTTCAATCAAACATGAAAAGCTGTCCGAATTACTCGGTGTTCCGGTCGTTGTGAGCACAGCAACAAAAAAACGCGGCTTAAATGAGCTTAAATCCGCCTGTGAGCGTGTTTGCAGCGCAGATTACAATTGTTGTACTAAGACAGAGATTATAAAAAAATACAGCCCATTAGAGGACGATTCAAAGATAGTTAAGCAAGTTTTTGAAGAATGTGTGTCATGTTCAGGAGTTAACAATGTTCAAAAACAGACCGAAAAGCTTGATAGAATACTAACCTCAAAATCAACAGGAATACCGATTATGCTGTTATTGTGCGCGGTTCTGTTTTGGATTACTGCTATAGGCGCAAATTATCCGAGCGAATGGCTAAGCTCATTATTTGAAATAATAAAGGATTGGCTGAATAATTTAGCAGAAATTATTAATTTGCCATCATTTGTTTCGGGAATACTGATTGACGGAGTATATACAACTCTCAGCTGGGTTGTCGCTGTTATGTTGCCGCCTATGGCTATTTTCTTTCCGCTGTTTTCGTTGATTGAAGACGCGGGTTATCTGCCGCGGATTGCGTTTAATCTTGACCGTTTTTTCGCTAAATGCGGCGCTCACGGTAAGCAGAGCCTATGTATGATGATGGGAATCGGCTGCAACGCCTGCGGCGTGACAGGCTGCAGAATAATTGAAACAAAGCGTGAGCGGATTATTTCAGTACTGACGAACAACTTTATGCCGTGCAACGGCCGACTGCCTATTTTGATTGCTCTATTAATGATGTATTTTGCAGGTGAAGCATTCGGTATTGCTGCCTCTTTAAAGGTTGCGTTGCTTTTGGTAATGATACTGGTGCTCTGTGTACTGATTAGCCTGTTAATTTCAAAGCTCCTTTCCCTCACATTGGTTAAAGGCGAAGCGTCAGGGTTTATACTTGAACTTCCTCCGTACCGAAAGCCTCAGGTATTGAAAACAGTCGGACGCTCATTCCTTGACAGGACAGTATTTGTTTTAGGCAGAGCCGCAATAGTAGCGGCTCCCGCAGGTGCCGTGATTTGGCTGTGTGCTAATGTATATGTAGGTGACGCTTCACTGCTGAAATACTGCACCGATTTTCTTGATCCGTTCGGAAAGTTTTTGGGACTTGACGGAGTAATAATAATGGCGTTTTTTCTTGGTTTTTCTGCTAATGAAACAGTAATTCCGATTATTTTGATGTCATATACGGCAAGCGGGATTATGACTGATTACAGTGGATATGATCAGTTGCTTTCAGTTTTAAGTCAGAACGGCTGGACAGCAACAACGGCTGTGTGTATGATAATAATGACGGTAATGCACTTTCCGTGTTCCACAACCTGCCTCACAATAAAAAAAGAAACAGGAAGTCTGAAATGGACATTACTTGCTATGGCAATACCAACCGTCAGCGGAATAATACTCTGCACGGTTGTATCACATATAATGAATGCTTTTCTATAAAAAATACCTCTTACCTGTCTGCATGACCTGTAAGAGGTAAAAAATTATGCTAAATCAAATTCCGAGAAATCAAACGTGGCAAAGTAGTCCTTCGGTGTTTCAGCTCTACGGATAAGCTTGTGTGAGCCGTCCTCACACAGCAGCACTTCGGCGCTTCTGAGCTTTCCGTTATAGTTATATCCCATTGAAAAGCCGTGCGCTCCCGTGTCATGAATATAAACAATATCGCCTAAATCAATTTTCGGCAGCATACGGTCAATCGCGAATTTGTCATTGTTTTCGCAAAGACCGCCTGTTATATCATACTTATGGTCGCAGGGTTCATTTTCCTTGCCAAGAACCGTAACGTGATGATATGAACCGTACATTGCGGGGCGCATAAGGTTAGCGGCGCACGCGTCAAGTCCGATATATTCCTTGTAGATATGCTTTTCGTGAATAGCGGTTGCTACAAGCGCACCGTAAGGCGCGAGCATGTACCTGCCAAGCTCTGTGTAGATCTCTACATCGCCCATACCTGCGGGGACAAGGATCTCATCAAACTTTTTGTGAACTCCCTCGCCGATTATCGCAATATCATTCTTCATGTCCTCAGGCTTATAATCAACACCGAAACTTAATATGTACGCCTGTTTTTTCATGTAGTCTTACAGCCAGCTTAAACAGAATGGAAGCAAGCTCGGGGTAATAATCGTTTGAAACCGTATTTGACGCGAGGAATGCATGGATACCGAATTCTTCGGCTCCCGCGGCTTTCAGTTCAAGAAAAGCCTTTGTCATCTGTTCCTCTGACATGCCGTATTTTGCATCGCCCGGATTATCCATAACCTGGATTTTTTCCTTGCTGTCGCCCAGCTTAAAAATACCGCCCGGATTGTAGCGGCAGCAAATTGTCTTGGGAACGCCGCAAACCTTTTTGATAAACTCAACATGAGTGTAGTCGTCAAGGTTTATATTCGCTCCGAGCTCATATGCTTTTTTCATGTCCTCAACCGGAGTTACGTTAGAGCTGAACATAATATTTCTGCCTGTAATACCGCAGGATTCGCATAACATTAGCTCGGTCAAGGACGAGCAGTCCATGCCGCAGCCCTCTTCCTGCAAAACCTTCATAATATAGGGGTTGGGAGTAGCCTTTACCGCAAAGTACTCCTTATAGCCTTTATTCCAGCTAAATGCCTTGTAAAGTGCGCGTGCGTTTTCTCTTATTCCCTTTTCGTCATATACGTGGAACGGCGTAGGAACGTCATTGATAATGCCCTTTGCCTGTTCAAGCGTAAGAAACGGCTTCTTTTCCACTGTTATTCCTCCTCGTTTATATATTCCTCAATAACCTCTTTAATATCGTCAACTCCGCTTCCGTCAACAGCGGAAAACGGAATCAACTGAACGCCCTCGTAATCCTGAAGCTCATCAAGAACCTCGTCAATACGCTTATCGTATGCGGATTTTTTCAGCTTGTCTTTTTTGGTAAGCACAATTACAAAGGGCGCGTTGCTGCTGTACAGAAACGACAGCATATCATAATCGTCTTTTGTGGGCTTGTGGCGGATATCGATGATCTGCACAATAAGCTTAATATTGCGCTGTGATGAAAGATATCCCTCAATCAAGCTTGCCCAGCGCTGTTTTTCAGCTTTGGAAACTTTTGCGTATCCGTAGCCCGGAAGATCCACAAGCCTAAACTCGCTTAGACGATAGAAATTTATTGTTGCGGTTTTACCCGGCTGAGCGCTGACTCGTGCCAATGCTTTACGCTGAACCAGCTTGTTTATCAGCGACGATTTGCCGACATTGGAATGCCCTGAAAAAACGATCTCAGGCAAAGTGGACTCGGGAAGCTGATTTACGGTTCCCGCAGCAAACTCAAAAGAAACTTCATTAAAATTCATAGGCACCTCTTAAACGGTCGCGCTTTTGATAACTTCGGTAAAATTTTCAACAGCAATAAAGTTGATTTTTTCTTTTACCGCGTCGTCAAATTCGCTGATGTCGCGTTCGTTCTGCTTTGGAATAAATACGGTGTCGATTCCATTTTTGTAAGCCGCCATACTTTTTTCTTTCAAGCCGCCTATCGGAAGTACTTTGCCTCTGAGAGTAATCTCCCCTGTCATAGCCACATCGTGACGGACAGGCTTTGACGACAGTGCGGAGTAAATAGCTGTTGCCATGGTAATACCTGCCGAAGGACCGTCCTTTGGAACAGCGCCCTCGGGAGCGTGAATGTGAATATCCTTTGTTTTGTAAAAATCAGATTCAACGCCAAGCGCCTCAGCGTGGCTGCGAATGCAGGTAATTGCCGCCTTTGCGGATTCCTGCATAACATCGCCCAATGAGCCTGTCAGCACGATTTTGCCTGTGCCTTCCATTATGGCAACCTCAATCGGAAGCAGCTCACCGCCTACAGATGTCCATGCAAGGCCGTTGACTACTCCGATTTCATCCTTCTTTGATAAAGAATCGGGAAGATACTTCTTTTTGCCGAGAAGTTCTTCTATCATTTTTTCGTCAATCTTAAAGACGTCTGCTTCGCCGTCAAGCTTTTTAACAGCGCATTTTCTCATCAACGAGGCTATTTCGCGTTCAAGAGTACGAACGCCGGATTCTCGCGTATAGAAATCTATCAGTGAATAAATAGCCTTTTGCGTAAACTTTAATTCCTTTGAAGAAAATCCGCACAAATCAAGCTGTTTGGGGATCAAATGCTTTTTAGCAATGTGAAACTTTTCTTCTCTTGTATAGCTGTTTATCTCAATGATTTCCATTCTGTCGAGCAGAGGAGCAGGAATCATTGACATATCATTTGCGGTTGTGATAAACATTACGTTTGATAAGTCAAAGGGAACATCAATGTAATGGTCTACGAATTTATTGTTTTGCTCTATATCAAGAACCTCAAGGAGAGCAGATGTGGGATCTCCTTTATAGTCGCTTGCAAGCTTGTCAATTTCATCGAGAATAAGCAATGGGTTGTTAGAGCCGGCGTTCTGTACAGCCGTCATTATTCTGCCCGGGATTGAACCTATATAAGTCCTTCGGTGACCGCGTATTTCAGCCTCATCCTTAACGCCGCCAAGAGCTATTCTCTGGCTGTTTCTGCCTATTGCCTTTGCTATAGACTGAGCAATAGAGGTTTTTCCGACGCCCGGAGGGCCTACAAAACAGATAACCTGTCCCTTTTGCTTATCGCTGAGCTTTCGTACAGCAAGCTGCTCGATTATCCTGTCCTTGATTTTTTCAAGTCCGTAGTGGGTTTTATCGAGCTCTTTGCGAATTTTCGACAGAACAATTTTATCCTCGGTAGATTTATGCCATGGCAAATCGAGAACCGTGTCAAGATAAGTGCGAATTACTGAAGCTTCCTGACTGCCATAAGGCATTTTCATTAACTTGCGGCATTCTTTTAAAAGAACTTCCTCGGTTTTCTGTTCTAAATGGAGCTTTTCAATCTGATCGGCGTAGTCCTCAGCGTCTGCTGAAGGGTCGTCCTCCTCACCGAGCTGTTCCTCAATTGCCCGCTTCTGCTCGCGAAGAAAATAAATCTGTTGATTCTCGTCGATCCTGCTTTTCGCTTTTATCTCGATTTCCCGTTCAAGCTGTGTTATGTAGGTTTCATCGATCAGCACATCAAGAACCGTATCCAAACGCTCTGCCGGATCGAGTATTTCAAGGATACTCTGCTTTGTCTGATAGTCAAGATACATCGTTGAAGCTATGTAATCAGCAAGCTCCCCCGGATATTTACACAAAGCGACCTTAAAAATTATATCGGGCGGCATTTTTGCCGTGACGTCAAGATACTTTTCAAATTGATTCTTAACAGAACGGATCATTGCCGCGTCCGCAGCGGTAATCGGCATTATTTTCTCGGAAAGCGGCATCAGCTCTGCAACCATCAGTTTGCTGTCGAATACAGGAGATACAAGCTTGGCTCGGTACTTGCCTTCAAGCACCACTCGCGTAACATCATCAGGCTGCTTGAGCACCTGAATTATTTTTGCGACAACTCCGATGCTGTATAAATCTATATGCTTTGGGTCGTTTACAACAGGGTCTTTCTGAGCGGTCAAAAATATTAGCTGATCATCTTTCATAGCCCTGTTAATTGCGGTTATGCTTTGTTTTCTGCCGACGTCAAAGTGTATAACCGATTTTGGAAAAACAACCATTCCCCGCAACGGTAAAACGGGAAGCGTCAATGTTTTGATTTCATTTATATCCATGGTTTTTCCTTTCAAACCTTAATAAGAAAACGGGCAATACTGACCGGCGGCAAAAACC
>ONCY01000031.1 GCA_900316435.1 uncultured Eubacteriales bacterium | reverse complement strand
GTAAGGGTTTCACCGTCATACGCAGTAATGCTTGACTGGGTCGTGCCCGAGGTAGTTACAGCCGAGTAAACAGTGCCGCCGGCCGACAAGGTAAGTGTAACTGTACCTGTTCCTGAAGTTACCCGCGCGGTAAGTGTGCGCGAGGTTGCCGTTTTGAACGTAACGGTAACCGTAACAGCCTGCGAGGGCATTTTAAATGAATATTTGTTGTTGCCCAGGTCGTTTACAGTGGCTCCCGTTGCGGTAACGGTGTTTACCTGATAGCCGCGGTTGGGAGTAGCAGTAACTTCAATATTTGTACCGGCAGTCGCGGTTGTTTTATTTACAGTAAAGCTGCCGTTTGTTGTTGAAGCTTTTGAAATGGTGTAGTGACGGGAATTTAATTCCTACGTTAATAGCGCCGTCGCCCTGGTCTTCACGCTTAAGTGTGAAGGTATAGGTTCCGCCGGCAGAGGTCTTCAGCGTAGCATTACCTTGATTTACGTTGAAATAATACTCACTCTGTGTCGCGCTGAAGGTGTTGTTTGCACCGTATGATTTGCCCGAGTAAGATGAATAGAACTTAAATGTATAGGTGGTATTTGCCGCCAGGTTAACAGTCGCGGTTGCCGATCCTGTGGTTCCGCTGAAATATGTTTTATTTGCCCAGTTGTCCCAGCTGCCGTATACAGCGTATACATTTGCCGCGCTTACTGCCGAGTCGTTGTCAACAGCTGCGCCTACAGCGCCGTCGTCCGACGCACCGACGTTTTCGTCTGTGTCGCTGTCAGAGGCCGCGTCCGATGCTTTGGCGGTTTCGCCGTCAAGCGCCGCGCCTGCAGAAGCGTCGTTGTCAACAGAGGCGGAGACCGCCTGCTGCTCTGTTACTTTCGCAGCGTCGGTCGCAACTATGCCTACCGCAACGCATGAAATTAACATGCAAAGCGAAAGCACAACCGCAAGCGTCGACTTTGAAAGATGCTTGATTGATTTTTTCATTTTTGTCCTCCATTCTTTTATAAATAAGAAAAAGTAAGCATACGAGCCTATCTTTGAAATCAATTTTAACATATATCTTTCTTTTTTTCAATAGTTTAAGATACATTTAATTAAATTTTTTTAATTATTTATCAGCAATATTTATATAGTTATTACCGTGTTTTTGTGTATTTTGCAAAAAGTGCAAGTGATTTTTTGTTAACTATATATAAAGCAAAGCGCATATTTCTATTATCGCAATATAAACCGTAAATCTGTTTCCAATTACAACTTTAGTGCGAATGAATCACTGTTTTGAAGCAAATCCGCCTTTGCTCTTTACAAATCCTACACTATGTGCTAAAATACGCTAAGACAGTTCGTTTGCACCATCCTGTCTTTAAACAAAACTACGGGCTAAGCGCGTTTTGCGCCTTTTTTCGTTATTACGAAATGCGTCCGCTTTGGTGCGGGCGTTTTTTTATTATATATTATATAATGTATAAGGGTGAATTTATGTATTTTCTTAAAACCTCGGCGGCGTTTGACAGCGCTCATTTTTTGAGCGGCTACAACGGAAAATGCGCCAACATTCACGGCCACACCTGGAAAATCGAAGTAACCGCTTGCAGCGATTCGCTTATTGAAAACGGCGAAAAGCGCGGAATGGTGATTGACTTTTCCGACCTGAAAAGCGCCGTTCGCGCAATGGCAAAGGACTTTGACCACACGCTTATATATGAAAAAGGCAGCCTGAAGCCCTCTACCGTTGAAGCGCTGAAAAGCGAGGGCTTTGCGCTTAAAGAAGTGGACTTCCGCCCTACCGCCGAGAATTTTGCGGAACGTTTTTATAATTTCCTTAAAGAATTTTTGCCCGTAAAGAAGGTCGCGGTTTATGAAACACCCGAAAACTGTGCCGAATATGAGGAGGACTGAATTATGCTGACCGTTGTTGAACGCTTTGTAAGCATTAACGGAGAGGGTGCCCACGCAGGTGAGTTAGCGGCGTTTATCCGCTTTAAAGGCTGCAATTTGGGCTGCTCTTACTGCGACACAAAATGGGCGAACAGCCGCGGCGCCGTCGGAATCGAGTTTTCCGCCGACAGCCTTGCCGACTGGGTAGACAGCAAACGAGTTAATAACGTTACGCTGACGGGCGGCGAACCGCTATTGCATGAGGACATCGACGTGCTTATCACAAAGCTGCTCTCGATGGGACTGCGCGTTGAGATAGAAACAAACGGCAGCCTTCCGCTTGACAGCTACATAGGCGAGGGCGCAAGACCTGCCTTTACGATGGACTACAAACTGCCGTCAAGCAATATGGAAAGCGCGATGAGGCGCGATAATTTTAAGCTGCTTTGTGAGCACGACACCGTTAAATTCGTTGCCGGAACGATCGACGACCTCGACCGTGCGAGAGAGATAATCGAGGATTACAAGCTGTGCGGACGCTGCCATGTTTATTTGAGCCCCGTTTTCGGCAAGATCCGCCCTTCGGAGATCGTTGACTATATGATCGAACACGAAATGAATGATGTGCGGCTGCAATTGCAGCTCCACAAGTTTATTTGGAGCCCCGCTACAAGAGGTGTGTAATATGGATACAAAAGCTATTGAATACCACGTTCACGGCTTGCTGAAAGCCATTGGAGAGGATCCCGACCGCGAAGGTCTGCGCGAAACCCCGGCAAGAGTCGCTCAGATGCTTGAGGAGGTGCTTGAGGGCACCGCGTTCTCAAACCACGACATTGCTCAGATGTTCGGCAAGACCTTTGCCGCCGAAAACAGCGGCGATACCGACAGCACCGTTGTTATGCGCGACATCACAGTGTTCAGCTACTGCGAGCACCACCTTGCGCTAATGTACGACATGACCGTAAACGTAGCCTATATCCCAAACGGCAGGGTTCTGGGACTTAGCAAAATAGCCCGCATCTGCGATATGGCGGCAAAGCGCCTGCAATTGCAGGAACGGCTCGGAAATGATATTTGCGAAATCATCAGTGAGGCGGCAGGCACCGACGACGTCGGCGTTGTTATAAAGGGCTGCCACAGCTGCATGACCGCGCGCGGCATCCGCAACGCCTCGGCATACACCGTTACCACAACATACCGCGGCAGGTTCCGCGACGACAAGAGCCTGCAGGAGCTTATAGCCGAAAAGTGAGGAAACATGAAAGCATTGGTATTATTCAGCGGCGGAGTTGATTCGTCAACCTGCCTTGCGATAGCCGTGGAAAAATACGGCGCCGACGAGGTTATGTGCCTCTCAGTCAGCTACGGACAAAAGCACAGCAAGGAACTTGAATCCGCCAAGGCGGTAGCGGCGCACTACGGCGTTGAGCTTAAAACGCTCGACCTCTCGCAGATTTTTGAGGGCAGCGACTGCTCACTTCTTCAAGGCTCGGATAAGGAAATACCCTTGGAGAGCTACGGCGAGCAGCTAAAAAAGACGGACGGCGCGCCCGTTTCTACATATGTACCGTTTCGCAACGGACTTTTTCTCTCCTGCGCGGCAAGCGTGGCGCTGTCTTACGGCTGTGAGGAGATTTTCTACGGCGCTCACAGTGACGACGCCGCGGGCAACGCTTATCCCGACTGCAGTCAGGATTTTAACGACAGCATAAACAGCGCTATTTACCTTGGCAGCGGAAAACAGCTGCGCGTTACCGCTCCGTTTATAGGAATGAACAAGGCTCAGGTCGTTAAGCGAGGACTTGCGCTCAAAGTACCGTACGAGCTGACCTGGAGCTGCTATTCAGGGCTTGACAAGCCCTGCGGAGTTTGCGGTACCTGCCGCGACAGATCAGCTGCTTTTGAGGCAAACGGCGTAACAGATCCACTGATAAAAAGGAATTGACAATGAGAGAAAATGAAAACCTTACCCTTTTGGGCAACAAAAAAATAAGCTACTCCTGCGACTATAACCCCGATGTGCTTGAGACCTTTGAGAACAAGCACCCGGGCAACGATTATTTCGTGAAATTCAACTGCCCCGAATTTACAAGCCTCTGCCCCATTACGGGACAGCCGGACTATGCGACGATTTACATTTCATATATTCCGAACAGACTTATGGTTGAAAGCAAGTCGCTGAAGCTCTATCTTTTCAGCTTCCGCAATCACGGCGACTTTCACGAGGACTGCGTGAACATCATTATGAAGGACTTGATCCGCCTTATGGATCCGAAATACATTGAGGTCTGGGGCAAATTTCTGCCCAGAGGCGGAATATCGATCGACCCGTACTGCAACTACGGAAAAGAGGGCACAAAATACGAAAAGCTGGCTTGGGAGCGCCTTGCGCACCACGACCTCTACCCCGAAAAAGTCGACAACAGATAACAGCACCAAGCAAAAACGGCCTGCACCAAATGGTACAGACCGTATTTTTTATACTATTTTCAATTAAAACGCTTTAAAACAGATGTTAGCGGAAAATTTTGCAGAACAAGGCGGAGGACGCCGCAAGGCTGGCGCCTTGCAAGGACGACAACGCAGTTATGCGGAATTTTACGCAACAGATGTTAAAGTGTTTTATTTGATAATAGTATTATGTTCAATGAAGTTCATCGTAAACCTTTTTGAAGGTTTCAACAACATACTCAGCCTCGGCGTCGGTGATTACGGAATTCATCGGAAGCGTAAGCTGGTTTTTATGCATGTTATATGCCTCGGGGAAATCCGCGATGTCAAAGCCTTTGTTTTTATAGGCTGTAAGCAGAGGCAGCGGCTTGAAGTGAACGTTGCACATTACGCCGTTTTCAGCCATTTTGTTGTAAAATTCGTTTCGGAAGTCGGAATCCTTGCCGTTGAAGCGGACAAAGTAAAGGTGACCGCTGCTGCGGTGATCTTCGTCAGCGTGATTAAGAACCTGAATGTCCAGATTTTTGAATTCCTCATTGTAGTAGCGGATAAGAGCGTGGCGCCTGTTGAGCATTTCATCATAGCGGTTGAACTGGGCAAGGCCGATTGCCGCCAAAACGTCGGGCATATTGCACTTATACTGGGCATCTACAACGTCGTATTCCCATGAAGCACCGTTGTTTTTGCTGAACGCGTCCTTTGTCTGACCGTGAAGCGACCAGAGCATATACTGCTTGTACATCTTTTCCTCATCGATTCGTGAGCGAAGTCTGTGTACAGTCGCGCCGCCCTCGGCAGTGGTCATATTCTTAACAGCGTGGAAGCTGAAGTTGGTGAAGTCCGCAATTTCTCCGCACATCTGGCCGTGCCACTGAGCGCCAAAGGCGTGAGCAGCGTCAGCCATTACGATAACTCTTCCGAGAAGCTCCTGGATCTTGCCGTTCGGACGGAAAATATCTCTTTTTCTTCTAACCGCCTCATAGATCCTGTCGTAATCGCACACAACGCCCGCAAGGTCTACGGGGATTATCACCTTGGTGCGCTCGTTGATTGCAGCCTCCATTTTATCGTAGTCCATCTCAAACGAGCCGGGCTTGCAGTCAATCATAACGGGAGTCGCGCCGACGTGGTAAACAATTGACGCCGTGGCGGTGTATGTATAAGCGGGCAGGATAACCTCGTCTCCGGGGCCTACGCGAAAAACTCTTAAAGTCATTTCAGCGCAAGCAGTCTGCGACGAAAGGCATACAGCCTGGCCTGTGTGGCAGTATTCGCCGATCTTCTTTTCAAGCTCCTTTGTTTTGGGGCCTGTTGTGATCCAGCCCGATTCCAAAACCTCTGTAACAAGTTTGATTTCGTCCTTGCCTATATCAGGCGGAGAAAACGGTATTTTCATATGCACTTCTCCTTTAGCAACACACTTTGAGATTACATTTTTACCAAATTCTATTTTATCACAGAATAATTCAGCCTGCAACATAAAACATAAAAATCTCGATTTTAGCTAAATTTTAAAGGTTTTTTACCCCCGAAAAGAATCACTTTACTATACTTTTTTTAATATCGGCATAACGCCTGACACGGATTACTGCTTTTTTTGCCTGCGTCGCTTTAAAACAGCGCAGACAATCACAAATGACATAACGCCAACTGCGACGCCGAGCGTATTCATAATAACGTCGTCGGTTTCGCATTCGCCGAATTTCCGGAAATACTGCGTTGCTTCAACAGTCACGGACAGCACAAAGCCGCTGATAATTGCGATTAGCGGCTTGAGCTTTACTTTTTCCGGCAGCGCAAACGGAAGGCTTAATCCGAACGGCATAAACAATATTACATTCATAAACATAGACCGGTAAAGCACGGGCGTGCTTTTCGCCCTGACAAATGTAATTAACGGAATAAGGCTCAGCTCACACCTGGAGCCGCTTCTTCTTCCCCACACGGTCATTGCAATGATGAGCACAACAGCGAGCGCAAATCCGACGCACGCAGCAATGCGCCTTGCCTTTCCGCGCAGAATAAGCATTAAGGCCGTCCAGAGTACGAACATCAATACCGTTTCAATACAAACTCGAATTATAGGCTGTACAAAAAACCAATGCTTTAATTCTGTCATCCTTCACCTTCTTGATTCGTATCAGTTTATTATTATTTGACAGTCTGCCAAAACAATGATTTTTGAACGCAAGGCAGATCACACGATCCATTTTCCGAGAAACGGAATCTTGTTAATAGCCGCTGATACCGCGAATGACAATACATATACCGATAACACAAGCACAGGGACGCACACCAAAGGAGTAAAAGTGAGATTAGTTATTCCCGCAAATCTTTTCAGGCTGTCGAGTATCAGAGGGTGAACCAAATAAATGCCCAGCGTGCATTTTGACGCAAATACCAGAGCGGAAGCAGATCTGTCACTCTTGACAGGTTTGTTTAGATGCTGCTTGGCAAAAACGAAAACCGCAGCAGAAGTCAGCAGAATATTAACCGTAAGCTCGTCTGAAAAGATACTTGCCGGGCGGTTGGTCGATGAAAGCCAAACTGTTCCGAATACCGTTGCCGCTGTTGAGCACAAACCCAGCGCGTATATTATGTATTCCGTCTTTTTGCTGATAAGCGTTTGATTTATCAAGTAACCGAGAACAAAGTATCCCGAGTAACCCAGAACCAATTCCACATGGATCTTTAAAATGAAATCATTTGCCAGATTTGAAAGCACAGTGGATTTCAATCCGAAAACATTTATCATCTGGGGAAACAGAAATGAGAATAAAAATGAAAGAATAACAAAGTAAACCGCGATTTTTTTATTCTCAACTATTTTATTCAGAATAGGAACAATAAGATATAATCCCGCAATCATAAAAAGGAACCACATATGGTAGTTTCCTTTTATTATAGTCAGCAAGACTTCTTTTGCGCCGTGTTTTTCATGCGTCACAAAACAGCGCCACAGCGCGTAAAAAACCGACCAAAACAAAAACGCCGTACCGATTCTGAGAATACTTTTTCCAAACAACTTTTTAAATGATATTTCTTTTCCAAGATACAAAGCGCCGCTTATCATTACAAAAACAGGTACCGCCCACTGAACAAGGCAGTTATATGCATTGATAACGTTCCAGTCAAATGAACCGACCGCTAACGTGTCCTTACCGCAGCAATGTATGGTGACGACAGCAATTGTTGCTATTATCCTTAGTCTGTCAAAGTACGGTGTCCTTTTTAGGGATGATTGAGTATTACTGAATTTCATTGTGATTAATCTCTCTTAAAAATATCTCTTGTATAAACCTTGTCCGCGACGTCGTCAAGGCAGGCGTCATAGCGGTTGGCGATAATTGCGTTTGATTTCTTTTTGAACTCGTCCAAATCGTTGACAACCTTGGAGCCGTAGAAGGTCGTGCCGTTTTCAAGGGTAGGCTCATAGACTATTACCGTTGCGCCGCGCGATTTTATGCGCTTCATAACGCCCTGGATCGAGCTTTGGCGGAAGTTGTCGGAGTTTGATTTCATTGTAAGGCGGAAAACGCCGATAATTACGTCCTTTTCACTTTCCGCGCTGTAGGTGCTGTTTTCGGCATAGTAACCCGCCTTTTCAAGCACGCGGTCGGCGATAAAGTCCTTTCTGGTGCGGTTTGACTGCACGATAGCAGACATCATTTCCTGAGGAACGTCGCTGTAGTTTGCAAGGAGCTGCTTGGTATCCTTTGGCAGGCAGTATCCGCCGTAGCCGAAGGAGGGATTGTTGTAGTGGGTGCCGATTCGCGGGTCAAGGCATACGCCGTTGATGATCTGCTGAGTATCAAGCCCCTTCATCTCGGCATAAGTATCAAGCTCGTTGAAGTATGAAACGCGCAGCGCAAGATAGGTGTTGGCAAACAGCTTTACAGCCTCAGCCTCGGTAAAGCCCATAAAGAGCGTGTCGATGTTCTCCTTGATAGCGCCCTGCTGCAAAAGCCCCGCAAAGGTGTGAGCCGCCTCAACCAGTCTTTCGTCGTCGATATCCGTACCTACAATGATTCTTGACGGATAGAGGTTATCGTAGAGCGCCTTGCTCTCGCGCAGAAACTCCGGGCTGAAAATGATGTTTTTGCTGCCGGTTTGCTCGCGTATATACTTTGTATAGCCAACGGGGATAGTGCTCTTGATAACCATGACGGCGTTTGGGTTGTACTGCATCACAAGCTTTATTACCGCCTCGACAGCCGAGGTGTCAAAGTAGTTTTTCTTGCTGTCGTAGTTTGTGGGAGCGGCGATAACTACAAATTCCGCGTCCTTATATGCGTACTCCGCGTCGAGAGTCGCTTCTAAATCGAGCTCCTTCTCAGCCAGATACTTCTCAATATACTCGTCCTGAATGGGAGATTTTCTGTTGTTAATTAGTTCTACCTTTTCAGGAATGATGTCTACTGCCTTTACGGTATTGTGCTGCGCCAAAAGCACCGCGATCGAAAGGCCTACATATCCTGTTCCTGCTACCGCAATTTTCATAATTCTCACCTTATACCTTGTAAAATACTTTGTACCACTCCGCGAATTTGCGCAAACCCTCGCGCAGTGAGGTTGATGGCTTAAAGCCGTAGTCGCGCTCCAGAGCGGAGGTATCCGCATAGGTTACGGGCACGTCGCCCGGCTGCATGGAAACAAGCTCTTTATGCTCCTCAAAATTATAGTTGGCGGGCAGAACCTCGGCTCGTAACAGCTCCTGCTGCAAAATGTCTACGAAGTCGAGCAGGTTTTCGGGGTTGCTGTTGCCGATGTTATATACCGCGTACGGCGGCAGAGGCAGACCGTCATCGCCGTTCTTTTTCTCGGGCGCACCCTGCATAACGCGCATAACTCCCTCGACGATATCGTCTACAAAGGTGAAGTCGCGCTTGCAGTTGCCGAAATTGAATATCTTGATCGTCTCGCCCTTTAAAAGCTTGTTTGTAAAGCCGAAGTACGCCATATCGGGACGACCCGCGGGGCCGTAAACCGTAAAGAAGCGAAGCCCCGTTGAGGGGATATTGTAGAGCTTTGAGTAGGAATGCGCCAAAAGCTCGTTGCTCTTTTTTGTCGCCGCGTAAAGCGAAACGGGGTTGTCGACCTTATCATCGGTTGAGAACGGAACCTTTTTGTTGCCGCCGTACACCGAAGATGATGAGGCGTAAACAAGGTGCTCAACGCCATTTGCGCCGTTGTCGTATGAGTGGCGGCACGCCTCGAGGATATTGTAAAAGCCTATTAAATTGCTGTTGATATACGCGTCGGGGTTCTCGATCGAATAGCGGACGCCCGCCTGAGCCGCGAGGTTTACCACTATATCAAATTTATAGTCTTCAAACGCGCTGTCGATAAGCGCCTTATCGGCAAGGTCGCCTTTGATAAACCACCACTCGACCTGCTCGTTTTCTGCGACAAGCCTCTCGATTTCAGAGAGTCTGTACTCTTTTAGCGATACATCATAGTAATCGTTCATGTTGTCAAGTCCGACAAGCTTCATGGGCTCGCCTGTTTTTATCAGCTTCATCACAAGATTTGAACCGATAAAACCGGCGGCTCCGGTTATAAGAATTGATTTGTTTTTAAGCTCGATATGTTCCATATTATCCGTAATTATCCTCCAGACCTATTTTTTTGTAAAGCTCTCTTATGCGCTGAACCTGATCGTAGTCAACGCTGCCGAAGCTGCCAAGCTCTCCTTTGATAGACGCCTTGCGGTGAGTTGTGCTGTACCACAGGCGCTTTGAGTAATATGCGGGCAACAGCCACGGCTTTTTTTCAAGTTTTGGATAACGCACCTTCATTGACTTCATTCCCGGAAACGCGCGCTTATACGCGTAGCCCAGCTTGCCGTGCTTTTTGCCGTCGCGCATTACCTCGCTGTTTGCAACAAAAAAGCTCTTTTTGCCGTAGACGCCGCATTCAAAAATATGATGTCCCAGCTCCTCGACCTCAGGCAAAGCGGGCTTGCTTTCAAACCAGTATTCGGTCAGCGCTGCTGCTTTTTGGGCAAACGTTTTAAGCCCAAGCATATCCAAATCTCTGTTTATGATTATATAATCGAGGTCAGGCTTGCACCTTAAATACACCCAGATATCAATGAACGCCCTTACGCCGATCCCGCCGTCGTCGAGCAGGTGCTTCGCTATATGAGCTATCATATACACAAAAAACAGCTCGTCGTCCATTCGGTAAATATGCTTATATCCGTCTATTGTTTCAAGCCTGTTCCATATGTACATCGGAGATGTCGGCAGGTTAAAGCAGTCGTTCCATTCGTCCTCATACATAAACAACTGCTTGTGGATCTCAAGTATCTGAAACGGTTTTTTCGTGTAGGCGGCGTCCTTCTTATTTGAGGCGGAAACACAATTGTAGCCGCGCACTGTAAGAATTTCGTGAACATCCGCTTCGTTTTGCTCCCCGATAATAATATCGGTATCAGCCATTATGCGGAAATCCCTTCGCGGATAAAGCTGCTTGATATACCAGCCTTTAAGCATTATCGCGTCTATTCCGCGCCCGTCAAACAGGCGGATCAGTTCCTCTACCTCGGTTTCCTGAACTGCGTCCTTTAAAACGGACATTGCCTGCAAATCGGCCATCTTTTCCTGTTCCTGAGCCGACAGGGTTTCAACCTTTGGAGCGATTTCGGCCATAAAGTTATGGAGCCCGTGCCTTTCGGCGTATTTATACGCTTGTTCCCAATTATCAAAGGAAGGCGGATCTGTGCCGAGAATAACGGCTCGAATCAAATCTATTATTTTTTGTTCATTTGCGTTCACAAGACCTGCCTCCTTTCTTTTGCGTGCTTGTTATATTATTATTTCAGCTTACCGGAAAGATATGAAACGGTTTCAATAAGCCTTATCGCCGCTCTTTTTCTTCCCTTTATTATTAAAGAATGAAGCAGGCGATAGTAGAGCAGGACCTGCTTTTTTTCAGTACCGTCAAGAATATTAATATAAAACGGATCTTTGCCTATTTTATCAGCAAAGGCTTTCCAGCCGCTTATATTTCCGCTGCTTTTGCAGTCAAAATAACATCGGCAAATTATTTCCGAAATTCTGACGATCCGTCTGTTTTTTGCCTTTGCGATTATTTCTTTTGACAGGTTCCATTTTTTCAGATAGCTTTCTTCCCTGTTGAATATACACTTAAACGAGTAAAAAAAGCCGAATTTATATTTATTTGAAATGCTGTCGGGCGCCCATCTGTAATAATACAGCGGGTCTTTTATATATCCGATGCACTTTGCGTTGTTAAGCATCGGATAGCTCTGGAACAAATCCTCTGCACGGCATATCTCGTCTTTCCACTCGGAATAATCGGTGTCGATGTCAACAATAACGCGCGAGGGACATTTTATCCAGATGTTATTCATGTAGTTTGTAGTCAGCAGCTTTTCATATACCTCTTTTTTGCTGTCGCCGCGGAACAGATGACCGCTTTGATAATCGAAAACAGTCCTGACTGTTTCTTCCCTGCCTCCGCCTTCTCCGTAAACATAGTTATAGATTACTAAATCGCAGCCCGAGGTTTTAATAAGAGAATGGATTTTTTCCAGCGCTCTGCTGTCATGCAGCTTGTCGTCGGAATCAATGCAGATGAAGTATTCTCCCTTTGCTTCCTTAAAGCCGCGGCGGCGCGTCATCATCAGTCCTTCGTTTTGCTTATGGATCACCCTTACGCAGGCGCGGCTTTTTTCATATTCATCGCAAAGCTTTGCACACTCTTTCGATGAGCCGTCGTCAATCAAAACGACTTCAAAATCCTTAAAGGTCTGCGAAAGCACGGAGTCCATGCATTCGGGAAGATATTCACTTGTATTATAAACGGGAATAAGAATACTGAAGAACACTTCTTGAATTGCCCCTTAAAGAATTTTTTCAATATGGTAATACCATCACAGCGTCCTGACTTTTTGCTTTTTAACAAGCTTTATTATTATCGGGATACGGAATTTTAAATACTTTGTTGACGCGCAGGATTTGTCATACATTTCAACGCACCGTCTAAACGCGGGATTAACTGAAACCGAGCGTACAATTTCCGCGCGCGATTTTTCAAGCTCCGGCTCTCTGCTGAAAAACACCCGCTGAAAAAAGTTTGAGAGAGTTTCGATGCTGTGGGTGTAAAAGCGCTTTTTAAGTTCATCGGGAACCTTCCATTTATCGAGATATTCCTCTGTTTTGAGAAAGCAAATAAGCGAAGCCTTCCATTTTTCATAGGTGCTGACGGAAGTTATGCTGTCCTGCCTCTTTCGGTAGGAATACAAAGGAGAATCCAAAAATACAATCTTTTGCGCGTTTGTAAAAAGCGGCAGAGCATGTATCTCGTCCTCACAGGTATTTCTGATACCGCATTGGCTGTAATCGCGGTCAATGTCAAGTATCCTGCGTTTTATCGCCTTAAAGCAGACGCTGTTTATATTGTTTGTCAAAAGCATTTGCTCGTATATAAAAAGCTTGTTATCCCCTTGAAATACGGATTCATTCGGAATATTGAGCCTCGATTTTGCCTTTTGCCCATCGTCGGTAACATACTCGAAATTATACATCACCATGTCGGGTGAAGGCGGCTTACCGCGTCTGCGACGCTTTCAAGCAAATCTTTCCTTGCACAGTCATCTGAATCGACACAGATAAACCAATCGCCCTCAGCCTCTTTAAAGCCCCTGCGGCGCGTTAAAAGCAAGCCCTCGTTTTCTTTATGGATAGCCCTTACGGTATCGGGATATTTTTTGGCGTAACTGTCGCATATTTCACCGCTGCCGTCAGTTGAGCCGTCGTCTATAAGTACGATTTCATAATCGGCGCCTTTTTGGCAAAGGAGCGATTCTATACACTCATTTAAGTATTTACTTGTATTATATACAGGAACAATAAACGAAAAAAGCAATTGCGTTTCCTCTATTTTACTTATTACCGCGCCAGTACTCAAGATAATCCTCTGAGATTCTTTTGTTATCCCATTCGCTCATATCGGGGTATTTTTTATCAAAGCCGTTTTTATCGGCGTATTCAATCAATGCTTCCGCCCAAAAAGCAGCGCCTTTATCAAGCTCAAGGAAACGGCACAGGCCGCAGTCGCACTCGGTTGATACATCAGATGATACAAAGCACGGCAGTCCCATTGCCTGAGCTTCCAGAGCGACATTCGGCAAGCCCTCCTGAAGTGAAGGCATTAAAAGAAAGGTTGACTCTGACATTGCAAGCGGAATGTCGGCGTCCTGCGGAAGAAAACGCACGTTTTTGTCAAGCCCGTAATCGCGGATTTTTTGATTCATCTCGTCAAGATATGTTTCCTTTGAGCTGCGGGGATACCCGATAAGCGTCAAAGCGGAATCGGGCTTTTTTTTGCATAGCTCATTCAAAACATCAATTGTAAACTTTTGATTTTTTCTTGAACTGAAGCTTCCCACCATTATCAGGCGGATTGTGCCGTCCGTGTTTTTATTGGGATATAAAACGGGGTTGAACCTGTCAATAGCGATAGTGGGGTTTTTTATCACGATCCCGTTACCCTCTCCGGCTATATATTCAACCGCGCCCTTTGTTACTCCGAAGATTTTGGTTGCTTTCTTTCTTAAAACATGGGCGCAGTATTTAAGATATAAGGTAACGTACAGTCTGTCCTTATAGCTGCCGTGCGGCCTGTCGACCGCGCTGTGCGCTATTCTTACCGGAACGCCCGCCTTTTTTGCCGCCGAAATGCACGGTGCGTTGTAGATTAAATGTCTTACATGAACGGCGTCGTAAGGCTCGTGAGATTTAAGAAATTTATAAACATACTTTTTTACGCTGAAGTAGTTTGTAAAGATAGCAAGCACCCTTTGAAGCTTTGTCTTTTTACTTTTCAGCGACATGCGGTAAATGCTGCCGTAGGTTTTAAACTCGTCCTCGTAATATCCGACAGTATCGGACAGCAGCAAAGCGTCAAAATGAACGTCTTCTTTACCGAGGAGCCTTGCGGGGTACATGACCTCGGCCTGTACTCCGCCTTTTTTAAAATCTGATAATATCTGCAGGACTTTAGTCGGCAACTCGCTCATTTTTTTCTACCTCTGAAATCAACTCGTGATTATTTTCTTTAAGCTTATCAAACGTAATATTCTGCCACGCGATAAACATCGCCAGAATAATACACGGAATATCCTTATATATATATGGAATTCCAAGGCCGATAAATATAAACATAGCGAAAAACGCCAACAGTTCTTTTTGGAATACTCTGCCTTCCGCGTTTGGAATAAGCTTTCTTGAGAAAGAAAGCCTGATTTGATTAACAAGAATGTGTATATACGGCCCTACATATAACAGGAAACCGATTATTCCCGAGCACGCAAGCGGCTCCGCAAATGTTGAGTGAGTATAAATGCCCTCAAGATAATCAAAATTATTATAGCCTATTCCGAAAATAAAGTTATCGGAGAATCTTTCTAAGGCTCTTATATAAAGATTGATTCTTCCTTCATCCGATTCCGCCGCAATGTCAGCTCTTCTTCCTGCTATTCTAACGAACAGGTTTGTTTCTTCAAAATCCGGCAGCAAATACTTATATACAAAGAAAAACGCAACCGCAAAAAAGGCAAGGATTCCGAAAAACCTGACCCATGTCATTTTTTTGAAGAAATCTCGGCCGCAAAGTAAAAAAACCAGAACGAAAAGGATTATTATCGCCAGAAAGCTTTTTCTCGAACCCGCAACAGAGATAACAACAAGTGCCGCTATAATATAAGCAAGTTTAATTATCGTTTGATACAATTTGCTTTTATTGTCCCTTCCGAAAACAAACAGTATCGCGAAGCAGCCGTATGCCATAATAGAACCGATATCATTGGTGCTTACAATAGCTCCTGACGAGAATGAAAGCTTTTGCGTGAAGTCCTCCATCATTATCAATGAGCTTACTGCGCACGCAATGGCTGTAACAGCCAACAGCCTTATGGCGTAGTCAATAGATTTTTCTTTTTCACAAATATATGTAATTACGATAATAACTATCAAACGCTTCAGGTAATCTCTCAGACCGACCAACGCGTAAGATTGGCTGTATGCAATCGGAATCGTTATAAATGAATAAAGAAAATAAGCGATCCAACATTTAATATCGATACAAAAGCGAATAGGCTCTTTATATGCTGAAATAATAACTCCAAGTATAGCAAATCCACCGAAAATATATGTTCCGTACGGAACAAAACTGCCGGTGAGAATTTTTATAAAATAAAAGTTTAAAAAATAGCACAGGATAGCTATCTTGGAAATAATTAACGCTTTACTTTTCATTAATATAACTCCATAAACCTTAATATGTTTTCGGCGCGGACATTGATATCGAACCTTTTGGCGCTGTTCTCGGCGCCCTTACTCAATCTGTTTAAAAGACTTTCGTCTGTTTTAAGCGTATTTATCGCGTTTTTGATTTCACCGACATCGACTGCGTCAACGCGGATTGAATTTGAATTATCAAGTATATCGTCATTAAAGGGTAAATCGGAAGAAATAACGGGAAGCCCGCACGCAAGCGCCTCAACAATCGCGTTGCAGCAGCCCTCTCCCTTTGTAGGCAGAACAAACACGTCGGCAGCGTTAAGATATTTTACTACCTCATCGTTTGGAACCGAGCCGCAAAACAGAATGTTATCGCAGTCGGGCTTTATTTCGCCGCTGCCGAGAAAAACCGAATATACATCGTCAAAGCTTTTCAGCGCAAGGCTGAGCTTGTCAATTCCCTTACGCTCGGAAAAGTCGCCCGTAAAAGCCACAACGAATTTATCGTCGGAAAAACCAAGTTCCTTGCGAGCCTTCGATTTATCGGAAGCGTAGAATTTTTTGCCGTTAAAGCCGTTCGGGAAAACGCCTGTTTTCATTTCAGGCGGAACAAAACCGTTTTTTACTATCAGGTCGGCGTTATGATTTGAAACGCAGATTACGCCCGCAAGCCTGCTTAAAATATCCTTCCATCCCGCGTATTGCAGCCCCGTTGAATAGGGCTGACTGTCCTGTGCAAAACGGGTTGAGTTTTCACCGCACGCGCAGTATGACGGAATGCCCAACTTTTCGCCGACTCTTGCGGCGGTAAGCCCGCACTGATAAATAAAGTGGCCGTAAACAGCGTCGGGACTGAGGTTTTCCCTTTTAATTGTTTTCATTACCGCCTTAAAATGGCTGTTCATTGAATGCCTGATCGTCTGCTTTCTTGAAGAAAAATGATAATAAGCAGGTGTGAATATTCTGACGGTGCTTCCGCTTTCGGTTGTTTCCTCACGCTTATACGGTACGTTTTCGTTTTTAGCGTTCTTTATGCGCGGCGCGATAACAACGCAGTCAAAGCCTTTATCGGCAATTGCGTAAATAAGGTGCTTTGCGAAAACGCAGCCGTTGTTTGACTTTGTAGGGTACCAGTCAAGAATAAAACAGATTTGCTTACTCATTAATAAACTCCAAAATATTGTTACATACGAATGAAATATCGGATTCCTCTAAATACGGGTGCATGGGCAGGCTCAGAACGGTTTTGCAGAGCTGCTCTGTAACCGCACAGTCGGCTTCTTCGCTTCTTGTGTTTTCAAACGCGCCCTGTAAATGCATGGGCTTTGCGTAGTAAACCATGGACGGAATGCCCTTTTCTTTAAGAGCCGAAATCAGCTTTTGCCTGTCGCATCCAACAGGCAGCTGAATTGTGTACTGAGCCCAGCTGCTGACAAAGCCGTCGGGAATCAGCGGCAGAACAAGGCCGCTTTCGGCAAGCTTTTTTGAATATAAGCTTGCGGCTTCATTGACTTTATCGAGCTCGTAACGCTCAAACGCGCTCAGCTTTGGCAGAAGTATTGCCGCCTGCAGGGTATCAAGACGGCTGTTCATGCCGATTCGGATATTGTTGTATTTATCGTTGCCGCTTTTGCCGTGAACGGTAAGGCTCCT
>ONCY01000095.1 GCA_900316435.1 uncultured Eubacteriales bacterium | reverse complement strand
CGACCTTCTTTGCGCTTATTTCAGGCGTTGTTTATGTAGCGCAAAACAAGCAATTTATATCTGAAAAATAAATTTCCTTTAAAGGAGTACAAATATGATTCTTTACAATTCACTCGGACAGACAAAACAGGATTTCGTTCCCTTTACCGAGGGCAAGGTTAATATGTACACCTGCGGCCCCACCGTTTATCACTACGCCCATATCGGCAACCTGCGCACCTACATAATGGAAGACGTGCTTGAAAAGTACCTGCGCTTTGCGGGCTACAACGTTAACCGCGTTATGAATATCACTGACGTAGGCCACCTTTCTTCCGACGCCGACACCGGCGAGGACAAAATGCTTAAGGGCGCAAAGCGCGAGCACAAGACCGTAATGGAGATAGCTAAGTTCTATACCGACGCTTTCTTTGCCGACTGTGAAAAGCTCAATATCAAGCGCCCCGACGTTGTTGAGCCTGCAACAAACTGCATCGATGACTTTATCGAGATGATCGCTGTTCTGCTTGAAAAGGGCTATGCCTATATCTCAGGCGGCAACGTTTATTTTGACACCTCAAAACTCGACACCTACTATGTTTTCGGCAACATGAACGAGGATGACCTGGCTGTAGGCGTCCGCGACAGCGTTGAGGAGGACGAAAACAAGCGCAACAAAACCGACTTTGTTCTATGGTTTACAAAGTCGAAATTTGAGGATCAGGAGCTTAAGTGGGAATCTCCCTGGGGACTCGGCTATCCCGGCTGGCATATTGAGTGCTCATGCATAAGCAAGCGCCACAACGGCGAATATCTTGACATTCACTGCGGCGGAATCGACAACGCTTTCCCCCACCACACCAACGAGATCGCCCAGAGCGAGGCGTATCTCGGCCACAAGTGGTGCAACTACTGGTTCCATGTACTGCACCTCAATGACGCTCGCGGCAAAATGAGCAAGTCAAAGGGCGACTTCCTGACTGTTTCTTTGCTCGAGAGCAAGGGCTACGACCCCGTTGCCTACCGCTTCTTCTGCCTGCAGAGCCACTACCGCAAGCCCCTGACCTTCTCATATGAGAGCCTTGACAACTGCGTAAAGGCTTACGACAAGCTTATAAAGCGCATTTCGGCTCTCGGCACCGACGGCGAGGTTGACGCCGCAAAGGCGGCCGAGCTGATTGACAAGTTCAAGGCGGCAATGGACAACGACCTCAACACCTCGCTGGGCGTTACGGTTGTTTACGACGTGCTGAAAGCCGATACAAACGACACCACAAAGCGCTATGTGCTGGGCGAGCTTGACAAGGTGCTCTCGCTCAACCTGCTTGACGCCAAGGAGGAAGCTAAAAAGGAGAGCAGCCCTCAGGACGCCGAAATTGAGGCGCTTATAGCTCAGCGAACCGAGGCGCGCAAAAACAAAGACTGGGCAACAGCCGACGCCATCCGCGACAAATTAGCCGAAATGAAGGTCGTGGTTGTTGACACCAAGGACGGCATAAGCTGGCACTACGCGGAATAAAAACACGAAACATTGTTTTCCCTCTCAGCATTTTGTTGAGAGGGATTTTTAATTTTCCCTTGACAAGCAGAATACTTCGTGTTATGATGTATTCCATAAAAGGAGGTATGCTATGGATAATCAACTGAAGCGAGGGCTTTTGGACGTCTGCGTACTTGCCGCAATAAAGAGCGAGGACTCCTACGGCTACAAAATCATCAAGGATATGAAGCCGTATATCGAGCTTTCCGAATCAACGCTATACACCATTTTAAAGCGGCTTGAAACGGCGGGCATGCTGAATGTCAAAACCGCCGAACACAATGGCAGACTGAGAAAGTACTACCACATTACAAATGAAGGGCTTACGCGCATTGAGGAATTTAAAGAAGACTGGAACGAGATCATGGCAATCCACAGCTTTATTACAAGGGAGGACGAAAAATGAACAAACATGAGTTTTTTGAGCAGCTCGGGCGCGGTTTGTCGGGCTTGCCACAGGAAGATATAGACGAGCGCCTGACGTTTTACGGCGAGATGATCGACGACCGCGTTGAGGACGGACTTACAGAGGAAGAAGCGGTTGCGGAAATCGGCAGCCCCGATGAAATCGCTTCTCAAATCATATCCGAAACGCCGCTTTCAAAGCTTGTCAAGCAAAAGGTGAAAACAAAAAGGAAGCTGAAAACGTGGGAAATCGTGCTTATCGCGGTCGGCTCACCTGTTTGGGTTCCGCTGCTTATCGCCGCTATCGTTATAGTTTTTTCGCTCTACATAACGCTGTGGTCGCTGATTATTTCGCTGTGGGCGGTCACGGTCGCGTTCGGCGTATCGGCACTCGGCTGTGTCGCATCCTGTCCGATATTTATAGCTCGCGGTTACGGCTGGACAGGGCTTGCCTCGCTCGGCGCGGGCTTGCTGCTTGCCGGTCTTACGGTATTTCTGGTATTCGGCAGCATGGCGGCTTCAAAGGGCGTTGTGAAGCTTACAAAGCGGATCATACTCGGCATAAAATCACTGTTTGTTAAAAAGGAGGCGCAGTCATGAGAAAAGCAAAAAAGGGCTGGATCATAGCCGCTACGGCTTTGACGGTTTCGGGCGTTCTGATTATTGCGGGAGCCCTTGCAGCAGTTGGTTTCGACATCAAAAAACTTAATACGGTTGAATACACCACCGTGACCGAAAAGATAAGCAGTGACTTTGACAGCATTGACATAGACGTTAATTCTGCCGAAATAAAGCTTGAACACACCGGCGAGAAGGAATGCACGGTGACGTTCTATGAGCCTGAAAAGCTCCGTTTTAAGACTGAGGTCGAAAACAAGACGCTCACCGTAAGCTATGATGATTCGCGCGAATGGTACGAATACATCAACTTTGATCTGAACTCTCCGAAGATAACTATTTCACTTCCTAAGGCGGAATATGATAAGATCGGCATTGAAACAACTACGGGTAACATTGACATAAGCAGCCTGAAAGCCAACAGCTTTGACTTAATAACCACAACCGGCAACATCAGGGCAGACTCCGTAAACGTTGACGGAAATGCCGACCTTGAAACCACAACGGGAAATATCAAACTAAAGGACACGATTATATCGGGCAGCCTGCATATAAACTGCACAACGGGCAACATTCATTTTGACTGCTCTGACGCGGCTGATATTTACGCCGAGACCACCACGGGCAACATCAAGGGCACACTGCTCTCGGACAAAGTATTCTCCGTTGACACTACCACAGGCGATATCGACGTGCCAAATAACGTGAACGGCGGCAAATGCAAGCTTGAAACCACCACGGGCAACATCAGAATCGAAATTGCCAAGTCGGACTCATAATAGTAAACTTCCCTCCATATACATTGGTATACGGAGGGATTTTTATGAGATTACTTATACTAAACAGGCGCTCGCTGCTGACAGCTTCAATCTGCCTTATCGCGGGAATAGCGGCTCTCAGCGTTTCGATAACCTCGGCAGGAAAGGCTGTTCAGACCGCCGCCGAGCCGAAAACAAACCCCATATACCGAGTTGAGAGCGACAAAAAGCAGGTGGCAATTTCCTTTGACGCGGCTTGGGGCAACGAAGAGACGACGCAGCTTCTTGATATACTTGACGAACAAAATGTAAAGGCGACGTTTTTTCTTGTGGGAGAATGGGTTGATAAATACCCAGACGACGTAAAAAACATTGCGGCAAAAGGTCACGACATCGGTAATCACAGCAACACTCACCCTCACATGCCGCAGCTTTCAAAGGACACCGCCTGCGCCGAGATAAAGGCCTGCAACGATAAGATATGCAAGCTGACAGGCAGCGCCCCTACCCTGTTCCGCCCGCCCTACGGCGACTACGACAACATGGTGGTAGACAGCGTCAAGCAGATGGGCATGTACTGCGTTCAATGGGACGTTGACTCGCTCGACTGGAAGGACCCTTCTCCCGAGCAAATGACAAAAACCGTTTTGGATAAGGTAAAGGACGGCTCGATTGTGCTGATGCATAACGGCGCAAAAAACACCCCTGCCGCTCTGCCCAAAATAATCAAAGGCATAAAGGCTAAGGGGTTTGAGATTGTTTTGATTAAGGATTTGATACCCGAGGGAGAGTATTATACGGATGTTCAGGGAGAGATGCACCTCAGCCAATGATTTGCCATGCAAATCAATTCATGCAGAAGGCAATTCATTCCTACACAAAAGCAGTCTGTAATATCAACAATAATGGAACACTCAAATATCAGCGGCAAGAATGAATTGAAACTGCGTTTTATGAATTGTTCTGCGAACATGAATTGCGCAAGTGCATTATAAAAGCGGCAGCCCAAAAGGACTGCCGCTTTTATTATTATTTATCAGTAAACGATAACAGGGGTTCCGTAGGTTGTGTTGTTGTAGATGGTTCTTACGGCGTTGTAGGGTGTGTTGACGCAGCCGTGAGAGCCGTTGTAGGTGTAAATGTTGCCGCCGAAGCTTGAACGCCAGCTAGCGTCGTGAATTCCGCAGCCTCCGCTGAACGCCATCCAGTAATCAACGGGAGAAGCGTATCCGGGGCCTGTAAGCACGGTATTTCTCGCGCGTGAATAAATATCAAAGTAACCCTTGGGAGTATCCATATAGTTTCTTGTGCCTGTTACAACGGGGGTATCAACAAGGCACTTTCCGTTTTTGTACAGCCACATGCGCTGAGCCGAGATATTTACCTCAACATAGGTGCCGCCCGTAGCTACACCGTAAATCTTATTTGAAACGTAGATTTCCTTTGTATGTGAAGTACCGGTTATTGTGGTTCCGTTCTTTTTGTAGATTGGATAAACGCGGAAGTAGAGCTTCTGTGTAGAAAGTCTGTTGGTAACAAACGAGGTTCCCGTTGTGGAGCCCGCAAAGGTGTACTTTACAGCGTCTTTGTTTGTTGAGTAGTAAATGTCATATCTGGTGGCGTAGCGATTTCTTTTCCAGCTGAGGCTTACTCTGTAAAGCTTTGTGCTGATGCTGAAATTGGGAGCGCACAGGCCGCACATAGAGGTGATTGTTGAGCCGGGTGAATGATAAAGATTTCCGTTGGGCAGTTCTCTGAAGCATACAACCTTGTATGTATAGATTTTTCCGCTGCTGATGTTGGTGTCGGCATAGGTTGTGTTCTTCTTGCCTCTTATAGTCTTTACAAGCACGAAATTGTTGCTCGAAGCCCCTGATGAACGGAAAACCTTGTAGCCTGTGACGTTCTGGTTTACGTTCCACTTGAATGAGATAACCTCTGAAGAGCGGGTTCTGAGAAGTCCCGCGACCTTAACAGGCTGTGTAGCAGTTGTCATTAAGGTTGGCTGACCCTCATAGCGCACGCCGTCCTTAACAACATAAGCAAATATCTTGAAGATGTGCATAGTGCTCTGTCTGAGGTTTTTTATTTCCATGTAAGTATTTGCGGTGTCGCCTGCTTTAATAAACAGAGTCTTGTCCTTGTCTACATCGCAGTAATATACGGTGTAGCCCGAAACGCCCGCTGTTTTGTTCCACTCAAGGCGAATATAATCAGAAACAAAACTGGTCTTTTTAACACCCGTTACATTGCCCACCTCGGGAGCGGGGTCAACAACAGGCTCTGTTGTTGCTTCGGGGTCGGTGACTGCAACAGGCTCGTCGGCGTCGGCAGCCTCGGCGTCCTCTGCGGGAGCGGCAACTTCCTGCCCGGCATCGGTCATTACGGAAGCAACGGCTTCAGCCTTGTCGTCCTCAGCTGCGAAGGAGCCGATAATCGAAAACGACGAAAGAACGGTAAGTACCGCAAGCAGTACCGCAACCATGCATTTTGATGATTTCTTCATTAGAATCCCTCTCTTTTCAAATATTTATTAAGGGGCTATGCCCGTAAAGCCGAGTATAGCTCATACCTTGCGAAAAAAAGCAAAAATACTGTCAGCGCCAAAGCAAAATCAATCGCTCTGTTCCGACACGGATTTTATAACCTCTGCCTTAAACCGCTCAAACGGCGAAAGCTCCGTGTCGATTTGAAGCTTAGGTTCCAATTTTCTGGGTGTAAGGTTAGATGCGCCCGACTGAGCGTGCATCGGAATCCTGATATTCTCGCGCTGAATAAGCGAAAACAGCTCGCTGAGCGTTTTGGTCTCGCGGATAGCGCTGACGATAGCGCTGTCGGCTCCGCCGCTTTTCGGCGGAACATAATTGATACAAACCGCCCGCTTTACCTCGGCCTTTAGCCTGTCAAGCGGAAAGTCTCTGTTGCCGATAATATCCTTTGCGGTAAGCTTGCGCGGAGTCAGGTTTGACGCGCCCTCCTGAGCGTGCATTTGAATTTCGATCTGCTCATGCTGGATCAGGGCAAAAAGCTGACTGAGTGAAGTGCATTCGTCAATCGCCTTTAGCAGTTCAGGGATATTCATTTTTTTGTATCCCGAGAGATACGCGTTATTCACCCAATCACCTGCCCATAATAAACAAAATTCAATCTTTGTCATTATATTATACTAAATTTACCATGTAATTTCAATAGCAATTAAGAATTTGATTGTTTACAAGTTTTTAATTATATGGTATGCTTAACTATGAAAAAACGCCAAAAAGGAGGCATATTTTTCAAATGAAAAGACTGTTCAGCATGCTGTTGTCAGTATCTTGATTTGAAA
>ONCY01000014.1 GCA_900316435.1 uncultured Eubacteriales bacterium | reverse complement strand
TCGGCGCGGCGGGCTTCTTCGGCGCGGCGGGCTTCTTCGGCGCGGCGGGCTTCTTCGGCGCGGCGGGCTTCTTCGGCGCGGCGGGCTTCTTCGGCACGGCGGGCTTCCTCTGCACGATGGGCTTCTTCGGCGCGCTTTGCTTCCTCACGGGCAAGAACATCATTTGCTGCTGTTTCCTGCTGAACAACGGGATTTCTTCTCATCTCGGCGGCTTTTTTCAGCTCGAGCGCAAGATCGTTATTAACATTAGCTTTGCGCGGCTCGGCAGGTTTTGCGGTAACATGGGTGCCGTTCCTGAGGTTTGCGGCGAGGTTCGCGTCTACTGTATGCTGAGTTGACTTTGCCTGAGAATCGGTTTTGCTTTCGCTAACAGCGCCGGGAGTTTTTTGGGCTTTCGGAGCCTGCTCGGCAACTTTTTCCTGCTCTTTATCTTCCTTTTTGGTGATAAAAGCCGCTTTAGACTTTACAGCTTCGGATTTAAGCTCGGGCTTTTCGGCGGGTGCTTTCTTTTCCGCCTTAGCTGCCTTTTCAGCTGCTTTTCTTTCAGCCTCCTGCTTTTTAGCTGCTTTACGCTCGGCCTTATCCTGCTTTTTGAAGGATTTATGACCTTCGGATTTTTTTGCTTTTTTATCATCGCCGTCATCGTAAGGATAGCCGATAATAAAATCATCTAAACCGCTTGTATTTGAATAATAATCCTCGTCATATTTTACATGAGGGTTTTTCTCGTTGGAATTATCCGAAAAAACCAAGTCATCAAACTCATCGTTAACAGTTGAGAATCCGGCATTATTGCCGGCAGCTTGTACGTTGTCCCTCTTTTCGCCCGAAGAAGCGGCAGCAAAGCCAAAACCCGGTTTTGATTTACCTCTGAAACCGCTGTTTGATTTTTTTGAAGCCTCGCCACTTCTTTCGCCGAAAAGCAGATCAAAGTCATCTTCTTTTGAATTTGCTTCACCTGCGTTATCTTCCTCACTTGTTTCGTCTTCATCATCCGGAAGATCATTGATGATCTCGATATCATCCTTGGTATAAGAGTTGCAGAACAGCTCAAAAATGAACACAAGAGCATACGCGGCACAGGCGATAAGCATAACCGCGTTAAGAGCGATGCTGTAGTTGATCAAATCGCTTGATCCGGCGCCGTTAGCGATAACAAGATTCTGAGTAAGATCAGAATTGATAACGCCGCTTTTTTCAGCCAGCGCTACAAGCTCATAAATGCCGAAGGTCAGTGAAACAGCCGCCATCGGAAGTCCGTATATAAACACGCCCTTTACGGGGTTTCTGCCTTTGATTCTTGATACGACCATTGAACTTGAAAAGAAGAAAAGCGCAATAAACATAAAGCAGATTACTCTTGTTAAGTCCTTTGCCGAAACGCTGGTCTTTGTTGCCTGCATAAACTCGTTAACCAGCTCGGCACAGCCCCACAGCGACGGAAATACATAAAGCATTGAAATAGACGAAACAACGCTTTTGCCCTCAAAATGGATTCTTGACATGAGCGCAAGCGAAATGCCCGCAGGAATCGAAAAAGCGGCGCAAATTGCAGTAAGCCGCTTGTATTCCTGACTGGCGCCTGCCTGCCATGCGTCAACTGCAGTGGTAATCGAATAGGCCATCATAGCCAAGCCCGCAAACACCGCAAAAATTCCCGCGATTACATTTTTCTTAACAGGGTAAACAGGAGCGGTTTTTCGGTCGAAAAGGTTAATCAGAATGCACACCGCAAACAGTCCCAGCGTAATGCCGAGAACAACATATGTGATGGTTGTGTTGTCCATTCCCATAAAACGGCCGCTGCCGTCCGAACCGACAAGACTCATCAGCTTAAAAAACATCATCGCCAAAAAAGCCGGTACAAAGGGAATAACGGAATACTTTACCTTCATATAACTCTTTTTCTCCTTAAATTAGATTTTGGGAATACTCCCCAAATTGCGTACATATATTATTTTAAGACAATTGCGCCTGCTTGTCAAGGAAAATAATGAAAGAGTGTTTAAAATGAAAGATAAAATTATAATGGCATGTTTATTTTTTGTATTAATGGCCGTCTTGCCGCTGGGTTTTATCACAAACAACACACGTTCATCTCCCAAAAAGCAACCCGATACCGACAGACGCGGCAACACATTCATCTTACAAGCTGAACAGTTCTGCGATAATAGTTTTTGTGATGAAGCTGTACGGGCGCTTGCGATTATCGCCCGTACAAACAGCAACAGCTCAAAAAAACAGCCGTCCGTCGAAAACGATAATTCTAATGAAGAATTATACAAACGCTTAGAAAAGTATTATAACGAACAAAGCCCGGTGCTTTGCAATAAAGGCAAGCCGGTAGAGATACCCGTCTGCAAATGCACCGACGGCTCTACAGCAGCATCAAAAGCATTTGATTATCTGTCCCCTATTGCCTCGCCTTGGGACTTATTCAGCGGAGAAAGTGAAAAATCCCACGGATTTGCAGGCGTAAGCGCTTCAGGGATCGAATATCTTTGCAAAAACGGAATGAAAGCTGAGGAAGCGCTCAAATGGTTCCTTCCGAAGCTTGAACTTATTTGATACAGAAAGCCTTGGATACAATCAGTGTGTCCAAGGCTTTAAATATTATTAGTATCAGCGCTGCAATTATTTCAGCTTACACTTTCTGTCAAACTCGGGGTTAAAGGCGTAGAAGTTTCTTTCATCCAGCTTATCGGTAAGAAGCCGCAGATTTTCGCCGAACCGCTGATAATGGACAACCTCGCGTTCCCTGAGGAAACGGATAGCGTCCTTTACATCGTAATCGTCGGCGAGCCTGAGAATATTGTCATAGGTTGTGCGCGCCTTTTGCTCCGCTGCAAGGTCTTCGTGCAGGTCGGTGATCGCGTCACCCTTTGAGGCAAGATACGCCGTGGTGAAAGGCGTTCCTCCTGCCGACTGGGGATAAATGCCGAGGGTGTGGTCTACAAAATAATCGTCAAAGCCCTGAGCCTTTATCTGATCAACCGTAAGGTTTTTTGTGAGCTGATAGAGAATAGCACCGATCATCTCAATATGATTTAATTCCTCGGTGCCTATATCGGTTAGAGTCGCCTTAAGCTCGGGTATGGGCATTGTATAGCGCTGATTCAGATAGCGCAGCGCAGCCCCGAGTTCGCCGTCGGGGCCGCCCAGCTGGCTCATTATTGCCTTAGCGAGCTTTGCGTTGGGCGTTTTAATTTTTACGGGGTATTGAAGCTTTTTCTCGTATACAAACATCAGCGGTCCTCCTCACATTCCCACGGCCACGGAGCTTTTATCCAGCCCCAGTTGTTACCGCTGTCGCCGCGCTTTGTGAGAGCGCCGTAAGTTTCCTCGTATTCTTTGATAAGCGGAGCCGCCTTTTTTCTGTATTGCCTTAGCTGCTCAAGCGTTTTTTCGTCATTCGGGTGAGTGTCAAGGTAAAGCTGTAAATCCAGCGCCGCGAACTGATAGGTCGAGATCTGCTTTAATAATGCCTCGCGCTTATTCATCGCAGTCACCGCACCTTTCGCCGCAGAAGGGCTTGTTCAGCCCCGGGTACATGGTCCCCATTGCGAATCCCTGGTTCGGAGAAAACAGCTTTGAGTCCTCCGCCTGAAACGGAATATACGCCATAGCGTAAACAGGGCTTTCGGGGAGCATGGAAATACCGTACTGCCTTTCAGCCATTTCTGTTAAATTCACATTCATTCTCCTTTTTGGTTTTTTGAGCGCAACGGCTCACTTCATAATATGACCGAAAAACAAAACGTGCGCACAAGGCGCACGTTTTGTTTTTTATTCTGATTTCATTATTCGGGAACAGCGCAGATCACAAGGTAATCGTCAACAGTCTCCGATTTACAGTTATATTTTGTTCCGTCAACAGTCATGTCAAACTCGCCCTTTTCAAGGTCGTCGTCTTTGACTCCGAGTGAATCAACAGCAGCGCCCTTTTCAGCCTTTTTAAGCGAGGAGCTGATTATTGCCTTATCCTTGGCAACTATTGTATTAACACCGGAATTGTCAGCAAGATCGGCGCCTATAACAGTATTATAATCGTCGGTTTTATAGCCGACTACAACAACTCCGCCGCCCTGAAGCGCTACTCCAGAATACAATTTATATTCACTGCTGCCTTCAACAGCCTCCGGCTCTGTCATTGCCTTAAGCAGAACGCCCTTGACAATACGGTTGAAATAGGAAATCTCCTTTACGTCTTTTATAGCCTTGCCCTTGATATCATCGGGATAACTTGCGACGATAGCCCCTTCTCCGTTGGCTACGTAAAAGCTGTCGACCTCCAGATTTTTGGCTATCGTTTCATAATCCTCCGCTGGCGTCTTATCGTTAACGATATAAGCAGCCGTATACGCCTTGTTAAAAGACCTGTCGGCAAACTTTGCGGATAAAAGGACCTCTGACGATGAATAGTCCGATACCTTGTCTTTAGCGTATGCCAGTTGGACGTCAAGCGCCTTTGAGTTTGACGACGAATCGGACGAATTTGAGCTGCCGCCCGAAGAACAGCCCGCAAGCGCTGCTAAAGTAAGCGCAGCGGCGGCAAACAAAGCCGTTAGTTTTTTGATGTGATTAGTATTTTTCATAGAAATGCTCCTTTCCGTTAACCCCGTTAAGATAAGTTTTATAAAAAATCAATATGCTTTTGATGATTATTATTTATTATACCATATTGATTTTATTTTGTCACCTGTTTTTTTAGAATATAACAAAATTTTTTATTCACATAATACTGACAAATAAATAAAAAGTATTGACGAAGCGTGACGAGTTTTGTATAATTTACGTATACTTTTGCAAAAAATGATTACGGAGGAACAACTATGACAAAACCAAAGAAAATCGTGCTTACCATAGCGTCGCTTATTATTGTCGGTCTGCTGATTTATGTCGGCATTTCCGGCGGCGCTCTCGGTAAAGTAAAGTGCCTTGACTGCGACGGCACCGGTGTTACATCTCACGCGGAATGCAGCCTGTGCAGCGCACACGAGGACGAAGAAAAACCTATAACCTGTCCCGAATGCAAGGGTGCTAAAACCGTTGACGGCGAGGACTGCGGCACCTGCAGCGGCGAAGGCGAGGTCACTCCCCACTACGTCACCTGCCCTGACTGCAACGGAACGTCCGCTATTGACGGCAAGGACTGCAAGACCTGCGGAAAAACCGGCGAGGTTTTGTGCCCCAACTGTAAGGGCAGCGGCGTACTGCTTTCCGCTCCCTGCTCCGAATGCGGCGGAGAGGGCGAGGTTCAGGGCTCCGCTTGGGCTCTGCTTCCGCCGATTATAGCTATCGGTCTTGCGCTTATTACAAAAGAGGTTTACTCCTCACTGTTCATCGGTATTATTGCCGGCGGACTAATGTACTCAAACTTTAACGTGCTTAAAACCGTTGACGCGGTAACAAACGACGGTCTGATAAGCGCGGTCACGGCTACGGCAGGCATATTTATATTCCTGATTGAGCTCGGTATAATTGTAGCCTTGGTCAACAAGTCGGGCGCTTCGGCGGCGTTCGGTAAATGGGCGGCTCAGCATATTAAGACAAGAACAGGCGCTATGCTTGCTACCTTTGTGCTCGGCGTGCTGATTTTCATTGACGACTATTTCAACTGTCTTACAGTCGGCTCGGTTATGCGCCCCGTTACCGACGGTCACAAGGTGTCCCGCTCAAAGCTCGCGTATCTGATTGACGCGACGGCGGCTCCTGTATGCATGATTGCTCCTATCTCCTCATGGGCGGCGGCTGTAGCGGCATACGCAGACGACGGTCAGGGAATCAACCTGTTTATCACCGCTATTCCGTTCAACTTCTATTCGCTGCTTACATTTGTATTCATCATCGCGCTGTGCGTAATGAACTTTGACTACGGCTCAATGGCTCTGCACGAGTACAACGCCATGTATAAAAACGACCTCTACACAACGGGCGAAAGAGTTGACACTGAGGAAGAAGCTCCCAATCCGAGAGGCAGAGTATTCGACCTTCTTCTCCCCGTTATTATTCTTATCGGCATTTCGGTATTCGCGCTCGTTTACAACGGCGGAATCCTCGACGGCGTTCCGTTCATTACGGCGTTCTCCGATACCGACGCAACAGTCGGCTTGCCCTGGGGCGGTCTGATTGCTCTTATCTTTACGATCATCTACCTCAACATCAGAAAGATTGTCACCTTCAAAGAGGCTATGGAAGCCGTTCCCAAGGGATTCTTCGCAATGGTTCCGGCGATCCTTATCCTCACCTTTGCTACCGCGCTCAAGAATATGACAGGTCTGCTCGGCGCGAAGTATTATGTGGCGGTTCTTATGAACGACGCCGCCGGCTCGCTGCAGAACTTCCTGCCCGCGATCATTTTTGTTGTGGCCTGCGTTCTGGCGTTTGCTACCGGCACATCGTGGGGCACCTTTGGTATTCTTATCCCGATTGTTATTACGCTGTTTGACCAGGACCCAGACTCCACAATCAAGATTATTTCCATCTCGGCTTGTCTTGCGGGCGCTGTCTGCGGCGACCACTGCTCCCCTATCTCGGACACCACCATCATGTCCTCGGCGGGCGCGCAGTGCAACCATATCAATCACGTTCAGACGCAGATACCGTACGCGCTTACAGTGGCGGGAATCTCGTTTGTAACATACATTATCGCGGGATTCGTTCAGCAGTGGTACATTGCGCTGCCGATAGGTGTAGCTCTTACAATAGGCACGCTGATTATTATTAAATTCACGCGCAAAAACGAACACCTGCAAAATATATACGAACAGGCTGAAGGAAAAAATATATAACTAAAAAAACCGCACTGCCGGCGTTTGTTGACAGTGCGGTTTATTGAGGACATATTATGAGAAAACAACAGCTTATCCCCCAAAAATACAGATTTTTGAGCGGAAGTATGATAAAGCTTATTGCCGTGGCAGCAATGCTTATCGATCACATAGCGTGCTACGCATTGCCTTACAGAATTGTGCTGTTTACAATAGGCAACAATAATATACAGCTCTACACGGTTATGCGGATAATAGGAAGAATAGCCTTTCCTCTCTTCGCTTTTTTGCTTGTTGAGGGATTTATTCACACCCGAAACCGAGTGCGTTACGGCGCAAGCCTGATAATCTGCGCGTTAATTTCCGAGATTCCGTGGGATCTGCTTCACAGCGGAAAACTGTTCAGTTCGGGAATGAATGTGTTTTTTACACTGGCGCTTGGATTTTTGGGAATGTGCGCTGTTGAATATTTTAAAAGTCACCCGTTTTTTCAGTTAATCGCTTTGCTTGCGTTAGCAGCGGTTACAATACTTCTTAAGCCTGATTATTCAATAAGAGGCTACATTTTCATAATTCTGCTTTACGCGCTCAGAGAGCATGAGGTACTTCACATATTGCCCTCATTTATTCTGAATTATTTTATTTACACGCTTGCGGCGTTTGTTCCGATCTCCTTCTACAACAGAAAGCGCGGCTTTATAAAGGGATCTGTGCTTAAATACGCCTTTTACGCGTTTTATCCCGTTCATCTGCTTGTGTTTTACTTTATAAGGATTGCAAACGGATACTATTAAAACATTTTGCCTTCATACGGCTTATGCGGAAGCGCGTTGAAATCGTAGGTTTCAAGCTCGTCAAGAGTGATATTAGCGCACGCGCTTTCGTGAACCATCAGATTTGACGATTCGCCGACGACATGCACCGCTACAACGGGCTTTCCCTTTCCGCAGGCGTAACCCGACTCCCAAGCAGTGCCGCTGTCGCTGTATGCGCCGTGATAGAGCATAACCACAATATCAGCCCAATCGATGTATTTGCGGTCATTCAGAAAAGTTTCGCGCGACCACTGAGCCATGCCGACAACATCCTTGTCGCGCACCTCGTGCAGCCTTGGGCTGAAAAGCTCAAAACCTCGTGACATTATAATCTCTTCGGCGCGCTTTACGCATGAGAGCTCATACTCATTGAAAAACGGACTTGCAAGATATATTTTCACCGGCTTAACCTTCATTCCTTTAAGAATTATAAAAAACAAACCCCCTCAAACTGAGGGGGCGTTTCTGGAGGCGACAGGCGGATTTGAACCGCCGCATCAGAGTTTTGCAGACTCGTGCCTTACCACTTGGCTATGTCGCCGTTTCACAACAGTAGATATTATACCATTTGAAAGCATAGTTGTCAAGAGAAAATCCAAGATTTTTCCGACACTCAATATTATTCAAGGGAGATATAAATTATGCGCGACTTGAACATCTACGCAAGAATATGTATGTTTGAGCTTGACTGCCTGAAAATCAAATACGCCAAGAACCTCACCCTAAGGGTGAACACAAGGGCTAAAACACGGCTTGGAGTATGCAAAAAATCGGGCGACTGCTACGAAATCGAAATCGCGGCTATTCTTCTTGACGAAAGAACTCCCGAGGAATACCTAAAAAACACGCTTATGCATGAGCTGCTGCACACCTGCTACGGATGCATGAACCATACGGGAAGATGGAAAAAGCTTGCGGAGCGTGTAAACGCCGCATACGGTTATGATGTAAAGCGCACCGCCTCGCCGGATGAAGAGATCCTACCCGAAGCGCTTGCGGGCAAGCCGAAATACAAGGTCGTCTGCCCCGTTTGCGGAACGGTGTATGAAAGATACAGAAAATCGGCGCTTATCCAACACCCGGAGCGCTACCGCTGCGGCAGGTGCAAGGCAAAGCTTGGGTAATAATTATTCAAGAGGAGTTAGAGCGTACTCGCTGAGCTTGATATTTGTTTTGATAACGGAAATACGGTTAGCGATTGAAAAGATAATAATTGAATCGCGGGTATCTCTGGCATAAAGCGGAGCGTACCCGCTTTTTTTCAAAACCTGCTGACACTCCTCAACGCTAAGGTTCAGCCCGAAGCAAAGCATAATCACCTTATCGCGCGACGGTGATTTAGCGTTGTCACCGCGCAGCAGCTCGTAGCAATACTCGCGTTTTATCCCCGAACCGCGCGCAACATCTGCTTTTGAAAGCTGATTGCGAAGGCGGTAAAATTCAAGCATTTCCTGCAGCGTACCGAAAAACATTTCGGAATCGTTTTCAGCGAAGTAATCGTCAATACTGTGCTTGTTTTTAAGAATCTTCATAAGCTCGTCGGTAGACTTTTTCATTTTTATCTTCCTTTTTTCTTAAATTGTGGTACAATATAGTTAAATTTTATTCTCTTTTGTCCGGAAAAGCAAGGGGTAGCTATGCAAAACACAGGATTTTGGAACATTTCATTTTTAGCGGCAATTAATTCATATACTGACATTGTACGCGACAACAATACAGGACAGATTATGCTGCGCCGCGAAAGTGCTGAGGAAACATACCCGGTTATGCGCGCTCTTACTCAAATAAGACACCAAAACCTTATGACGGTCTATGACGCTATAATAGTAAACGGAAAGTGTGTAAGCCTGTGCGAATTTATTAACGGGACAACAATAGAGGGATGTGTTGAGCGTTTTGGAACTTATTCCGAAAGCGGAGCAAAGGATATTTTATGTCAGATTTGCGACGGTCTTACTCAGATGCACCGTAACGGAATTATCCACCGTGACATTAAACCCTCAAATGTAATGATTGAAAATAACGGCAACGTAAAGATAATTGATTACGATATTTCAAGAACAGTAAAGCAGGATCAGCCAAAGGACACTCGGATTCTCGGTACAGCCGGCTACGCTTCTCCCGAACAATTCGGTTTTAGTCAGACAAATGCCAAAGCGGACATCTACGCATGCGGCGTTCTTCTAAACTATTTGTTGACAGGCAAGCTTCCAAACGAACAGCTTTACGGAGGTTACTTGGCAGAAATAATTTGCGAATGCACGCAGATGGATGAATCAAAGCGGTTTGACAGCGCCGAGGAGCTTAAAATGGTGCTGCTGGGTAAAAAGCGGAACAAGCACAAAGCAAGACGCGCCCTGCCGGGATATCGCGGAGGTGTTCCGCTGATGGTATTTACCACGATCATTCTCTTAATATGGGGATTTTTAGTGTACTCTTTTGGAACTTTTTTAGCAAAAAACGCCGTCGAGCACCCCGATCTTTTTTGGGGACAGCTTGTAATATGCGCGGACGTATTTTTGTTCTGGTCGTTTCTCCCCTACTTTTTCTTTGGAGACGCTTTCACGCTCTCAAATATCATCAACCGCAAGAATCCGCAAAACGGATTATTTGTAATGCGAACGCTTGGCGTTTTGAGCATTGTCATCGGTTTTGTTCTTTTGATTATTACTCTAAATATAAGTGTATCATAAAAAAAGAAATATTTGTATGCTGCCGGCATACCAAAACAAACGGGTAACCCTGTATTATTAGTACATGGGGTTACCCGTTTTTTGACGGACTATTTTATTTCCTGCTCCAAAGCGTCGAAATCCGGAGTTGAGAAAAACTCGCCTAAGGTCATTTCCAAACCGTCGCAGAATTTTTTAACTGTTATTACGGAAATGTCCCTGCGGTTCTTGTCCATCATACTGTACGCGGTTGAGGGGGTTACGCCCGAAAGCGTCGCAAGCTCATTAAGGGTAATGCCCCTCTCGCCGCAAATCTCTTTGAAGCGCTGCGCTATCATATCCTTTACGCCCATAGCATCACCTCAAAAATATTGTACAAAAATTTACGCCTTCGCGTATACGCACTTGCGTAATATGCAGGAGTGTGTTATAATATTCTTATCAATTTTTTAGGAGTGATTCACATGAAAAAACAAAAACTATTGGCAATTCTATTCGCGGTTATATTGGCTTTATCGTCATTTGCGATGGCAGGCTGCGGAGAGGATAAAAAAGCCGAAGAATCCGAAGATAAAAAGCACCCACCCATTTCTAATTCTGAGTTAGAATCTGAGAAATACTATTATGATGATATTGTCACACAATTTGAAACCAAAGGATTCACCAACATAGAAACAAGACCCGTTTACGAGTTGCAGCATAGTCATGATAGTGATATTAATACAACAAAAGAAATATCCATAAACGGAACAAAAGATTTTTCAAGTGAGGATTTGTTTTCAATTGATTCAAAAGTAGTAATAACGTATTACATTGGTAAAGAAAGAACAGAACCGAAAGGAACAGAGAACTCTACAAGCAGTACAACTACATCATCTGAAAGTACAACTATAGCTGAAACCACCGCTGCGAATAAATCCACTACTGTTACAACCTCTGCCAATCAAACGTCAGAAAGATATAGTAGCAAAGCAAAGTTTTCATCTATCTATATAAATAACCTAAACAAATATAAAAGTCTGGTCAATACATTCAAACAAAAAATAAATACTGTATATAATTCTTTAGGTAATACATACAATAGTTATGTTTCAAATGCCGATAAACTTAATGAATGGTACACAGATTTAGAAAAAGAATATACTGCGCTTTTTAAAGAAACCGAAACAATCACAGATACCTATCTTAATAAAGTTAAAACTGAGATGTCAGGAAGCGATTATGACACTTGGGATGATGAAACATCATATTTTTATGACGATTATTATGATGGTGCTATGAATGATCTTTATGATGAGATTTACGATGGTTTGTTAGATGAGATTTATGATAAATACTATGACGGTATTCTGGATGAAGAACCAGAAAATATTGAATACAGCGACTATTCAAAAACTCGAAGCACATTTTATAAAAAATGGTCAAATGCAAGAAGCACATTTTATAAAGCATGGTCTAAAGCAAGGAGTACATTATACAAAGCATGGTCTAAAACAAGATCTGACCTTTATAAGAACTCATAAAATACTATATTATGAAAGATAAAACGGACAGGCTCACAAAATGAGCCTGTCCTAACTATTTTATTAAGGTGCGGGCCTGTTGAGTAGCCTGTTGAGCCAACATAGCCAACTACCTGTCCCTTGGTTACATACTGTCCGGGCTCAACAACAACGCTTGTAAGGTGAGCGTAGATTGTCTCCTTGCCGTTGCCGTGATCCATCCAGACGTAGTTGCCGTAGCCGCCGCCGCAGCCGCAGCTTCCGCTCTTACCCCAGTTATGGGTGCAGTAGGTGCAGGTGTACGCAACCGTACCGCTGTCAGCCGCTACAACAGGAGCGCCCAGAATACCGCCGCCGGCGATATCGATAGCGCCGTGGTTATATGTGGTTCTGTCCTCGTTCCAGAGCGATGAGAGGTAATAGAAGCCCGGGCATGGCCATGTATATCCGCTGCTTGCGGGTGTAGGCGTTACATAATCGTCGTCATATGACGGCTCGGTTGTGGGCTCTTCATCGTCATCGTCGTCAGCCGGCTGTGTATCAGCAACACTTGACTTTTTGGTAAAATACTTGGCAATCTGAGCCTCAAGCTGAGAGCTTTCGCTGTTGCTGTTCATCAGCGCGGTTCTTGCCTGCTCGCTCTTTGCTGTAAGATCGGCAAGAACGGCCTCGTTTTCTTTGATAAGCTTGTTGAGGTCTTCGATATCCTTGTTGAGCGAAGCCTCCTGAGACTCTTTTTCAGACTTGTCGGTTTCAAGAGCCTTCTTTTCCTTCTCAACAACCTCAAGTTTTTTGTTGATATCGTCGATCATCTGTTTATCGTAATCGGAAAGCGTCTTTACAAGCGAAACCTTGTCGATAAAATCTCCGAAGTTCTTAGCGCCTAGGAGGATTTCAAGGTTGCTGGCGCTGCCTGCCATATAGATTATGCTCAGGCGCTCGCCGAGCGCTTTAACCTGTCCGTCGATGTCGGCGTTGTCCTTGTCGATTTCCTGCTGTTTAAGCGCTATGTCCGACTCAAGGCTTTTAATCGCCTCTCTTGTAAGGATAACCTTTTCGTTGATTACGTTAATTTTGTTTACAAGAGCCTCGCCGTAAGCTTCCTTTTCGCTTATATCGGTCTCTGTTTCATCGAGAATATTCTGATACTCCTCGCTCTTTTTGCCGAGATTGTCGATCCTTTCCTGAAGAGACTCCACATTCTCAGCACCGGCGTTGAATACAACCGACGAAGCGATCGGTACCGAAACAATGCAGACGCTCAGCGCGGCGCACAAAACCGCTTTAAATTTATTCATATCTCTGCTCCTTCCTTTTTTACCAGCCGAGAATTTCATTGCCTTCCTTTTTAAGATACTTGCGTATGGAAATGAATCCGCCGAAGAAACCTACAAGCACACCCACAACAATAAAGCTGAGTACAAGTATGATAAGCACGCTTGTGAACGGTATCGCGGAAATTCCGAGGTCTATCCTCTCTACCATGCCGCTTGCGGCGCGATAAAGCAGAGCGAGCACGCCTGTGGCGATCGCGGCTGAGATAAATCCCAGAATCATACCTTCTACCAAGAACGGCATTCGCACGAACATATTCGTGGCGCCGACAGATTTCATAATGCTGATTTCAAACCTTCGTGAATACATTGTAGTGCGGATGGTGTTCGCTATTATGAACAGCGAAATAACAATCAGCGCGGCAACAATGCAAACGGCGACTATTGTAACAAGGTTGCTTACCTTTGTAAGCTTACGGGCAAAGTCGCGCCTGTCGGTCACCGACTGGACGCCGTCGATCGTTTTTATTTTATCAACGGTCTGCTCGTATTTTTCTGTATCCTTAAACGAAACGATGTACTTGTCGTTTAGGGGATCCTCGTCCTTAATTCTGTCAAACAGCTGGTCGCCCAATGTGTTTTTAAACTGTTCAACAGCCTCATGCTTGGAAACGAACGTCACTTTTTCGACATTTTCGATTTCCTCGATTTGTTTGCCAATTTGTTTGGCTTCAATATCGTTTTTTTCCTTCAGAATGTAAACCGAGGTCTCGTTGTTCTTTTCAACCTCATCAACAATGTTGAGTACGTTAAGCGAGAACAGCGCCGCGGCTCCTGTCATAACCAGACAGCTTACAAGCACGCAGACTGACGCGATACTCATTATTCTGTTGGCGTAAACGTTCTTAAAGCCCTCTTTTACAAGATAGCCAAAGCCTTTCATATCATTATCCTTTCGGGTGTGTTAGTCGGGTGTAATAACAACATTGTCGGGGTACTGCGGCGGTTCGTTGAAGTCGTCGTCATCGTCGCTGCCGTCGTCCTCGGCAAAGTGCGCGCCGACATACCCGCTATCTTCGCTGATGTCAACGGCATAGATATTGATGTCGGTTTCTTCATCTTCATCGGGTTCGGAAGCTGCTTCGGGAATCGGCTCTTCATAAGGAGCAGGCTCGCTCTCTTCCGCAGGAGCCTCTAAAGGCGTATAGTCCTCAGCCGGCTCTTCATATTCAAGCACCTCGCTGTCGTAGCTGTCAAGGATCGCGGAAGCAGCCATAGCTCCGGCGGAATCACCTACGACTCTGCCCTTGTCGATGCTGATAACGCGCTGATTGAACTCGCGCACAAGGTCGTGCTCGTGGGTAACGACCAAAACGGTCGTGCCCATTGAGTTGATGCGCGTCAGTAACTCGATGATTTCATGTGAAAGCTCAGGGTCGATATTACCCGTGGGCTCGTCTGCAACAATGATTTCGGGGTTGTTTACAAGCGCGCGTGCAAGGCTTACACGCTGCTGCTCGCCGCCCGAAAGCTCTGATGGCTTGTCCTTCATCTTATCCTTAAGACCTACAAGATCGAGCACATACGGAACGCGCTTTTTGACCGTCGCCGTGCTCTCGCCTACCGCGCGCATAGCGAACGCCACGTTATCAAAGACATTCATCTTGTCGATAAGACGGAAGTCCTGGAAAACGATTCCCATATGGCGGCGCAGATAAGGAACATCGCGTTTTCTGAGGCGAGACAGCTTGTTGCCGTTGATGGTTATCTCACCCGATGTAGGGATCTCCTCGCGCATAATCAGCTTTAAAAATGTACTTTTACCCGCACCGGAAGCGCCCACGATGAACACAAACTCGCCCTTGTCGATATGAAGGCTTACGTTGTGAAGCGCATGAGTACCGTTGGGATAGGTTTTTGATACGTTTTCAAAATCAATCATAAATTCACCATTTTGTTTTTGGATTTAAGATATTAGTTTTTAGCACTGAGTTTTCCGATTAACGAAAATTTTGTGCAAAAATCCAAGGTCAAAAGCTTAGTTCTAAAAACTAATAAATATGCCAACGTCCTGAGCGCGTTTTTGGCGCGCTCAGGAACGAAAAACACTGTTGGAAATTAATACTTTGTGGGGCTTGCGTTGAGGTATTTCTTTACCATCAGCGCTACCTTAAATACAATCGCGTCCTCAAATTCGCGGAGGTCAAGGCCGGTGAGCTTTTTGATTTTCTCAAGGCGGTAAACCAGCGTGTTGCGGTGTACAAAAAGCTTACGCGAGGTTTCAGATACGTTGAGGTTGTTTTCAAAGAAACGCTGAATTGTAAACAGGGTTTCCTGATCCAGACTCTCGATAGAGCCGCGCTTGAAAACTTCCTTAAGGAACATCTTGCACAGGGTTGTGGGCAGCTGATAAATCAGACGCGCGATACCGAGGTTGTCATAGCTTACGATGGTGCGCTCGGTGTCGAATACCTTAGCCACCTCAAGAGCCGACTGAGCCTCTTTAAACGAACGGGCAAGATCCTTGATGCCGGTAACGGTAGTACCGATACCTACAACGCAGTGGGTGTAGAACTCGCTTGAAAGGGTGTCGGAAATTGAGCTTGCCAGCTTTTCAAGGTCACGGCCGTCGATGTCGGGCTTAACCTCTTTAACAAGGGCGATTTCCTCCTCGTTGATGTTGATGACAAAGTCCTTTGACTTGTCGGGGAAAAGGTTCTGTACGATGTCGTAAGCGGAAACATCGGTGCGGGATACGATCTTGATCAGCAGGCAAACGCGCGAAACCTCGGAGTTGAAATGAAGCTCTCTCGCCTTAAGGTAGATGTCGCCGGGAAGAATGTTGTCCATAATAACATTCTTTATAAAGTTTGAGCGATCATACTTTTCATCATAATATTGCTTTATGCTTGCAAAGCTTACAGACAAAAGCTGAGCGTACTTCTGAGCGTACTCGTCGGTGCCCTGTACAAAAACAGCATAGTCGTATTTGGCGCTGCTGCCAAAAGACTTGTAAGTAAAGCCGTTGATGACAAAAGGAGCGGTTGAGCTGAGAGTTTCGGAATTGATACTCTCGTTCACCTCGCCGATTTTTCCGAGTTCCGAGCATGCGATTACTACGGAAGTTTCATCGATAACGCCGATTGTTCTGTCGATTGCATCCTTCATTTGATGCACGATACCCTGAAATAACCTATTTGACATAGTTCTTACCTCTTTTTTCTGCAATTTTGTTATAACAATGTATTAGATACATTTCTTCTCATATACATATTACACAAAATCGAGAAAAAAATCAACCTCTATCAACAAATTTTTTAGAAAAATTTTAGATATTTTCACGATTGTAAGGTTAGTGTTTTTCAATTTGAGATTATTGTAGCATAGTTATGTGATGGAAATGTGACAAAATTGTAACAACTTCATTTTTTATCAATTCAATAACTGCGCCTACAGAAAGTATTTTACCAAAAAACGCCTCAATTGTCAAATCGACGTGTACGTACGAGAAGCGGTTTACCTCTTAACAGATAACCGGCGCAAATTATTTATGCTCCCCTGTTGCTGTCACTAAACCAACAAAAAGGGAGGCCCAAAACCCGTAATCGGGTTTTGAGCCGGAAGAATATTATATAAGGAAAAATCTTAATTAAATACCCTTTTCTCTTTCAACGTAAGAGGTGTGTAGCAGCTCGTGAGCGAGGTGTGAGCCGGGCTCGCCGAGATATTCCTCATAGATAGCCTTGATTTCGGGGTTGTCATGAGACTTTCTGTAAGGCAGATTTACGTCGTCCTCATAGAGAGCCTTGGCGCGCAGAGCCTTGAGGTCTGTAAAGTTCCTTACATGACCGGGCTGAATGGGCTGGCCGCCGCCGTTTACACAGCCGCCGGGGCAGCACATGATTTCAACGAACTGATAGTCAGCTTCGCCCGCGCGGATCTTGTCAAGGATTACAGCCGCGTTCTTAAGGCCGGAAGCAACGGCAACCTTAACGGTCATGCCTGCAACCTCGTAGGTAGCTTCCTTGATGTCGTCGGTGCCGCGAACCTCGTTGTAGTCGATCTGCTTAAGATCCTCGCCTGTCAGCACATCGGCAACGGTTCTGAGAGCCGCTTCCATAACGCCGCCTGTAGCGCCGAAGATGGTGCCTGCGCCTGTACCGATACCCATGATGGGATCAAACTGAGCGTCCTCAAGAGTTGTAAACTGAATGCCCGCTCTCTTGATCATCTTGGCAAGCTCACGGGTTGTGATTGAAATATCGTTATCCTGCATGCCGTCGCGTCCCTGATCGTCGCGCTTGATTTCAAACTTCTTGGCTACGCATGGCATTACCGATACGACAACGATGTCCTTGGGGTCGATGCCTGCCTTCTGAGCGTAGTAGGACTTGATCATAGCGCCCTGCATCTGCTGGGGTGACTTACAGGTTGACAGATGCGGAATGAGGTCGGGATAGTAGTGCTCGCAGAACTTGACCCAGCCGGGTGAGCAGGATGTGATCATCGGCAGAACGCCGCCGTTCTGAACGCGCTGAATAAACTCTGTACCCTCTTCCATGATGGTGAGGTCGGCGCCGAAGTTGGTATCGAATACCTTGTCAAAGCCGAGCAGCTTAAGGGCCGCAACCATTTTGCCTGTTACGTTTGTGCCGATAGGCATGTCGAAGCACTCGCCCAGTGTTGCGCGAATCGAAGGAGCGGTGTGAACAACAACGTGCTTGGTGGGATCAGCGATAGCGGCAAATACCTTGTCGGTGTCGTCGCGCTCAACAAGCGCGCCTGTGGGACATACAACGGTGCACTGACCGCAGCTTACGCATGAAACGTCGCTCAGATCCTGCTCAAAAGCGCATGAAATTGCGGTGTCAAAGCCGCGGTTGTTTGCACCGATTACAGATACATACTGGTTCTTACAAGCTGCTACGCAGCGGCGGCAGAGAATGCACTTGTTGTTGTTGCGAACAAGGTGCAGAGTGGAGTGATCCTCCTCATAGTGAGTCTCGGCTCCTTCAAACGCCTTTTCGTCAACGCCGTACTCCAGGCAGAGCTGCTGAAGCTCGCAGTTGTTGCTTCTGGGGCATGACAGACATTTTTTGTCGTGATTTGAAAGAAGAAGCTCAAGGTTCATCTTTCTGTATTTCTGGATCTGCGGAGTATTTGTAAAGATTTCGGTGCCCTCTCTGTCGATGGGATATACGCAGGCAGCAACCAGGCTGCGCGCGCCCTTGACCTCGCAAAGGCACATACGGCAAGCGCCGATCTCGTTGATTTCTTTCAGAAAGCATAAGGTCGGGATTTTAATGCCGAATTTGTGGCAGGCTTCCAGGATTGTGGTGTTCTTTTCAACCTGATAGTCTTTGCCGTTGATTTTGATATTCAACATTTCCATTATATTCTCTCCTTTCCTTAAGCCTTATAAATAGCGTTAAACTTACATGTAGCCATACAAGCGCCGCACTTGATACACTTCTTGGCGTCGATTTCCAGAGCCGGACGTCTCTTGCCGGGAGCGGTGTAGTCGGTGACGGAAATAGCCTGAACGGGGCACTTTCTTGAGCAGAGTCCGCAGCCGGCGCACTTCTCTTTGTCGATTGTGTACTCGAGCAGGTCTTTACAAACGCCCGCGGGGCACTTCTTGTCCTGAATATGAGCGATGTACTCGTTTCTGAAATAGCGCAGGGTTGAAAGAACGGGGTTGGGAGCGGTTTGTCCCAGACCGCACAGGGAGTTCGCCTTGATGAATTCGCACAGCTCCTCCATCTCGTCGAGCATTTCCATTGTGCCCTGACCCTTTGTGATTTTGTCGAGCATTTCAAGCAGACGCTTTGTGCCGATACGGCAGGGAGTACATTTACCGCAGCTCTCGTCAACGGTGAACTCAAGGAAGAACTTGGCAACGTCTACCATACAGTTGTCCTCATCCATTACGATAAGACCGCCCGAGCCCATCATTGAGCCGATAGCGAGCAGGTTGTCGTAGTCTATCGGAACGTCGAGGTGCTCCTCGGGGATACATCCGCCGGAGGGACCGCCTGTCTGAGCAGCCTTGAACTTTTTGCCGTTGGGAATGCCGCCGCCGATTTCAAATACGATTTCGCGCAGGGTTGTGCCCATGGGGATCTCAACAAGGCCTGTGTGGTTGATTTTGCCGCCGAGCGCGAATACCTTTGTACCCTTGCTCTTCTCGGTACCCATTGAAGCGAACCACTCAGCGCCGTTGAGGATGATCTGCGCAATGTTTGCGTAGGTTTCAACGTTGTTGAGGATGGTGGGCTTCTGATAAAGTCCCTTTACAGCCGGGAACGGAGGACGCGGACGGGGCTCGCCGCGCTTGCCCTCGATTGATGTCATAAGAGCTGTTTCCTCGCCGCATACGAACGCGCCTGCGCCCAGACGGAGCTCCATGTCAAAGTTAAAGCCTGTGCCGAAAATATCCTCACCTAACAGACCGTACTCACGAGCCTGGTCGATAGCGATCTGCAGACGCTTAACAGCGATAGGATACTCAGCGCGGACATATACGCGGCCCTTTGAAGCGCCGATTGCGTAACCCGCGATTGCCATAGCCTCGATCAGTGAGTGGGGATCGCCCTCGAGAACGGAACGGTCCATGAACGCACCGGGGTCGCCCTCGTCGGCGTTGCAGCAGACATACTTCTGATCAGCTTGGTTGCCCGCGGCAAACTTCCACTTCAAACCTGTGGGGAATCCCGCGCCGCCTCTGCCGCGCAGACCTGAGTCGAGGATTGTCTGAATAACCTCGTCGGGTGTCATTTCGGTAAGAACCTTGCCCAGAGCGGCATAACCGTCACGGGCGATATAGTCGTCGATCTTCTCGGGATCGATAACGCCGCAGTTGCGCAGCGCAACACGCTTTTGCTTAGCGTAGAAAGCGGTTTTGTTAAGGGACTTGATTGTGTCGTCAACAACTGTCTCCTGATAAAGCAGACGGGTAACGATTCTGCCCTTTAAGAGGTGCTCCTCGACGATTTCGGGGATATCCTCGATTTTAACCATGGAATAGAAGCTGCCCTCGGGATAAACTACCATGATGGGGCCGAGCGCGCACAGACCGAAGCAGCCTGTGGTAATAACGTTAACTTCCTTTTCCAGACCGTTTTTCTTGATTTCTTCCTTCAGCTTTTCAGCAATCTGTAAGCTGTTTGAGGAGGTACATCCGGTACCGCCGCAAACAAGCACATTAGAACGATACATTCATTGACCTCCTTTAGTTTTCCATCGCCCCGATTGTAAACTCGGTGACAACATTTTTATTTACAAGATGATCGTTTACGATTCTGACAACCTTTTCGGGCGTCATTTTAACGTAAGTGACCTTTTCCTGACCTGGAATTTCAACCTCGACAACCGGCTCGTACTGGCAGATGCCGATACAGCCTGTCTGGGTAACAACGATATCATCCTGCAGACCGCGCTTTGCGATTTCCTCGGTAAACGCGTTGAGAACAGGTCTTGCGCCCGCAGCGATACCGCATGTAGCCATACCCACCAAAACGCGCGCGGCATTGGGATTCTCTTTTCTTAAAGCGACATTAGCCTTAGCTCTGTCTCTGATAGCCTGTAATTCGGCTAAAGATTTCATAATTCTGCACCTCCGCAAATATTTTCAGTTTGTTCCTTTAAAAATTCTTCAATCCATTCCACCACATCGGGGGTGTCAAGGCTTACGCCCTGCAAAACCTCCCTGAGCTCGCGCGTGTCAAGTGTAAACGAGCCCGAGTCGGTGCTGTGCGTAAAGACAAAGTCTATGTCCGGGTTGCACCGAATAAGAATGGAAATTGTGGAATTTATATCCCCCAGAGGAGTCATATCCACATGACTTTTAACGTAGCCCGCCGTGGTGACAGTGCCTTCGCCTAACTTTGACCGAATGTCAAAGCTGCCGCCTGTCTGCTCTGCCGACATCTTGAACAGCGGAACGCCCAGCCCCACCTTTCGGGTGGTTCGGGTTGTAAAGAAGGGGTCTATTACCTGCTTTACCTGCTCCTCAGTCATGCCGCAGCCGTTATCTTTGATGGTGATTTTAAGGAAATCGCTCTTGTCGCTCTCCTCCACCGTGATAAACACAAGCGACGCTTCAGCCCTGACGGAATTTTGGGCAACGTCCATTACGTTAAGCGACAGCTCACGCATCCTTATACTTTTCAAGAATGCCGGGTACGTCGGCAACGGTCAGTCTGCCGTAAACCTCATCGTTGACGGTGAGTACGGGCGCAAGACCGCAGGCGCCGATGCAGCGGCACGCTGTAAGCGAGAACTTGCCGTCGGGGGTGCATTCCTCCGCCTCGATGCCGAGCAGCTCGGAAAGCTTGTTTAAAATGTCGCCCGAGCCCTTAACATAGCAAGCTGTACCAAGGCAAACCGAAATGTTGTATTTGCCCTTTGGTGACAGAGCGAACTGAGAATAGAAGGTCGATACGCCGTATACCTCCTCAAGCGGAACGCCCAAGCCCTCTGCAACCATTTTCTGAACCTCGATAGGCAGGTATCCGTAGATTTCCTGCGCTTCCTGAAGCACGGGCATTACAGCGCCGGGATCGTCGATGTTCTTTGCGATGACTTCCTTCAGCTTTGCCTCCTGCTCAGGTGTGCCCGAAAACGGGATAGTGCTGATTTTTTTCTGCATAGTTTTTCCTCCCTGAATATAATTGTCATTACCGATAAAAAAACATTACATAAACAGTAACGTTATATTTACTCACATGATATTATAACATAGATAAAACAAAAAGTCTATAAAAGTTTTTACCTTATTTGTCAAAAAACGCAAAAATTTTTAGAATTCCCCTATAAAGTCAGCAAAAACGCGGTTTTTGGCAAGTTTTCAAATCAATTAATAATATTATCCAGTGCCGCAAGCACGCCCTCAATTGACAGCTCATCAAGGCTCAAATAATTTTCAGCCTCTTTCATGTTCTCAAGGTAGTGGGCGTCGGAGCATGACACCATGTTCATTTTTTCAAGTATAGGGTGCTGCTGCTTAAGAGTTGAAAGCTTATTCCTGTCGGCAAGCTCAAACGTTTTGAAGCCGCAGGACGGGTCGATCTCGCCAAGCACCGAAAGTATTGAAAGGCTGTCGCGGTCGATGTGAGCCGGGTAGCAGATACCGCCAAACTCCTTTACTTTATTATAGGCGCTCATAATGCTGATTTCCGTTGCGGGCAGCAGCAGGTGCTCAACCTCCCCTATCTCCTCATCAAAGCGGTTCATTATAACCTGCCTGCCGTAAATATCGTGGCGGTTGCGGATTTTGATTCTGTGCATGTCAACATATTCGTTCCAGCAAAGCGCCTTTTCAAGCGTCGGGAACAGACATACCGCGTGAATATCCTCGCTTGTAGTCAGCTCCATTCCGGGAATAACCTTAAGCCCTATTTCCCTGCCGACCTCCATAGCGGCCTCGCAGTTGAGCGAGCTGTTGTGGTCGGTGAGGGCAATTACGTCAAGCCCGAGCAGCTTTGCCATGTTGACAAGGTTGTTGGGCGTCATATCCATATCGCCGCACGGTGACAGACACGAGTGGATATGAAGGTCATAGTAATAATTCATCAGAGCAGCTTGCTGATTTTAACCGCTGTTTTGTAGCTGTTTTCTTCGGTCAGCAGAATGGTGACGTCCATCATCTCCGCCTTTTTCTTTGCGTCGGCGTCCAAAGCGGCGTTTTCTACAAGGATAATGCAACTCACGTCCGCAAGAGTAGCCACGGCTATTGAGTTTATGTTGCCCATAACGGTAAGCCAGGCGGAATCGGCGGGCGCTCTGCCCATAACCCAGCTCAGCAGATCGCCTATGTAGCAGTCGGTAACCTCGCGGTCAAGGTCGCCCTCAACAAGAATTTTTAAGTTTAGCTGTTCAATTAAGTTTTGTACGGTCATAATATAACACCTTTGTCAGAAAATTGAATGCACGCTTGGCATAACGTAAGGTCACAGATAAAGCACGGATAAAACGTTGAAAGACGGATTAGTTCTCACTCGGCACAACGGATAAGCACGGATAAAGCACACATAAAGCACACATAAAAAAGCTGAAAAACGGCTTAGATAAGCCATAAACACACTAAACACACTTATCACATTATATATTAATAATATGTTTCTTCAGTGTATATATTTTATCTGATAGATTATATATAATTAAAAAACAACCGTGCTGTGTGTGTTTATGTGTGGCAACGACCTAAATGGTATTTTTAAGCTGGTCGTAAACGTTCTGGATTTTGGCGCGGAGCTTGAAGATACAGTCGGTTTCCTTTGCCTTTCCGCGCACAATGTCCTCGGCGAGAGCACGGCAGGTAGGCGCTCCGCAGGAGCCGCAGTCAAGGTGCGGAAGTCCCTCGTAGATCTCCTCCATGCGCGACATCATTTCCATTGCCTTGGAAATATCCTTGTCAAGGCGGAAGATGTCGGCGTCGTAGGCAAGCTCGTTCTCCCAGAGCATACCTTCAAGCTCGCCGTCCTCAAGGTGATTGAGCGACACAGGCAAAAACTTGCGCAGGTTCTGGATCCTCGCCTGAGCCACATACGGGTTCTCGACATTGAGCACGCCGCCCACACATCCGCCCGAGCAGGCGTTAAGCTCGATGAAATCCACGCCTCTGATATGCTCGTCCTCGAGCTCCTCAAGCACGCGGATCACGTTCTCAATTCCGTCCGCGGCAAGGTATTTATCGCCCAGCATTGCCGCAGCCTCGCCGCCCGAGGTAGCCCAGCCTATGCCCATCAAGCCCGACTGTCCGAGAGCCTCGACCTCGGTGAGGTGATCCATGACCTGAGTAAGCTCAGGATATATTTTTGACACGGCGATAGCGCCGTCGCACTCGGAATGTTCGGTGTAATTGGGAGAATGTATTTCAGTAACCTTAGCGGGGCACGGCGTAATGAAGAACACGCCGATTTTTTCCTTTGGCAGCCCAGATTTTTCCATAGCCTCGCGCTTGGCTATACGCGCGGCAACCTCAATTGGAGCCAAAAGCGGCATTACGTTGTCGCAAAGCTCGGGAAAACGGATTTTTATCAGCCGCACAACCGCGGGGCAGGCGGAGCTGATAATCGGTTTATTAAGTTTGTTGTCTTTTATCATTTTGCGCGTAGCCTCGCTTACAAGCTCGGCGGCGCGGCTTACCTCAAAGACATCGTCAAAGCCCAGCTTTTTAAGGCCTGTCAGCACTATGTCGATGCTGTCGAGGTTATTGAACTGTCCGAAAAGCGCGGGCGCGGGTATAGCTACGGTATAGTCAAAGCCCTTTATCTCGTCCAAGGTAGAGCTGTTAGCCTTTTTTGCGTGGTGAGGACAAATGCGTATGCACTCGCCGCAGTCGATACAGCGTTCGGAGAGTATTTTCGCCTTGCCGTTATGCACGCGTATAGCCTCGGTCGGACAGCGCTTAAGACAGTTGGTACAGCCGCAGCAGCGGTCGGCGTCAAGCTGTACCGAGTGAAAATATTTGCTCATAATGTACTCCCGGATTAATTAACTCTTATTGTTAAGTACAGGTTAGTTCCAACCCCTATGGTTGTTTCAATGCGCATTTCATCGCTGTATTTCTTGATGTTCGGAAGTCCCATGCCCGCGCCGAAGCCAAGACTGCGCACGTTGTCGGGAGCCGTTGAATAACCCTCCTGCATAGCCTTTTCAACATCGGGAATGCCGGGGCCGTGGTCGGCAAGCAGGATCTCTATCCTGTCGGGGTAAATATCGACGTCGCAGTAGCCGCCGTCGGCATGGATAACCATATTGATTTCCGCCTCATACATCGCGATTGCCGTGCGCCTTATGGCGTCGGGATTGTAGCCGAGGGATTTAAGGCGCTTTTTTACCGCGCCGCTTGCCTCGCCCGCGCGTGTAAAATCCTCGCCCGACACCTCGTAGTGAAGATGGATAGCGTTGCTCATACCTTTGTTCCTCCCGAGAGACCGTTGGCGTAAAGCCTTCCGCATGCGGTAAACATTCTGTAACGCGTTTTAAGCAGAGTAATGCCGCGCTGCTCGGCAAGGCGGATTATTGAGTCGTCGGGCACCTTTCCGCGCACAAATACGATGCACGCCATGTCCATCATCTCGGCTGTGCGCACGACCTGCGGATTGACAAGACCCGTAAGCAGAACCGACTGATCCTTTACAAACGCCAGCACGTCGCTCATCATATCGGAGCCGCAGGCGGTCTTTATTTCCTGATTGAGGTCGCCCTCGCAGATGATTTCACCCTCAAGTATGTCGATAATATCTTTTACAATCATTTATTAATGCACCCCTTTGATATATATAGTCATTGTTATTATATCATATATAATTAGGCAATTCAATATAGATTTCTGTACAATATTTTCCTAATCTTTTTAGTTATTACTTATATCGAGCCATACTGCGCAGAAGTATTCAAAATTATGTACGATAATATGTTAATTTTGCAGATTTTTACAATATGCTGTGTGTTTCGCAAGATATTAAACGCAAAAACAACTATTGATTGTTGAAAAGCGATTCAAAAAGTGATACTATATTAATTGTATAAAAATGTCCTTGGAGGGGATTATTATATGTTAAGGGACTTAAAGCCCACAGACATAATCTGCGGATATAATGTTCGCCCCGGTTATTACGATATGGAGGGCGCTACCCCTGTTCGCGGAGGAGTCAATTTTACTATCAGCTCCGTTTACGCGACATCGTGCACACTGTTACTGTTTGCGCCGGGAGCCAGAACCCCTTACGTAAGGCTTCCTTTTCCCGACTCCTACCGCATAGGCAACACCTACTCTATGATCGTTTTCGGTTTGGAAATCGACAAATTTGAATACGCGTATTCTATCGACGGCCCTCACGATGAAAAGAAGGGCTTGATCTTTGACAAATCAAAATATATCCTCGACCCCTACGCAAAGGCGGTTACAGGTCAGAGCAAGTGGGGCAAGCCTCAGCGCGACCAGTGCGTTTACAAGGCAAGAGTAGTGTTTAACGACTACGACTGGGGCAACTTTAAAACCACGCCAATTCCGCTTGAGGAGCTTATTATTTATGAGCTGCACGTCAGAGGCTTTACCAAAGACGAGAGCTCGGGCGTTGAGAACCGCGGAACCTTTGCCGGTATCCGCGAAAAGATTCCTTATCTTAAGGAACTGGGCATTAACGCCGTTGAGCTTATGCCTATCTTTGAATTTGATGAAATAGGCGCCCACCGCTATTTTGAGGGTGAACAGCTTTTTGACTACTGGGGCTACAACACTGTAGGCTTCTTTGCGCCGAATACCAGCTATGAATCCGAGCGCGGTCATAAGCACCACCGCGAGGGCACTGAGCTTAAGGAGCTTATCCGCGACCTTAAGTCAAACGGTATTGAGGTTATTCTTGACGTTGTGTTCAACCACACCGCCGAGGGCAACGAGCTGGGCCCGTTCTTCTCGTTTAAGGGAATTGACAACAATATTTATTATATGCTGACTCCCGACGGAAAATATTACAATTTCAGCGGCTGCGGCAACGTGCTTAACTGCAACCACCCGATCGTGCGCACATTCATCAAATCTTGCCTGCGCTACTGGGTTACCGAGTATAAAATCGACGGCTTTCGCTTTGACCTCGCCTCTATCCTCGGACGTAACGAGGACGGCACACCGATGGATCAGCCTCCCCTGCTTAAAAGTCTTGCGTTTGACCCGATTCTGGGCCACACAAAGCTTATTGCCGAGGCATGGGACGCGGGCGGCCTTTACCAGGTCGGCAGCTTTCCGTCATGGAACCGCTGGGCTGAGTGGAACGGCAAATACCGCGACGATATGCGCCGCTTCCTTAAAGGCGACAGCGACCTTGCGTGGGCCGCTACGCACCGCCTTACGGGCTCAAAAGACCTTTACGACCCGTCTTACCGCGGCAACTGCGCCAGCGTAAACTTTATTACCTGTCACGACGGCTTTACAATGTGGGATATGTACTCCTACAACGAAAAGCACAACTATAAAAACGGCTGGTACAACACCGACGGCTCCGACGACAACAACAGCTGGAACTGCGGCGCTGAGGGCGATACCGACGATCCTCAAATCAACGCGCTGAGAAGAAAGCTTGTCAAAAACGCCTTCGCGTCACTAATGTGCAGCCGCGGCGCTGCTCTGTTCCTCGCGGGCGATGAGTTCTGCAACACCCAGTTCGGCAACAACAACGCCTATTGTCAGGATAACATAACGTCCTGGCTTGACTGGTCAAGAAAAGAGCAGTACAGCGATGTATTTGAGTTCTTCAAATACATGATCGCCTTCCGCAAGCGCTTTAAGGTTATTACCAAAAACAGACGCGAGAGCGACTGTACCCTGCCGCCTGAGAGCCTGCATTCTCAGAAGCCGTGGCAGACCGACTTTCATCCCGAGTCGCGCTATGTCGCCGTAATGTACGCGGGTGCCTCAAGCATTCCGCTGCTTGACGAAATAGTTTACTTCGGAATTAACGCTCACTGGGAACAAACCGACGTTGAGCTTCCGGGGCTTCCCGCGGGCTATGTATGGAAGGTTTATGTCGATACAGGCAGAGAAGCAGACCGCGTTATCTGCGAGAACGATAACATTATGCTTTACGACCGCCGCATCAAGCTTCAGGGCAGAACGGTTTTGGTAGCCGTTGCTCACCGAATTTCATAAAAATTTAGCTTATCGGGCAAAGAGGAGTAACGTTCTTTTTGCCCGATGTTTTCATATAGTTTTCAAAAACCGTCAATAAACCGTGTTATTTTTCACAAACGGAAATATCAGTGATTGTGCAGTTTTGACAAAGTTTTTAAAAACAATAAAAAAATGTAGATTTTTTCAAATTTTATGTTATTATATATTTACACAAGAGAATTATTCTGAGGAATAATCATCATGTGAGAATACTGAGGTGCTATTATGAGTCGCGGCAAAATCATTACTATTACAAGACAATACGGATCGGGCGGACATGATATCGGTAAGTTACTCGCCGATAAGCTCGGTATAAAGTTTTATGATAAGGAACTGATCACGCTGGCGGCAAAAGATAGCGGCGTCAGCCCCGAGGTATTCGCGCAGGCTGATGAGAAAATGTCAAACAGTCTGCTTTACGCGCTGTCGACGGGACTTTATAATTACGGCAACGGGTTTTCCGCTATGGGCGACTTGCCTATGAACGACCAGCTTTATATTTTGCAGCACAGGATAATTAAAGAAAAGGCGGAAAAAGAAGCGTTTGTTGTTGTTGGAAGATGCGCGGACTATATTCTCAGAGAATACGACAATGTTGTAAAGGTGTTTATTTACGCAGATTTAGAAGTCAGAGCAAAACGCGCCGTAAGACGACATGAAATCGAACCGTCAAGAGCCCGTCAGGCGGTATCAAAGGCTGACAAAAACAGAGCCAACTACTACAGTTTTTATTCAGGACAAAAATGGGGAGCCCCCGGTAATTACGATTTGTGTATAAACAGCACCAATCTCACTACCGAGCAGGCTGCCGAACTTATAGCTGATTACTTAAAAATAATCGACAACAAGTCATAATTGGATCGGCTCCTGAATATACTGTTATTATGAATTCAGGAGGTGTTAAGTATGAAATTCGTAGTTATGGATCTTGATGACTTCATTTTCGGCAACGAAGAATGGCATCCCAGCGAAAGGTAAGCGGCAATTATTTTGCAATCAACGCGCCTAAAGTACGGCGCAACTTAACTTCGCTGAACAGAGTTAAATAGTAATTATTTAGCTTTTAAATAAAACTCGGGACGTGCTCAGGCACGTCCCGTTTTTTTGTACTGAATCTTATCAATTGTCATTACCGATAAAGCTGAGCGGATCAGCATATTCGTTGTTTACACGGACATAAACGTGAATGTGGCTTTTATCGGACGCTTCCGACGGAACCGCTCCTATCGCGCCTATTTGCTCTCCCCTTTCGACCTCATCTCCGGGCTTGACCTTAACCGCGCTCAAACCGCTGTAGCCCACTGTCACGTTGTTCACAGTGATTTCGACGGTTTTGCCGTACATTTTGTCATCATAAACCTTTGTAACCTCGCCGCCGAGCATAGCCATAACGTCCTCGCCGAGCTCACCGTCAAAATCCGCGCCGGTGTGCGGCTTCCATATGTTAAGCGTCTTGTAATAAACGCTGTCGCGGCTGAACCGGCGAAGCACATGCCCGGACTTTGTGGGCATTGAAAGGCTTACATCGGCGGCAAGCATTGTTTCAAGCGCGTCGCCCCTTTCGCTCGTTTCGTCCTGCATCGTCTCTGTCGGCTGAGTTTCGGGCTCGGCTGTTTCGGTAGGGATAGTAAAGTCGCTTACAGAGTTCATCCCGATCGTAGGAACCGGAACCGTTACATGACTTACGGGCTCATTTACGACAACAACTCCCGTTTCGGCAGTTGAAACTATCTTTGTTTGATTGTCGGATACAGTATTGTATGTGGAATATACCGCCATACAGACCGCGATAAGGCAAATTGCGAATGCCGTATAAAAGCCTATTCTCTCACGGCGGCTTTTGGCGTTTTTATTATAATATCTGCTCATAAAAAAGCACCTCCGATTCTATTATGAACCGAAGGCGCTGAGATTATACATGATTTGCCGTCATTCTTCAACGGTGTAGTCCTGAACCTCGACAGCGGCTTTAAGCACGCTGAACGGCACCTGTTCTTTGAGCGTTACCACTGCGCGGTTCTCGGTGTGGCTTACCTCTGCCCTCTCAACCTGCGGAATCGCCTCCAGAGTTTTCTTTACGCGCGCCTCGCAGTGCTCGCACATCATGCCCTTGATATTCATTGTTACTGTCATTTCGATTTTCTCCTTTTTTTCATGGATTTGTTTATTATCTTCCTTTTTAAAGCCAAGCTTTACAAAATTAAGCCGCAGCGCGTTTGTTACAACACAAAAGCTGGAAAGCGACATAGCCGCCGCGCCGAACATCGGATTCAGCTTCCAGCCGAGAGCGAAAATGAAAACGCCCGCCGCAAGCGGAATTCCGATAACATTGTAAATGAACGCCCAAAACAGGTTTTCTCGGATATTGCGCAAAGTCGCCCTGCCAAGCCTTATCACCGCGGGAACGTCGCTGAGGCGGCTGTTCATGAGCACCACATCGGCGGCGTCAATTGCCACGTCGGTGCCTGCGCCTATGGCTATTCCCAGATCGGCTGAAGTAAGAGCCGGAGCGTCGTTTATTCCGTCGCCCACCATCGCGGTTTTGCCCTCGCGCTTTAGCTGTTCGATTTTTGCCGCCTTTCCGTCGGGAAGCACGCCCGAGATAACCTCATCGACGCCCGCCTGAGCTCCGATCGCTTCGGCGGTCTTTTTGTTGTCGCCCGTGAGCATAATAACGCGCAGCCCCATTGATTTCAGCTCGGCAATAGCCGAGGCGCTGTCGGGCTTTACCGTGTCGGCTACCGCAATTACTCCGAGAAGTTTATTTCCTTTGCAGAAATATAGTGGCGTTTTCCCCTCTTCGGCAAGCTTATCCGCCTGCTGTTTTAAAGAGTTTGAAATTCCGCACTGCTTTTCTACAAAAGCGGCGTTTCCGCCGAATAGCTTTTCACCATCAGCTGTTCCCGAAACGCCGTTCCCTGCCGCAGTTTTATAGTCGGTTAATTCTAATTTAGAAATATTATTGTTCTCAGCATAGCTCACAACAGCCTTAGCCAATGGGTGCTCGCTAAAGGCTTCAAGCGAATATGCCGCCTCAAGCAGCTCGGATTTGCTTTCACAGGCGATAACGTCGGTAACTACTGGCTCTCCGTTTGTAATAGTTCCCGTTTTGTCGAGAACCACCGTTTTAACCCTGCCCGCCGATTCAAGCGCGACGGCGTTTTTATATAGGATTCCGTTTCGCGCGCCGACTCCGCTGCCGACCATAATCGCTACCGGAGTGGCAAGCCCCAGAGCGCACGGACAGCTGATCACGAGCACCGAAACAGCTCTTGTCAGCGCGAATCCTGCCGACTGACCGAGCAAAAGCCACACCGTGGCCGTTATTACGGCTATCGAGGTCACGGCAGGGACAAAAATTCCCGAAACCTTATCCGCGATTTTGGCTATCGGAGCTTTTGTTGCCGACGCGTCGCTTACGATCTTAATTATCTGAGAAAGAGTTGTATCCTCTCCTACCGCTGTTGCGCGGCACCGCAAATACCCCGAACGGTTTATAGTTGCCGCCGAAACCCTGTCGCCCACACTTTTATCGACAGGAATGCTCTCACCCGTAAGCGCGGATTCATCAACCGCGCCGCTTCCGTCGATTATTACGCCGTCAACAGGCACGCTGCCGCCTGCTCTGATGATAAAAATATCTCCGACGCTTACTTCATCAATCGCCACCTCGGTCTGCAATCCACTGCGCTCAATAACGGCGGTTTTCGGCGCGAGGTTAATAAGGCTTTTCAGCGCGTTCGCCGTCCGCCCCTTTGACTTGGCTTCAAGCAGCTTTCCCACAGTAATGAGCGTTAGGATCATTGCCGCGGACTCAAAATAAAGCTCGTGCATATACTCCGCCGCAGATACCTGATCGGCTGTCATCATAAACAGCGAGAACGTGCTGTAAACAAACGCGGTTCCCGAGCCGAGAGCCACAAGCGTGTCCATATTTGGTGCGCGGTGAATCAGACCCCTGAAGCCGCTGATAAAGAACCTTTGATTTATGACCATTACGATTGCCGCAAGCAAAAGCTGTACAAGCCCCATCGCGACATGATTATCTTCAAAAAACGGCGGCAGCGGCAGCCCGACCATATGCCCCATCGAAAAGTACATAAGCGCGGTAAGGAAAACAAGCGAGGCTATTAGCCTTTTCAATATTTTCGGGGATTCGGTATCATTAAGAGCGTCGGAACCGGCTTGCTTAGGTGCTTTTTCGCCCTTAACCGACGCCGAATAGCCCGCGTCCTCAACCGCCTTTATTATTTCCGCAGGATCGGCGCTGCCCTCAACGCCCATTGAATTTGTAAGCAGGCTGACAGAGCATGAGGTTACGCCGTCAACCTTTGACACCGCCTTTTCAACCCTGGCGCTGCACGCGGCACAGGACATTCCGTTTACATTAAATTGCCGCATTATTTCACCTCTTTTCAATGACTAAACAATTCTTACTTCATCAGCTTTTTAAGCGTTTCGCAAAGCTCGTCAATCGTTTCGTCCTTGCCCTCTCTTATATCATTCGCAACGCAGGTGTGAATATGATTGGAAAGAAGCTCTTTGTTAAAGGCGTTGAGCGCGGCGGAAACAGCCGACACCTGAATAAGAATATCGGTGCAGTAAGCGTCGCTCTCGACCATTTTACGGATTCCGCGAATCTGCCCTTCAATTCGACTGAGCCTGTTTAAAAGCTTTTTATATTCGTCGTCATCGCGGTGCTTTTTCTTTTGAATGCAGTGCTCGCACGACATAGCTGTCACTCCTTGTTTATTGTATTTACATTATATACCCCCTGGGGGTATTTGTCAATATAAAAGTTAACGCGCCCGAGTTATAAATTTCGGACGCGTGTACAGATATATTGAATTATTCGTTGTCGGCGTCGAACCTGCCCAAGTCGCAGAGCACTATTTCGTGGCAGCCGTGCCTTGTGCTGAGCGGCGGAAGCTCCATATAGTCGCCGTAAATGAACTTTAGATACTCATCATAACGCTTTGGCACGGGGAACTGATAGCCCTCGAACTCGTGGGTGGTTTCCTCGTCGAGAATTGTGGCGTCAAAAAAGCCGCGGTAAACGTTTTTGCCTGTTCCGTCGTAAAGATATTTGGCATTCTTTTTTCTTCTAAAGAAAGTAAGCGTGTGGCTCATCAGGAAAAAACTGAACCTGAGCGGAAATACCTTTACAAAAAAATTGGTAACCGCCGACTGAACGCGGCTGCCGTTATCTACCTTGCGATGGTTCCATTTATTGAGCACAAGAGCGCGCGTGAAGATAGTCATAGCAAAGTGGATTTTCCTGCCCAGAGCGGAATTTGCGCTCTTGTCGTGGCAGAAAATATCAAACGGGATTCCGACATTGATATCGGTGTGATTCTTCGCAAGCTCGGTCGCGAACATGGTGTTCTCAACGCGCAGCTTGTTGAATTCATAAAAACAGTTTTTGTCGGTCTTGTGCGACTCAAATGTCATGCCCTCGGGCAGCTCCTTCTGAGCTATCTCGGCAAATCTGTCGTAATCGGGGCGCAGCATAATGATGTCTGAGTCGTCGTCCCACGGAATAAAGCCGTTGTGACGGATAGCTCCCAGCAGAGTGCCGCCGCCGAGGAAGTATTTGATGTTGTGCTTTTTGCAGATCCTGTCGACCTCGAGCAGGTAGGCTATCTGCATTTTTTGCAGAGCCTTTAGTCTGCCGTCATGGGTGTTCGAGAGCTGCAGCACCTCGCCCGTTTCGGGAAGATATGACATTACGCAGAGCTCAAGGGATGTTGAAAGGTCAAGCTCGGGAGCGCAGCCGCTGTTTATAAGCTTGCTGTTCGTAATGGCGCAGGCGTTTTCGTCCTCGCCGTCAACAAGTGTTATTTTAGCCTTGTCGGGGTATGTATCGTGAAGCAGCGCGGCTATCATACCGCCGGACGCTGTGCCGTTTACGCCTATAAGGTTGTATGTTCCTTCCTTGCGGACGCTTCCGCCAAAAGCGTAAACAATTGCACGGAAAACATCGGTCAGATATACAAAGGAGAGCTTCTTGCCGTTTACAAGCGTGCAGGGCTTGCCCTCGGCAACAGCCCTGAACACACCGTCGAGGAAGGTTTTAAGTCCGCTGCGCGCGCCGAGCACGATTCCCGTACGGAACACGGTGAGCGAAAACCTGCCGTCAGAAGCGCGGCAGTTCCACAGGTTTTCAACCGCCCTTAAAAGCTGATTGTCGCGTGTTTTTAGGTCGGTATTGCAGAGCGCGGCATTCTCGTTTTCGGAGTAAACGCGCATGGGCTTGCCGTTGCCGTAAACCCTGCTGTCGCTGAGCAGAACAACCTTTGCGTTTGTCTTTTCAGCAAGTGCCGCAAGCGCATTAACGCTGCTTATCTCCTCGGCAAAATCTGCTGCATAGCTCTCGCTGTATTCGCCGCAAAAGCCCGTATGGACAATATAATCGGCGTCTTTTATTTCTCTTATAGAATTAAGATTGACGGCGGTAAAAAACTCGCTTTCGGTACACTCAGGGTAAAAGTCTTTGCAGTCGCCCGCGTAAATGACCTTAATATCGCGGCTCTTGCGCTCGCTCTGATATACAAGCGCATAACAAAGGCAGCGTGCTATTGTATGTCCGCAAACAAGAACCGTTTTGCCTTTGAGCTTTTCAAGTTTTTCCTTTTCGACCTGAGGCATAGCCGCCCAGTCGGTTTCAAAATCATTGAGTCTGTCTTTAATCATAATTAAGTTCTATATATATGGGCGTGCAGTGCACGCCCTGTTGTAAATACAGTTTATTTTTTCTTTTTCTTCTGAGCTTCCTTATAGTCGTGGTAAACCTTAAGAGTCTCATCGGTGGGACCGTCAAAAATAACGGTGCCCTTTCTGAGATAGATAGAGCGCGGGCAGATTTCCGCAACGGAATCGGCGTTGTGGCTTACATAAAGCACAGTCGTACCCGCGGAAATGATGTCCTTGATTTTATCCTTACACTTGCGCTTGAAGCTTGCGTCACCTACCGCGAGAGCCTCGTCGACAACAAGCACATCAGGCTCGATGTTTACGTTGATTGCAAAGCCGAGGCGCATTTTCATACCGCTTGAGTAAGTTCTTACGGGCTGGTCGATATAGTCGCCAAGCTCTGCAAAGTCGATGATTTTCTCCTCGATCTCCTTTATATAAGCGTCCTCAAGACCAAGGATATAACCCTTGAGATAGATGTTCTCTCTGCCTGTCATTTCAAGCGAGAAGCCTGCGGTAAGCTCAAGCAGAGCCGCAACCTTGCCGTTGACTATGATTTCGCCCTCATCGGGAAAGGCAACGCCTGTAATCATCTTTAGCAGAGTCGATTTTCCCGCGCCGTTGTCGCCTACGATACCGACGGATTCGCCTCTGCATATCTCAAACGAAACACCGTTGAGCGCCTTGTTTGTTTTCGGATTCTTCGGCTTGAAGAACAGCGCCTTGAAACGCGCCTGATCGTTTTTATAGAGAATATAAGTTTTGCTGACGTTTTTAAAGGTGATAATCGGTTCTGACATATCAACGCCTCCTTAAAGAACGTCAGGAAGCTTTTTCCTGAGACGGTTGTAGTTGAAAATGCCCAACAGAGTTATGCCTATTAATTCCACGGCAAAGATCACCAGCTCGGTTTTATAAACCCAGAATCCGCGGTGGATCAGGAAAGTATTGCGGTAGCCGTTTACAAAGAAGTTTATCGGATTTGCCAGCATAAAATACTTTGCGACCCCGCCGAAAACCTTGGGATCATAGGAATCATACATTATGCCCGACAGCCAGAAGATACCCGTCATAATAGATACTACAAGGCTTTCAAAGTCCTTTGAGAACGCCGCCATGGGAGCCGTTGTCCACGACAGCGCCAGAAAGAAGAAAAACATCAGCGGACAATAGAAGAAGAATTGCAGATTGTACCAGCTTGGGCCGATAGCTATGATTACAAAAACGTACATGATCGACATGAGCATCATATGTACATAAAGCCTTGATATTCCGGTATATGTAAGTATTGTGGAAACAGGAAATTTCACCTTTGTAATAAACTGCCTGTTATTGCGCAGGGTCTTTGTTCCCTGCAGGATGCTGTCCTGGATAAAAAACCATGGAATAATACCGATAAACATAAAGGTAAAAAATGCCATGGGCTCGCTGTAACCCGAGCCTAAATACATGCGGATGCTTTTTCCGCTGCGAATGGTGTTAAAAGCAAACCAGTAAACAAAAATAGTAAACGCGGGCTTTACAACAGCCCAGCCCGGACCGATTATAGCGCCCTTGTAGGTTTTGATAAGCTCATTTTTAGCGAGCAGAAAAATCTGTTTGCCAAAACCCTTATGTTCCTTAAAAATCGAGGTAATCATCATACACATCCTTTTAACAATTCGTATTCACAATAATCCAATGCATTTTTACCCATACTACATACATTATATATCTTTTGGCGGTTTTGTCAATCTGCCAATACCCCAATAAAACGGCGGTATAAGCCAAAATAATTGTGAATTTTTGGTTGACAAAAAAATAAATCATGATATAATATATCTGTTGCACTATGCAAAGTGCGGCAAATCCTTGCGGCAGAAGCCGCCATTAAGTCCAGAAGGAGGTGCAAAGAAATGGCAGTAACAGCAAATTATGAGACCGTCATGGTTGTTTCCATGAAGAAGGGCGAGGAAGCAGTTCAGTCCGTTGTGGAGAGATTCAAGACACTCATCGAGCAGAACGCCACTTTGAAGAATGTTGATGAATGGGGCAAGAGAAAGCTTGCTTACCTCATCAACAAGGAGAGCGAAGGCTACTACGTTCTGTTTGACTTTGAGTCTACCGCCGAGTTCCCCGCGGAGCTTGACCGTAAATTCAGAATCAACGAAGATGTAATCCGCTCAATGATCATCAAGAAAGAAGACGAATAAGCATTTTGTAGGGCGAAAGCCCGAACGTGAAAGGATGACAGTATGTTAAACAGAGTTATTTTGATGGGCAGACTTGTGTCTGATCCCGAGTTAAAGACAACCGCGTCAGGTATCAGCGTTACCAGCTTCCGCATTGCCGTTGACAGAGGCTATGTTAAGCAGGGCGAGGAACGCAAGGCTGATTTTATTGACATCGTGTGCTGGAGACAGACCGCAGAGTTTGTTTGCCGTTACTTCGGCAAGGGCGCGATGATCGCAGTAGAAGGTCAGCTTCAGACCAGAACCTATCAGGCTAAGGACGGTACCAACCGCTATGTTGTCGAAGTCGTTGCCGACAATGTTTCGTTTACGGGCGAGCGCCGCGACAGCAACAACAGCTACGGCGGCGGCCAGTCTTACGGAAATCAGTCTTACGGCGGAAATCAAGGCTACTCAGCGCCCGCTCCTCAAAACTATCAGGCGCCCGCGCAGCCTCAGCCCTCTTACCAGAGCGGTTCTATTTAATGTAACTATTTTTGAATATTCTCACGAAAGGAGAACCCACAATGGCTGAAAGACCCAACAACCGCGGCAGAAAGTCCCGCAAGAAGGTTTGCGGTTTCTGCGTTGATAAGGTAGAGCACATTGATTACAAGGATATCGCTCGTCTTCGCCGCTATATGTCAGAGAGAGGAAAGATCCTTCCCCGCCGTGTGACAGGCACCTGCGCAAGGCATCAGCGTGACCTTACAACAGCGATCAAGCGCGCACGTCACCTTGCGCTGCTCCCCTACACCGCTGACTAATCAGTTTTTCAGAGCCGGTTTTGTGCCGGCTCTTATTTTTTGCAAAAATTTAGGCCGTGTGGACACAGTCCGCACGACCTTTTTGCTAATAGCTTAATTTATGATTCAAGCTCGGGAAGCTCGCTTGTGCAGTGAGGGCATCTTGTAGCCTTGATGTCGATTTCGGTGCAGCAGAACGGGCAAACCTTTGTGGTGGGCTCGGCTTCCTCTTCCTTCTTTCTTAAGTTGGCCGCCTTGTTTACAGCCTTTACAATCAGGAAAATAACCAGAGCGATGATCAGGAAGTTGATGACCGCTGTGATGAACGCGCCGTAACCCCAAACGTTAGCGCCGACCTCTTTTGCCTGTTCAATGCTCTTGATCTGGGAAGCTTCCATTCCATCGGGAGCCTTAAGAACGATGAACTGCTGTGAGAAATCCATACCGCCGGTGAGCAGACCTATGAACGGCATGATCATGTTATCGATAAACGCCGTTACGATCGCGCCGAAAGCGCCGCCGATGATAACGCCGACTGCCAGATCCATGACATTGCCGCGCATAATGAATTCCTTGAATTCTTTTACGATTTTCATGTGATTGTCCTTCTTTCCTTATTATTTAGCAGAATACTCTGCAACAATCCCTTAATAAAATTATAATGTTGCCTTATGGAAGGTCTTTTTGCCCTTTTTGATTATTACGTGGCCTTTTTCAAAAGCCGACTTCGGAACAGTTGCTACAACCTCGGTTACCTTTTCGTCGTCAACCGAAATGCCGCCCTGCTCAATTAAACGTCTGCCCTCTTTTTTGGAGGGGATCAGACCGCATTTTGAAAGCAGGTCGAGAATAGCTATGCTTCCGTCGGTAAAGTCATCGTCGGAGAGGGCCGTAGAAGGCATGTTGTCGGTGTTCTGCTTGCTGCCGAACAGCGCGCGAGCCGCCTCCTGAGCCTTGTCTGCCTCGTCCTTGCCGTGGATCATCTGGGTAAGCTCGTAAGCGAGGATCTCCTTAGCCTTGTTGATTTCGCTGCCCTCAAGCTTTGCGAGCTCGTCAATCTGCTCAAGCGGCAGGAAGGTAAGCATTTTAAGGCACTTAACAACATCGGCGTCGTCTACGTTCCTCCAGTACTGATAGAAATCGTAAGGGCTGGTTTTCTCTGCTGAAAGCCATACGGCACCCGACTGTGTCTTGCCCATCTTTTTTCCCTCGGAATTGAGGAGCAGGTTGATTGTCATTGCGTAAGCGTCCTTGCCCAGCTTGCGTCTGATAAGCTCGGTGCCGCCGAGCATGTTGCTCCACTGGTCGTCGCCGCCGAACTGCATGTTGCAGCCGTAGCGCTGATACAGCGCGTAGAAGTCGTAGGACTGCATTATCATATAGTTG
>ONCY01000133.1 GCA_900316435.1 uncultured Eubacteriales bacterium | reverse complement strand
AAACCGCGTGGCGGCTATTCTTTACGGCCCCAAAAGCGTTATCTGCATTTGCGGCGTAAATAAGCTTGTTAAGAATATCGGCGAGGCTATTGCCCGCGTTAAAACAAAGGCGGCTCCGCCCAATACCGTGCGCCTCGGAATTGAGACTCCCTGCGCTAAAACAGGCGAGTGTATTTCGCTAAAAAAAGACAACCCAGAGATGTGCGAGGGCTGTCACGGCGACGGCAGAATCTGCTGCAACTATGTAGTCTGCGCTCAGCAGCGCCATGTTAACCGCATTAAGGTTATAATCATCGGCGAAGAATACGGATATTAACAAAACTTAAGGGGGCTGACTTTTAGCCAACCCCCTTATTGCTTAGTCCTTCGCTGTGTTCTTATTTTTGTTCTGCGAGTTCTTTGTGTTTTTGCAATCCTGTGTATTCTTGCAATCCTGAGTGTTCTTGCAGTCGTTTGTCTGATTTTTATTGCTCACGGTAACACCTCCCATCCGTTACAAAACTATTATTGACACAAATTTTGGAAATATACCATTATGGATTTATTTTTAAACAGAATGAAAACGCTGCTCGGCGGCGAATATGACGAGTTCCTGCGGTACTACAATGGCGGCAACTTCCGCGGGCTGCGTGTAAATACGCTAAAAAGCTCTGCGGACAGGCTAAAGGATTCGCTCGGCTTTGAGCTTAAGCCCACTCCGTTTTGCAATGACGGATTCTATATTCCGCCTGAGGTAGAGTCGCTCGGTAATCATCCGCTCCATCACGCGGGCGCGTTTTATATTCAGGAGCCGTCGGCGACCTCGGCTGTTGAGATGCTCGGCGTTGAGTACGGCGACTATGTCCTTGACCTATGCGCTGCTCCGGGAGGAAAAAGCACTCAAATCGGTGCAAAGTTGGGCGGCACAGGGCTTTTGTGGAGCAACGAGATAGTAAAAAGCAGAGCTAATATTCTTTTATCGAATATTGAGCGAATGGGAATACATAATGCTGTAGTGACAAACAGCCACCCGGAGCAGCTCTGTCAAAGCCTTTCGGGGCAGTTTGACAAGGTGATTGTCGACGCTCCGTGCAGCGGAGAGGGAATGTTCCGCAAAAACTCCGCCGCTCAGACCGAGTGGAGCGAGGAGCATGTAAAAAGCTGTGCCGAGCGTCAGCTTCATATCTTAAACAGCGCAAAGCTCGCGCTTAAGCCCGGCGGCGTTATGGTTTACTCGACCTGCACCTTCTCGCCCGAGGAAAACGAGGGCGTTATAACTCGCTTTTTAGAGGAGAACCCCGATTTTTCGCTCGAGGATGCGGGCGTTGATTTCGGCAGACCGTCAATGAAATATGCCCGACGCATTTTTCCCATGGACGGCGGCGAGGGGCACTTTGCTGCAAGGCTCAGAAAAAGCGGCGTGCTTGTTAGGACAAGCTGTGAAGAAAAGAACACGGCAGCGGTCAATAAAGAGGCTTTTGCGTTTTACGACAGCCTGTTTGTCAACCGCCCCTTCGGCGAAAACCTGATTATAAAGAACAACAAAATTATAATTCTCCCAAAGAACTATATTGGAATAAAGAGCTTGCCCGTATTGCGTGCGGGAATAATTCTCGGTGAAATTGTTAAAAACCGAATTGAGCCGCACCACAGCGCGTTTATGGCGGCAAAGCCCTCTGACTGTAAGCGATGCGTTGAGCTTTCCTCCGACAGCGCCGGGATAAAAGCCTTCCTTCACGGCGAGGAAATCTCTGTTCCCGCCGACTTGAAGGGCTACGCGGCTGTATGTGCAGACGGCGTCACCTGCGGTTTTGGCAAGGCGTCGGGCGGCAGACTTAAAAATAAATATCCGAAAGGTCTGAGGACTTTAAAATGAAAAGACTTTCCGACATCGGTACAATAAAAGAGATACTATCAAAGCACGGCTTTACGTTTTCAAAGGCGCTGGGGCAGAATTTTCTTGTCAATCCGTCGGTCTGTCCGCGCATGGCTGAGCTTTCGGGCGCTGGCAGGGGAGTAGGCGTAATCGAGGTCGGCCCCGGGATAGGAGTGCTGACAAACGAGCTGTGCGGGCTCGCTGATAAGGTGGTGGCAATAGAGCTTGACAAGCGGCTGTTGCCTGTGCTTGATGAAACCTTAGAAGAGTATGACAACATAAAAGTTGTCAACGCCGACGTGCTCGAGCTTGACCTGCATACGCTTATAGCCGAGGAATTTCAGGGCATGGAGGTAGTGGTGTGCGCCAACCTGCCGTACTACATCACCTCACCTGTAATAATGAAGCTGCTCGAGGACAGGCTGCCGATTTCCGCCGTCACGGTGATGGTGCAAAAGGAGGCGGCTCAGCGAATCTGCGCCAAGGTCGGCTCGCGTGAAAGCGGAGCGGTAACGGTTTCGGTGAATTATTACGCCGAGCCTGAGCTTTTGTTCGGGGTGAGCGCGGGTTCGTTTATGCCCGCTCCAAAGGTTGATTCCGCCGTTCTCAGGCTCAACATACGCAAAGAGCCGCCCGTAAAAACAGATGAAGCGGCGTTTTTCAAAGTGATAAAGGCGGCGTTCTCTCAGCGCCGAAAGGTAATATCAAACTCGCTCAGCGCCGGACTGGGTATCGACAAGGCTAAGGCGTCGTTTATTCTTGAAAAAGCAGGCGTAGCGGCTAACGCCCGCGCCGAACAGCTAAGCCTTGAGGATTTCGCGGCTATAGCGGATCAGCTTAACGGAGGTAAAGCAGAATGAAAGCACCCAAAATGAATATCTTATACAAAATCGGCTTTATTCTTATGTTTGTCTGCCTTGCGCTGTTTATCGCCTCGGTCGTGGTGATCCTGGTTGTCGAAGAAAGAACCGCGGGAGTGCTTATGGCGGTGGCAGGCGTGTTTTTGTGCCTTATCGCCATTATCCTTACAATGTTCAGCAAGCCGAAAAAGCCGAAGAAACGTCACAACGGACGGACACTCTCATCAAAAAGCGGACGAGCTCCTTTTAAAGCACGGTGAAAACGCGCTTGCCGAGGGCAAAAAGAAAACCGCGCTTATGGTCTTTTTAAGCCAGTTTGCGGACTTGCTTGTGATGATCCTCATTGCCGCCGCGATCATCTCGATGTTCTCGGGCAATATTGAAAGCACGATCGTTATTTTTGCTGTAATAATAATGAACGCCATTCTCGGCACGGTTCAGCATATCAAGGCGGAAAAATCCTTGGAGAGCCTTAAATCGCTGTCGTCGCCGTCAGCCAAGGTTATACGCGACGGGCAGAAAATCGAGATTGACTCAAAAAAAGTTGTCCCCGGCGATATAGTTATTCTTGAGGCGGGCGACATGGTCGTGGCAGACGGAAGGATAATCCACAACTATTCGCTCCAGGTAAACGAAAGCTCGCTCACGGGCGAATCAACAAATATTGACAAAACCGAGGCTCCCATACAGGGCGAAACGCCGCTGGGCGACCGCACAAACATGGTGTTCTCGGGCAGCCTTGTCACCTACGGCAGGGCAATGGTTGTTGTTACCGAAACCGCCATGGATACCGAAATAGGCAAAATCGCCGCGCTTATGAACTCCGCAAAGGAAAAGAAAACTCCTCTGCAGCAGAGCCTCGACCAATTTTCGGCGCGTTTGGCTGTTATCATAATGGCGATCTGCGCCCTTGTATTTGTGCTCTCAATGTGGCAGGGCGGCTGGAAGGGCGAGGCTGTTTTAGACTCGCTTATGTATGCCGTAGCCCTCGCGGTTGCCGCTATTCCCGAGGCGCTGGGCTCTATAGTCACCATTGTCCAGGCGCTCGGAACACGTAAAATGGCAAACGAAAACGCCGTTATCAAAGATCTAAAGGCAGTTGAAAGCCTTGGCTGCGTGTCGGTGATCTGTTCCGATAAAACGGGTACGCTTACGCAGAATAAAATGACGGTTCAAAAAATATATATCAACGGTGAAAGCATCCGTGAGGAGCAGCTTGACCTTTCCAACGCAGCTCACCGTCAGCTTATTTACGGAATGATACTCAACAACGACTCAAGCATTGTCGACGGC
>ONCY01000138.1 GCA_900316435.1 uncultured Eubacteriales bacterium | reverse complement strand
GGCATAGAATATCTGAGGAAAGGAGTCTTTGTATGGTAAATAATTTTGAAAACAGGATAACGGGAGATTCACCCTTCAAGCCCGAATTTGAAAGCTACATCGACAAACACCCGGGGCGCGGGTCGCTAAAGGTCCAGGTGTCGGCGGCCAACCAGAGCTTTCCGGTAAAAAATGTTTTTGTCGATGTGGCGGTGATCGACGGCGGAATACGCTACAGCTTATATCACGACGTCACCGACGAATCGGGCATCGTAAACGAAATAGTGCTGCCCTCTTGTTTGGGGAGCGAAAATAACAGTCCGGAAACCGCGGGCAAAAGCGACGTGACATATCTGATTTCGGTTTTTCATCCTGATTTCCGCGAGATAATCGATTTTCCCGTTACGATCCAGGACAGGATCGAAACTATACTTCCCGTGGCTCTTGAGCCCTTAAACGGCGGCAGGGAGGGCTGAGAGCATGGCTGTAACACCGGTAATCCCTCAGACGATAACCGTGCACCTCGGCAGGCCTAACACGCCGGCGCCGAATGTCATCGTACCGTTTACCGACTATATAAAGAACGTAGCCTCAAACGAGATCTATCCCACATGGCCTGAAAGCGCGATAAGGGCAAATGTGCTTGCGCAGATAACATTTGCGTTAAACCGTGTTTATACCGAGTTTTACCGAAGCCGCGGCTACGACTTTGACATCACCGACAACACATCTATTGATCAAAACTACGTCTACGGCGGCGAGGTTTACGACAATATCAGCCGTATCGTGGACGAGATATTCAATAATTATATAGTCCGCTCCGGCAGCGTTGAACCGCTTTACGCGCAGTTTTGCGACGGCTATAACACCTTTTGCAACGGACTGTTGCAGTGGGGGACTGTTACTCTTGCCAATCAGGGCTATACGCCGATCGAGATCCTGCGCTACTATTACGGCGACGATATCGCGATAGTGTTCAACGCCGAGGTCGGCGGCAATACCGAATCATATCCCGGCATAGCGTTAAGGCGCGGCTCCTTCGGCGACGATGTGCTTACGATAAAGCGCGAGCTGAACCGCATAGGCAAAAATTATCCCGCTATTCCCAAGGTGAACGGAAACACGGGCGTTTATGATCTTGAAACCGAAGAGGCCGTCAAGGCCTTTCAGCGAATATTCAACCTCGACGCCGACGGGGTGGTGGGCAAGGCTACATGGTACAAAATAAAGCAGGTTTTCGCCGGAGTAAAGCGGCTCAGCGAGATCACAAGCGAAGGCCTTACGCTCTCCGAGGTCGAAAAGCGCTATACCCGCGAAATGAGTATAGGAGCCAGGGGAGTCGATGTAGAGGCTCTGCAATACTATTTGGCTTTTCTGGGCTATTTTTATCCGGAGCTTCCGCCGATCCCGATAACCGGCTACTTTGGCGATCTTACCCGGGACGCGGTGTTTACCTTCCAAAACAATTTCGGGCTTCCTGTGACCGGCGTTGTGGACGCCAATGTTTTTTTTGAAATAGAGCGCGCGTACAAAGAGGCAGTAAGCGACCTTCCTCCCGATTATCGAAGCGCTATCGGCGAGCCGTACCCCGGACGCTTCATAATCGAGGGCGACAGGGGAGAAAGCGTTCGTATTATACAGCGCTATCTCAATGTTGTGGCTCGCGGCAACCCGTCGATACCTGAGATAGCTGTCGACGGTATCTTCGGCCCGCGCACCAAGGAGGCGGTTACAGCGTTCCAGCGCTCTTTGGGGATCGAGCAAAACGGCGCGGTAGGCCCTGCGGAATGGGCCGAGCTTGTAATAAGAGGCAATAATCTTTAAAGCAACACCGCACAATTCACGGCGCACGCCTTGCCTTTTATTATTCCGTCAGTTTACCCAAAAATCAGCCCGCATACGTCAGTATGCAAACTGATTATTTGTTTAACCTTACGAAAAATCTTACTTCGCAATCCGCACACCTGAATTATGCGGTATTGCCTTAAAACGATCGGGGCTTATGGTCGCTAAAATATCATAAAGCTTGCCGGCTTTGGCTTAAGAACGCTCTGATTCGTGAAAGAATCTTTTTTTCCCTCCGGCTTACCTGGACCTGCGAGATTCCAAGCAGCCGCGCGGTCTCGCATTGGGTTTTGCTTTTGTAATAACGAAGCTCTATAAGCCGCCTGTCCTGCCCGTCAAGCGCGTTGAGCGCCTGCTCAAGGCTGAGTCTTTCGGTTATTTCCTCCTGGATATCCGGAGCCGGTATATCAAGCTGAGGGGTCCCGTCCTCGTCATACTCAGCCGTGAGCGAAAGCGGCGTTCTCGCGCTGCCCAAAGCCTCAACGATCCTTTCGGCGCTGACGTTAAGCTTTTCCGAAAGCTGACTGACGCTCAGTTCTTCGCCTGTTTCCTTCAGGCTTTCGCTGTTCAGCTTTGCCGCCTTAAGCGATAATTCCCTTAAGGAGCGGCTGACTTTTACTGATCCGCCGTCGCGGAACAGCCGCTTGAGCTCGCCCATTATCACCGGAAAGGCGTAGGTGGAAAACCGCAGGTCACGGCTTTGGTCAAATCTGTTTATGGCCTTGCTAAGCCCTAGACATCCCGCCGAAAACAGCTCCTCATATTCGATTCCCTTGCCCGAAAACCGTTTGCACAACGCGTGAACCAGTCCCATATGGCGGCTTGCAAGCTTGTCTTTGTCAGTCGTCATCGCTTATCTGCTTTTCAAGCGTCACAGTTGTTCCCTTGTCCGGAGCGGATTTTACGCGCACCTT
>ONCY01000161.1 GCA_900316435.1 uncultured Eubacteriales bacterium | reverse complement strand
TAGTAAACAAGATAGCCCGCAAGCGCAGCTACCATATTGGCTACAGGTCCCATGAGCGCGGTAATAGCCATTCCCACCTTTGGGTGCTTGAAATAGCGCGGATCAACGGGTACGGGCTTTGCCCAGCCGAAGCCGATAAGCAGCAGCATTACCGCGCCGATAGGGTCGATATGGCTTATCGGGTTAAGCGACAATCTGCCGCGGGCTTTAATGCCCTTGTCGCCCAGACAGGAAGCCGTAAAGGCATGCGCCCACTCATGGAACGGAAGAATAAGAAAGATAATGAGCAGCACAGCAAGGATCTGCGCGAATACCTGCTCCATTGTAAAATGTCCGTTTAATAATGTAAGCAGCATATAATCCTCCTGAAAACACAATTATAGATAGTATATATTATATATCAAAACCGAAAAAAAAACAAGGAAAATAAGAAGTTTTAAAACAAGTTGAGAAATTTTCAAAAAACACTTGCATTTTTTCGGGTTTTCTGGTATTATAACAAAGTTAGGAAAATAATTTGAATTGACTAAGGAGGTGCAGACGCATGGCAAAATGTGAATTCTGCGGTAAGGATGTAAAATTCGGCATCAAGGTATCTCACTCTCACAGACGTTCCAACAGAACTTGGAAGCCCAACGTTCAGCGTGTTAAGGCGATCGTTGACGGTTCACCGAAGCGTGTATATGCTTGCACCCGTTGCTTCGAAGCGTGTATATGCTTGCACCCGTTGCTTACGTTCAGGTAAGGTTACCAGAGCAAACTAATAGATTTACATCTTAAAGGGCTGTTTTGCAGCCCTTTAAATTTTTAAAAAGCAGCATTTAAGCCCGGTTCACAGTGAGCCGGGCTTTTGTTATCAGTTATTATAAATATCGCGCTTTCGCATAATAAACAGCACTATTGAGCAAATCATAAGCATCAAAAGAATAATCAGCGCTATGTACCATTCGCCTGTATTGATTTTTGCGTTGTTATTTTTTTGAGAATCATCAGGTGAAGGAGCCGTTGTAGCCGCTTCGGTCGGCTTTTCGGTGGGCTTAACCGTTGTGGCGGGCTTTTCGTCCTTTGTGGACGGATTGATGTTTGAATCGTGAAAAGTCGACGGGGTGATAAGAGTCTGTTTTGAAACGCTTACATCTTTTGTACGCGCATTATTCATCACTTTTCCGTTTTTCACAAGGCAGACCTCTTTATTTGTAAGCGACATACCCGTTTTTGAGTCGGGCTCGGAAACCCACAGTTCGTCGACCGATAAATCGACCTTTGTGATTTCTGTGTCGTTTGGAATAAGCTTAGGCACATCAAAGACGATTTTTACAAAGTCGGACTCGCGTATCGTATAGTCATACATTTTCAAATCGGTCGCGTTAAACTCAATAAGTCCGTTTTTGTCGTCAAAGCTTAGGGAAGCGGTTTTGCTCATTATCGGGCAAATTAAATCAATGGTGTTTTTGGCGGGATCGACTTTCAGTATCTCGCTGTCGTAAGACAGCACCCAGTTTGCCGAAAGCAGCGCCTTTGACGACTGCAAAGTAAATCTGACGGTGAACTCCTTTGTGTACTCATTGTAATCGGCGTTTATTCTACCGAAATAGTTTGAAATAACCGAGACCGACAACGCGGGAAAACGCGCTGTTGATACCGTATTCGGCTGTGTGGTTGCCAAAGGATCAGACGCGCCGTTTTCCGATTCATCGTAGGAATATGAAGGAGTTGACACATCGGATATTTCCTCACCCTCCGCGCCAAAACCCGAGGATATGAATATTGAGGTTGTCATGATAAAAGCCAAAAGAAAACCAAGCGCTCTTTTTGACACGACACATTCCTCCATACTAAAAACTTATTATATAATTATACTACAAAAAGCGGTAAAAAGCAATATTTTTTCGCTTTTGGATTAAATAAGGCTGCCGACAAATTGTTACGTTTGCGGCAGCCTCATTTCTATGCTTTATTCAATTATAAACCTTAAGCCTCGTAGGGATCCATCGGAATCGGCGGATCGGACTGACCTGAGGTTGT
>ONCY01000012.1 GCA_900316435.1 uncultured Eubacteriales bacterium | reverse complement strand
AAAGAGATTCAGTTGCATTTCATCACCATCTGTCTTTTGATGGTTCTATTATACCATATCTTTAATGTTTTTGGGAGATATTATTAGAGGTGGCTTTATATGATTGCGATACTTTACATCAACTCGGCTCGAAGTTCCAGGGTTATAATAAAACATCAACTGATTATTATACCACCGGCAATGTTCTTTTCGTCAATCTTTATTCCCATTACGGAGACAGCACAGCGGCTGTGATTTGAATGTTACAGTCGTTGATCCCGACGATCTTGTAACCATTTCGTTTGATGCGGGAGAGGAAAGCGGCACGATAGGCTCAATGACCGCGCTTCCGGGAGCTAAGATCGTTCTGTCCGAATGCGGATTTACGCTGCCGGAAAAGATCTATTTCAATTACTATACAGACGGAGCGAATACCTATGGCGCCGGCGCAGTTTATACCGTTACAGGCAACACGACGCCGACGACGGTTTATATCGACAAAATCATCGTTACCTATCGGTTTGGTGAGCAGACGTCTACATCCGATTATCCCAAGGGAACGGCTATCAATCTGCCGTACTTTACCGCTATGTTCACACTGCCGTACCGGACGGAATTTGGCAGTTGATTGAGCGGAGGGGTTGGAATAACCTGAACGGCAAAACATTGTTTTAAATGAGGATATCACCTTTACGGCAAAGCTGAATAATTTGCGCGTACTGATAGAGAAGGATGACGGTGCATATTACGCTGCATTGCCCAAGAACGAGCATGTGAATGTCGATTTGTGCACCGGTTATGTAAACGGCTTGAACTTCAAACTCTATGACAACGACGGAAATTCCTACAACTGCGACGGAAGCCTGACCTTCACCGCTCCTGCCGGATATGTATTCGTCATAAACGGCAAAATCGTCACTGAAGAAGGACGCGACGTGCTCAGCATCTACGATTTAGATCTGGCCACACTGCTTGGCGGAGAGACCTACAGCGGCAATACGACTATCGGCACTCTTCAATCTTCATAAAATAAGATTAAGGTATACCTTGCATCGGATTCCATTGGTGTAGACCTGGACTTTGCCTTGAATATCACAATGGTTGATCTGTCCACTATCATCACCGTATCATTTGATATGGTTGAGGGCAGCGGTATTGTGAATTCTTTTACGCAGATCGCGGGCGTGGCGTTTGCGCTGCCCGACTATGACTTCACCGCGCCGTCAGGCAAGATATTCAACGGATATTCCAATGGTACCAACGATTATTGGCCGAATAACACCGTCACGTTTGACGAAAATAAAACGCTGATCGCTCAATGAGCCGAAGCTACGGACTTTACATATTCATATAATAATAACGATAAAGCTATTCGATACGCAAAGGGCTCTACCGTTTCTCTGCCGGCGTTCACCGATATTCTTACATTGCCTTCCGGAATGTACTTCATCGGCTGGCAGGAAAAATACGGCGGCGATATGTACGCAGAGGGTAATCCCTACATCGCAAATGCTCCGACGGTATTCACCGCTGTGCTTGAGATCTTTTACTCCGACGGCAACGGCGGATACTATGCTTTGATGCCGATCAACAATCCCAACGATCACCTTACTCTTGATTTGTCCGATAAGCAAAGCGGCTTTTCGTTTACGCTGTACGACAACGGCGGAGCTGAGGGCGACTATTGTGACAGCAACGACGGCATGCTTATTGTCAAAGCCCCCGAGAATATGGTCGTTAAGGGTACAGGCAGCGGTAATACTGAGTATAATTACGATTATCTGAGGTTCTACAACGGATCCGGAAGCAATAATACTATCGGAAATTCAAAAAATTCAGGCGGCTTTATCATACACGAGGAGAATCCGGTAACAACACCGAAAATCTGATGAGAATATACTTCCATTCCGATTCCAGCAAACATGATTCGGAATTTGCGCTGACGGTAACGGTTATGGCGCAAAATCAGGTCAGCTATGTGTTCGACAATCAGATGCATAAAGTCGCGGTGCAGAAGGATTCGACGATATTACTTGCGTATTTTGAAGAATATTTCGATACTGATACCAAAGAGTTCCTCTGCTGGCAGATAGGCGACGATACCTACGATGAAGGCGATGAATATTATATCATCGAGGACATCACCGGCACGGCTGTTACCCGTCTTATGCCCACAGCCACACTCGAAGGCAACGGCGCGACGGTTATCGGATACCCTGATGTGACCGAATACGGTCCTATTTCGTTCTCGACAGGAACAACGGCTCCGCTGCCGCACGCGAATATGATCTTCGATTTCCCCAGAAATAAATATTTCGGTGGCTGGAGATTTGCTGTATGAAGAACTGCCAACCGCTTCCGGAACTATCACGCTGACGGAAGACGTCACGGCATCGATTGGCAGCTTGCCTCTGACGGTTCCCGCAGGCGTTACCGTATGCATAGATTTGAACGGTCATACGTTCGACAGTACGCAAGCTGCGGTGCTTGACGGCAATATAATCACAGTGAACGGCAATCTGACTATAACCGATTCAAGCGGGAACGGCACAATAACTTCTTTCGAGAGCGGAGCATTTTCACTTGGAGATACTGTCAGCGGATAATTTGCGGCTACCGTTATTCAGGGCTATTGTATTGAGAATGCAGATTCCGGTGGAAGAATCAGAACAAACCTATTCTGTTTCATGGTATCCGACTTTTGATGACGCTATGACAGCGGCTGCTCTTATACATAATTACAAGGAGAATATAACAATACTTCCCGAAGACGAGAACTCCTACTACTTCTGGTAGAATGATTCCAAGGTCGTTTTGTTGAAGAATACAGCTATCGCTCAGGGCGAAACGATAACGGCAAACTCTGATGATTCTATATGCTCGCCCTAAACAGTCATACCCTTGATGTTCTGGGCTCGTTTACCGGCGGCGCATGGAGCTGGAGATATGTAAGCGGTGAATATACCAAGTTTTCTATCCCACCAATACCTTGATCGTTAGCGAAAACAAAACAGGTGTATTCCGTTCAAGCGGTACTATCGATATAAGTCTGTCTCCGTGCACAGAGGATACCTACTACTTCACCGGCGGCACGGTCAACGGCTTCATCGGAGCGGACGGCGGTGTATTCCACATCAGCGGCGGTCATTTTATCGGTGAAGTGATGCTCAACAACAGCAACGAGGAAGCTAAACTGGAGATCGACCTTTCCTGCGACGCGGAGTTTGCCAGTTTAGAGCATATGATTTATACCAACGAGGATAGTCCTGCTATACATATGACAATTAGCGATAATGTCAGAGTTAATTCAATGGTATTTAGCGTCATGGGCGACGGTGTTTTGAATTATACTACGCTTATCGTCAACGGCGGTTACTTCGCCGTTAACCTGCGAACATGGGCGAATAACGCAAACGAAGGCAATGTTGTGGTTTCGGGCGTGACAGAGCAGTACAGCAGTCAAGAGAACTGGGCGGCTGACAGCAGCGTTTATGCATGGCGTATCAGAGAGCCAAAGGGGGGTATCGGCGGTGTTAACCTCGACGGTAATATCGATATCCGCGACGTACTTGCTATTCAGCGCCATGTTTCGGAGTATAAACTCCTTACGGATGACGCTTTGATTAACGCCGATACCAACGGTGACGGAGTAGTCAATATCGACGACGCTATATATTTGCAGATGTATCTGGCGGAGTATGGTGTTGTTCTCGGAAATAATCCGCGTAATTATATATTTCATATTTTTGGCATCTGTATTTCGCGGGCGCCGATTTTTTATGAGACAGCTGCAAATTACAAGAGAATTATATGTATCATATTACCGTTAATCATATTATTGTCTGTTCTTGCGGAACTGCTTGCTGCTTTTTAGGTGAAAGATAATAACAGTATTGTAATAAATCAATGTTTTTTGTGTTTTTGCTTGAATTTAAATAAAATTCTATATATAATTATATAAAAATATTCTTATAGGAGAGATTATTATGGAAAAGAGAGGACAGTGGAGCTCTCGCTTCACGTTCATTCTTGCTGCTGTTGGTTCGGCGGTTGGCTTGGGCAACGCATGGCGTTTTCCCGGCTTGGCGGCTAAACACGGCGGCGGAACATTTTTGGTGGTATACCTTTTTGCAATGCTTGTGATGGGTGTTCCGCTTTTGATGATGGAAATTTCAATTTCCAGAAAGTTTCGCAAAGGCGCTATTGAGTCCATGCGCGGTATCGGAAAAAAATGGGAACCCGTAGGATGGGCGGCTACGTCAAACGCGTTTGTCATCGTATGCTATTATTCTGTAGTATTTGCCTGGGTTATCCTGATGTTCCTCAACTCGTGGCAGTTTGGCTCAATGACAGGCAACAACGATGCAGCTTCGGGATTATTCCAAAAGCTGACTCATTCCACTTTTGCTGTTGACGGAACAATGATTCCCGGTCAGGTGATTGTATGTCTGTTAATTGCATGGGGACTGATTTTCTTCTGCATTCGCAACGGTGCAAAGTCGGTTGGCAAAGTTGTTAAATTTACCGTTTTTGCTCCCGTAGTGCTCCTTCTTGTTATGGCAATAAAGGGCTGCACAATGCCGGGCGCTATGGACGGAATCAAGATGCTGTTTGTCCCCGACGCTTCAGCGTTTTCCGATCCCACTCTTTGGGTTGACGCGGTAGGTCAGGTATTCTACAGCCTGTCAATCATGATGGCTATTATGTTTGCTTACGGCTCATATCTGGGCAACGACGCTGATATTGCGGCTGACGCTATGATTATTGCTTTCTCCGACATGGCGGTAAGCGTTCTTTCGGGTATCGTTTTGTTCTCAACAATGGGCGGAACGGGTATGCTCGATCAGGTAACCGACAGCGGTATCGTAACCGCGTTTATAGTTTATCCTCAGGCAATCGTTAACCTTACAGACATCGGATGGTTCAACGCATTATTCGGCGCTGTGTTCTATCTCATGCTTATTACGCTGGCGATTGACTCTGCGTTCTCGATTGTCGAGGGTATTTCAGCGGCTATTGCCGACAAGTTCCACATCAAGCCGAAGACCGTTACAATTGCGGTATGCGCGATCAGCGGCGTTATTTCTATCCTGTTTGTATCGCAGGCAGGTCTTGCGTGGCTTGACATTGTTGACCACTGGGCAAATTCAGTCAACCTAATTATTGTCGGTGTTCTTGAGTGCATTGCAATCGGCTGGACATTCAGCCTTAAAAAGGTGCATAAGGAAATCAACAAGAACGCCAAGCGCTTTAAAATGCCGCTTTGGTGGGTTGTAGCTTCAATCAGGTTCGTTGCTCCCGTTCTTCTTGCCGGTCTGTTTGGCTGGAATATGTATGATTTGTTCGTTAAAAACAACGGCAACTACGGCGACTATCCCATGTGGGCCATCATTTGGGCAGGCTGGGTAGTATCTGCTCTTGTGTTTATCAGCGGCTTTATCGCAAAGATTGTTGTTGCACGTAAGAAAAAGAAAGGCTTTATCGAAGACGAGGTTGTTTGGGAGGATTAATATTCCGGCGTAAAAACCCCTTGTATAAATTGGATAAATGATGTATAATAACCATAGGTATACTTATTTGTGTATCTATGGTTATTTTTTTACGGTGATTATTTATGAAGCTGCATTTAAAACGTGATTTATCGGCTGTTGACGCCGGCTTTACGGTTTTTGATGAGAGCGGAATGGAAAAGTACCGCGCTGTTTCCGTAAAGACTAAGGTTACTAAAAAAACAAATCTTTTATTGCTCAACAGCAAAGGGGATATTGCGGCTAAAATCCGCAGACTCCCGATTGTCGGCACGTATACCTTTGTGCTTAAGGTTGCAAAATCGCACATAACCTTTGTTATTGTTCCCACAAAAAACGGAATCCTATCATATTTTTACGGAAACAACTGGCACATCAACGGCAGCATATCAGCAAAGAATTTTACGATAATCGATGTTGACAAATCAGTTATTATGAGTCACCGCAAGCATGCCGATTACTGTACGCTTGAAATATTTGATGGGGAAAATGAGCTATACTGTATATCAGCGGCGATTTGTGCCAACTTGATTAACACAATTGAAAAGCCTGTAGTACAGGCGGCAAAAATATAAATCGGAGGGTTATGCTATGAATAAACTGTTAAAGCTTTTAAGTGAAAACGCGCATTTTACTACTTCTGAACTTGCAGCAATGCTCGGTGAGAGTGAAGAAGCCGTAAAGGCTCAGATCAAAGAATATGAAGACAAAGGAATCATTAAAGGATATCAGGCGATTATCAACTGCGACGACGGCTATGTAGAGGCGCTTATCGAGCTCAAGGTAACGCCAAAAAAAGAAACAGGTTTTGACGAGATTGCGGAAATGTGCATGAAATTTGACGAGGTTGAGTCGGTTTATCTTATGGCGGGCGTTTATGACCTCGCGCTTATTGTCCGCGGACAGACCATGCAGGATATTGCTATGTTTGTCGCAAAAAAACTGTCAACCATTGAGGGGGTTCTCTCAACAGGCACGCACTTTATTATGCAGCGTTATAAGGACAGAGGGCTGAACCTCACAGATTTCGGAAGTGAAAAAGATGAGAGGAGTTTAATCCTGTGATAGATTATTCAAAATACCTGAACAGCAGCATTCAGTCGCTAAGTCCTTCGGGTATCAGAAAATTTTTTGATATAGCCAATGAAATGGAGCACGTTATTTCGCTGAGTATCGGCGAGCCGGACTTCCAGACACCATGGCATATCCGCGACGAGGGTATACGCAGTCTTGAAAAGGGCAGAACATGGTATTCGCCCAACAGGGGCTTTGCTGATTTGCTTGATCAGATTTCCAAATACTATGAAAGACGTTTTTCGCTTACATATAATCCCTCTGAGCAGGTATTGGTAACAGTGGGAGGAAGCGAAGCCATTGATTTAGCGTTCCGCACACTTGTCGAAAAGGGTGAAGAGGTTATTATTCCTCAGCCGGCATTTGTATGTTACAATCCCTTGTGCATAATGGCGGGCGGTGTTCCCGTAAATATAAACACCAAAAATGAAGACAATTTCCGCCTTAAGGCTGCCGATTTGGAAGCGGCAATCACTCCAAAAACAAAGCTTGTTGTGCTGCCGTTCCCGAATAATCCAACAGGCGCAATAATGGAGCGCAAGGATCTTGAGGAAATTGCCGAGGTTATAAAGCGTCATAATTTGTTTGTGCTTTCCGATGAAATTTACTGCGAGCTGACCTACGGCGACCTCAACCACGTTTCAATTGCTTCAATTGACGGAATGTACGAGCGCACGGTTGTAATTAACGGCTTTTCAAAGTCTTACGCCATGACCGGTTGGAGACTCGGCTATGCTTTGGGCCCCGCTCCCGTAATCGCTCAGATGACCAAGCTCCATCAGTACGGAATAATGTCAGCGCCCACAACAGCTCAGTATGCCGCTATTGAAGCACTGAAAAACGGTGATCGCGACGTTAACCACATGCGCGACGAATATGACATGCGTCGCCGTCTTGTAGTTGACAGCTTCAATGCTATGGGACTTAGCTGCTTCGAGCCTCTCGGCGCGTTCTATGTTTTCCCTTGCATAAAATCCACAGGGTTGACTTCTGAGGAATTCTGCACTCGTCTTATTATGGAAAAGCATGTCGCCGTTGTTCCGGGAAACGCTTTCGGCGAATGCGGCGAGGGATTTGTAAGAGTTTCGTATTCATATTCGCTCAGTCACCTAAAGGTGGCTTTGGAGCGTATAAAGGAATTTTTGGGAGAGCTGAAAAATGGAGATCAAGCTTAAAGCTCCGGCAAAAATCAATCTTTCTCTTGACGTTTTGGGCAAGCGCTCCGACGGTTATCACGAGCTTGCGACAGTTATGCAGGCGGTCGATTTATATGACGAAATCACCTTAAACGATAACGACAGCGGAAAGGTTACCATCTCATGTGATTATGAGGGCGTACCCTGCGACGACAGAAATATATGCGCAAAAGCTGCATATAAGTTTTTCGATTACTGCCGGCTTCCTGTTTCGGGTGTCCATATCGACATTAAGAAAACTATTCCGACGCAAGCGGGTCTTGCGGGCGGCAGCAGCGACGGCGCAGCTGTTATTGTCGGTCTTAACAATATGTTTAATACCAAGCTGAGCCCTAAGGAAATGCTCGATATAGGCGAGAGGGTAGGAGCAGATGTTCCGTTCTGTATTGCCGGAGGAATAAAACTCTGTACCGGCATAGGCGGTACAATGAAAAAGCTTCCGTCGCTCCACGGTGCTCATATCGTTATCTGCAAGCCCGATACCGTCAGCGTTTCAACCGCCGAAGCGTATCAAAAGGTCGACGCACTTGCTAAGCATCCGTGCTATACTGACGAAATGGTTAAGGCGCTTTACAGCAGGGACTTGTTTATGATTACATCTACTATTTTCAACGACTTTGAGCTTGCTCTGCAAATTCCAGAGGTTGCCGAAATAAAAAGAATAATGCTAAAGAACAAAGCAAAGGGAGCCGGAATGTCAGGCTCGGGCTCAGCGGTTTTCGCGATTTTTTCTAATGAAAACAAGGCGAAAAAATGCCTTGAGGCGCTTAAAGCGGACTATCCGAAAACATTTCTCTGTAAACCGATAAAAATCGGCTGCTCAATTGAATAAATAATTATGACCTGCCAATAATTCCCATTAGAAAACGCTATGAAAGGCAGGTCATTATTTTTGAAAAATTTTATAAAAGCAGCATGTGCGGCATTAATCCTCACTGTTGTTTATACAATGATTCCGTTTCAGGCTGCGTGTTCAGATGTTGCTGATGATGTATTTAGGCTCCATATTCTCGCTAACTCAGACAGTGAGGAAGACCAAAACCTAAAGCTTAAGGTGCGTGACAGGCTGCTTGAGTATTCGCAGTCGCTTTTTGAGCAGGCAGAAAGCAAGGAGGAAGCGGAAAAGGTTGTGGCGGCTCATTTGCAGGATTTCGCCGATGTTGCTACAGCGGAAATTGCTGTCGAGGGCTATCATTACGGTGTGCGCGCTGAGATAAAGCGCATGTATTTTACAACTCGTCATTATGAAAACTATACGCTTCCGTCGGGAATGTATGACGCGCTGAGAATTACGATAGGCGAGGGAAAAGGCCATAACTGGTGGTGCGTAATGTTTCCGTCATTATGTATTAATACAAAAACCGACGGCGATCTAAAAACAAAAGAAACATTGGGCGACAAAGAATATTGTTTGGTAAAGAACGAAAAACAAGAGTATAAGTTTTTTATCGTAGAATTTTTTGAAAAAATCCGTTCATCTTTCTTTTAAGTCCTTTTTTTAGGATACTGAGGGGTGTATAATAATACTATCATACTATCATAACAGTTTATAGATTAGTTAGGGTGATATTATGCTGAGATTAATATTAGGCAGAGGCGGTACCGGAAAAACCGCATATATTTACAACAAAATAACCGAGTTAATTAAAAACGGTGAGGAGCAGGTGCTTATGCTTGTTCCGGATCAAAGTACATTTGAGGCAGAAAAAGCATTCCTTGACATTCTCGGTGCAAAACAATGCAAACGTGTTGAAGTGTTCGGGTTTGACGGAATGTGCCGTCATATTTTTCAAAAGACGCATAATATGCCGTTAAATGTAATAGACAACGGTACGCGCGCCGTGCTGATGAGCGTAGCCCTTGAACAGCTTAGCGAAAAATTGACGCTCCTGAAATCACGCAGGACACGCGCAGTTTCTGACATGCTCATAAATACGCTTTCGGAATGTAAGAAGAACAATATCTCTACCGAAATGCTGCGACAAGCGGCAAATAGTATTCAGGATGAAACTCTGCGTGTAAAGCTTAATGAAACCGCTCTGGCGCTCGACGCGTTTGACGCGCTTTTGTCACAGAGTTACGTTGATCCTCTCGACAACCTCGAAAGACTTAAAAATATTCTTTTAAAGAATGATGATATCTTCAAAAATCAAGTTATGTACGTGGACGGATTCAGCGGTTTTACAAAAGCTCAGCTTGAAATAATCCGCCTGTTGTTATCGCGCTGCAGGGAAGTAAACATTACTCTTACTCTTGACCCGCAGGGCAGCATAAGTGAGGATGTTTTCAAAATATCACAGGATACTTATGATACTATCAAGGATATTGCAAAGCGTGATTCTGTTGAGATAAAAGCACCTGTTAAGCTTACACAATCTCCTCGATTCGAAAATGATGAAATCGCGTATCTTGAAGAAAATTTTTTTCGCCGTCACTGTAAGCCAAGTGATGAAGAACCGAATGACATCACCGTATACAGTGCAGCCGATATTCACGATGAATGTGAGTTTGCAGCACGGCGTATAAAACGGCTTGTAATAGAAAAGGGCTGCCGATACGGCGATATTTCAATTATCTGCCGCGATGAAAAGAATTACCGAGGTGTTCTGGACGTTATCCTTGAAAAATATGAAATTCCTTTTTTTATGGATGTTCACCGCGACATAAACGTTAAGCCTGCTGTAAGGCTTATCAACTCGATTTTCCGCCTTATTACCGAGGGGTTTAACCGCGAGGATTTTCTGTCCCTGCTAAAAACAGGGCTGACATATATTTCTGATAAAGAAATAAACGCCTTTGAAAACTACATATATATCTGGAATTTAAGCGGGAAGCGGCTTTGTGAACCGTTTACGCAAAACCCTCGCGGCTATGCCGACGAATTTACCGAAGCGGACAGAAAGGCACTTGCGGTATGTGAGTCGGTTAGAAAGCGTATTGCCGAGCCTCTGCTTGCGTTCAGAGAAGACATTAAAGGAAAGAAAGGCAAGGAGATCACAGAGCTTCTTTATCGTTTGCTGGTGGCTCTGGACGCCCCAAACGCTCTTTCAAGGATGTATGATTCTCTTGAAACGAACGGTGAAAAGGGTATGGGCGCCGAGCAAGTCCGAGTTTGGAGCTTGATGATGGATGCTCTGGATAAAACCGTTGCGGCCGTTGGAGAAATGACTCTTTCGGCGGAAAGATATTATGAGCTGCTGTCAATCCAAATTTCTAATATAGAATATTCGCAAATTCCTCAGATGCTCGACTGCGTTACGGTTACAACAGCTCAGCGTGTGCGCGGCGCATCACAAGAAGCGGCTTTTCTTATCGGTTGCTGCGATGGTGAATTTCCTGCGGTTCCAAGTGTTTCCGGTTTGTTTTCAAGCTACGAAATAAAGCAGCTTCAATTGAATGAAATAGATATAAGCGATGATTTTTCCTATATAGCCAATCTGGAAACATTCGTTGCGTATTGCGCCGTTATTGCACCGTCGCAGTATCTCTATGTAAGCTTCCCGATGGTTGATATGGAGGGCGAGAAAAAGAAACCATCATCAATTATCGGCGAGATTACTAAAGCTTTTCCCAATCTTAGAGTTACAGATAAATCTGACTACGATTCACGGTATGACTCAATGCTTGCTCTGACCCCTGCATTTGAAGAATACGCGCGGTCGCTTTCCGGCAACAATAGGGAACTATCAGGGCTGGGTGATTTTTTTGCCGAGCATCCGGAATATTCCTCGGGAGCTGAAGCGGTAAAACGCGCTCTTGACCGGTCGCCGATCAAGATTGAAGATCCTTCGAACGCAAGGCTGCTTTTCGGTGAAAACCTTACTGTTTCCGCTTCCCAGGTGGAAAAATTCAGTAAATGCCGTTTTTCGTATTTTTGCTGTTATGGTCTGCGTGTGCAAAAACGGCTTAAAGCGGAAATAAACCCGATGGAATACGGCACCTTGGTTCATTATATCCTTGAGGTTTTCTTTACTAAATATTCTAAAAACGAATATTCGGAAATGTCTGATGATATGCTGTCAAAGTTTATTCGCAACACGGTAAATGATTATCTTGAGGGCTATCTCGGCGGCAGCGAAGGCAAGGAAAAATCTTTCCTCTACAGGCTTGAGGTGCTTTGCAACAACATTTTTCTTTTGCTACGTCACTTGGTAGATGAACTCTGTCAAAGCGATTTTTCGGTATCTGACTGCGAGCTGAAAATCGGAGGAGATATTCCTGCTTATACTATCAAGTTGCCAACAGGTGAAAACATAGCGGTATGCGGCAGTGTTGACAGAGTGGATATAATGCATACCGAGAACGGCGATTATCTACGGGTAATCGACTATAAAACCGGCGGAAAATCATTTAAGCTTTCAGATATCCTTTTCGGGCTGAACCTTCAAATGCTGCTTTACCTATGCTCAATAGTCAAAAACGGAGCGGAGCGTTACGGAGGGGTCACACCCGCGGGAATACTGTATATGCCTGCCGTAGTTCCTAATATCAGTGCGGACGGCATGGATGAAGCGAAAATTAATGAAAAAATAGCAGATAAATTTAAAATGAACGGTCTTTTGCTTGACGATGTGCGTGTAATAAAGGGTATGGACAAAACCGAGGGAGCAAAATATATTCCCGTTAAAATAAAGAACGGAAGCAATGTAAAATCCGACAGCCTTGCAACGCTTGAGCAGTTTGGAAAGATTTTTAAAAAGCTCAATGATACAGTCGCTCAAATGGGAGAAAAGCTTTTCGGCGGCGACATTGCGGCAGCTCCATTAAAAGGCGGCGCGGACGCGTGTGAGTATTGCCCGTATGACAGCGTTTGCGGTTACAGGCAGAGCGAACCTGTTACCGTATTTTCGATGAATAATGAAGAAGTACTGAATAAGATTGACGAAGAACAAAACGAAGATGTGAAGGGAGGCGACTGAGATGAAGCGTAAATGGACGCCGCAGCAATTAAACGCAATAACAGCTACAGACGGCTCCGTACTGGTTTCGGCTGCAGCGGGCTCGGGAAAGACCGCTGTGCTTGTTGAGCGTGTAATCAGGCTTATTACATCCTCAGATAACCCAATTGACGCCGATCGACTGCTTGTTGTTACCTTTACTCGTGACGCAGCAGCCGAAATGAAACAGCGCATATCTCAGGCTCTTGCCGCGCTTTTGGAGGATGATCCTTTCAATCCGCAGCTTTTAAGGCAAAGCAAGCTGCTATATACAGCATCAATTTGTACAATTGACAGCTTCTGCGGCGATTTGGTAAAGGAGTACTTTCACACCCTCGGAGTTTCATCCGATTACCGAATTGCCGATAAACCCGAGCTTGAGCTTATGAAGACGGCGGCTATGGACAAAGCGGTTGAGGCGTTTTATAACGAAGGCGGATCGGTTTTCGCAAAACTGCTTGACGCTTTTTCCAGTAAGGGCGGAGATCAGAATCTGCGTTCTACTGTTGAAAAGATACATGGTTTTCTTGAAACTCAACCTTTTCCTGATTTGTGGCTCGATGAGATGTATGAGGGCTACGGAGAAAGGTCGGTTGCAGCTTCGGCTTGGGGTAAGATTATAATTGACTATGCAATACCCGCTGTTGCTCATTGCGTTAATCTCTGCGAAAGCTCGCTGAGTATGCTCGGCGAGGCGGATGATAAGCTCAAAAACAAGCTTGTACCGATAATCGAGGATGATTTGATTTATTTTCAAACCCTGCAAAACAAGCTTCTCGGAGAGGACTGGGACGCTATCGTAAGCGCGGCGCACAGCTTCTCTGCAAAGCAGCTGCGAGCTCCAAACGGCTATAAAGAAAACCCGATAAAGCTTGCTGTTGCCGATAACCGCGACAGAGTAAAAGATACGGTTAAACGGCTGCAAAAGTATTTTTGCAGAACCGCTGATGAAGCCCGCGTAGAGTTTGCCGAGCTGCAAGAGCTTGTAGGTGTTTTATTCAATTTAACGCGCAGATACATTAAAGAGCTCGACACAATAAAGAATAAAAAGAATGTACTTACTTTCTCCGACATTGAGCTTTTAGCGGTCAAGCTTCTTGCGGCTCCGGACGGAGAGGGCGGTTTTGTTAAAACGGCTCAGGGGCATGAGATTTCAAGCCGTTTTGACGCGGTGATTGTAGATGAGTACCAGGATGTAAACGATGTACAGAATCTTATTTTTAACTGTATGTCGCGTGATGAGCAAAACTTGTTTACTGTGGGCGACGTTAAACAGTGTATTTACGGTTTCCGTCAGGCAAAGCCGCAAATATTTGTAAACAGAAAGAATAGTTATTTGAGATTTGACCTGAAAAATCAAAACTACCCTGCAACTATAATTCTTGATAAGAATTTTAGAAGCCGTGCTGAGGTGTGCGATACCGTTAATTTTATTTTCTCACGTCTTATGACAAAAGAAACAGCCCAGATGGATTATACGCGCGATGAATACCTGCATGTCGGTTATCCGTATAAGCCTGCGGAAGGCTGTGAAACAGAGTTTGCCGTTATCGACAAATCCGAGTTTAAAGAAACAAGCGCCCCGGAGTTAGAGGCTTCGTATATTGCCCGCAGAATACGAGAGATTATGTCGTCAAATATGACGGTTACCGACGGAGATGAAGTGCGACGCCCGACATACGGTGATTTTGCGGTTATGCTCCGCAGCGCAAAAAGCAGTGCGCCGATAATGGTCAAGGCTCTAAAGGACCGCGGAATTCCTGCGTACAGCGAGGAAAAGGAGAGCGCTTTTGATACCCTTGAGGTTAAAATCTTGCTTAATTTTCTTCGTGTTATCAATAACCCTACTTCCGATATTGCTATGCTGTCTGTGCTGTGCAGCCCGATTTACGGTTTTACACCTGATGAGCTGGCGCAAATTCGCGCAAAGAACCGCCGAATATCTCTTTTTGCGTCTGTTGAGGCTTATCGGTCAGTAAGCAAAAAAGCTGCAGCTTTTCTTGCCGAGCTTGAAACACTGCGCTCGTGCGCTTGCGTTTCAACCGTAGATGAGCTTATAGGAAGGGTGCTCGAGCTTACTTCTCTCGGGGCTGTGACTTGCGCAGTCAGCGGAGGCGACACTCCGCTGAAAAATCTGAATCTTGTAAGGCATTTTGCGCGATCTTATGAAGGCGGAGGCGGAAAAACACTTTCGGACTTTATCGGATTTATCGACAGGCTGATTGAAGGCGGGGCAGAGCTTCCGTCAGCTTCGGCAAACGACGCAATATCGCTGAACGGTGTGCGTGTCCTCAGCGTTCATAAATCAAAGGGATTGGAGTATCCGTTCTGTTTTCTTGCGGGAACTGCCAAGAGCTTTAATAAAAAAGACTTAAACTCAGATGTGCTTATCGATAGTTTTGCGGGACTTGGTATCAAGCGCAAGCAGGGTGTTTGCAGATATAATACATTGCCTCGTTTGGCGGTTGAAATTGAAATCGAGCGGAATGAGCTCGCTGAGGAGCTGAGAATACTATATGTAGCTTTGACGCGAGCCAGGGAAAAGCTGATCTTAATCGGAACGCTCTCAAACGCTGAAAAGTACATTTCCGATACAGCGTCAGAGCTTATGTTTGATTCAATTATCGACCCATACACAGTAACAAGCTCCAATAAACTTCTGGATTGGCTAACTCTCTGCGCTTTATGCAATCCGTCCTCGCGCAAAAAAATGTTGAGCGGATCAGAGCAGATAACGCTGCCCGGGGATTATCCTGAATGGGACTTTAAACTTATTAATACTCCCGAGCAGCTTGCGTTTTCCTTCAACAGCGAAGAGCTCCTGCGCGTTTCCTCGGAAAGCCGAAAAACCGGGCTTAACTACGCTGAGGTTTTGTCTTGGAACCTTTCGTATCAGTATCCCAACGCTTCGGCAACAAATCTGCCGCAAAAGGTAAGCGCGTCTCAGATCGCGCATGCTCAAAGCGAGGATTACTTTGAGAAAATCATAGCCAAGCCTCGTTTTCTAAGCAAAGAACACAGCTCGGCGGTTGAGCGCGGCTCGGCTCACCATCAGTTCCTGCAATACTGCGACTTTGCCCTTGCCAGAACCGGTATTGATGACGAAATCAACAGACTTGAGAATGAGGGTGTATTAAGCTCAGAGCAGGCAGCGCTGATTGACCGCACCGGGCTTGGAACACTTGTTAAGCACAGTTTGTTTGACCGCGTTATTGCTTCAAAGCAGCTTTACCGCGAGGAGCGATTCACTGTTAAGATACACCCTGCTCTTATATCCGACGATTATCCCGATACGGATGATGAAATCGTAATGCAGGGCGCGGTTGACCTCGCGTTTGAAGAGGACGGAAAAATAGTAATTGTTGACTATAAAACCGACCGCGTACGTGACATTCAAAAGCTTGTCATGCTCTATAAAAAGCAGCTTGAGTTGTATAAAGAAGCGATGCAACAGTCGCTTGAGCAAGAGGTTTCTGAGTGCCTTATTTGCTCTGTGGCTCTTAATGATATAATAAAAGTATGCTAATCAAAAAGCAGGCTTCAAATCAATCGGTTTGAAGCCTGCCCGTGTTTTTGTATTAGATTTTAAACTCAGCAATTATTTTTTGGATGGTGGTAACATCCTGTATGTCGATTTTTTTATCACCGTTTGCGTCGGCAATTTTAAACTCTTTAGGGTCGTTTACATTAACGATCGGACTTCCGTCAGCTTTTTTGAACTCTGCAAGGAAGCGCTGCAAAATGGTAGCGTCTTCAACGTCAATGTATCCGTTTCCGTTCAGATCGCCCGCCAATACTTTGGGCTCATCGTCGTTATATAATACAACAACCTCTCCGGCGGCAATTTTACCAGTCAGCTTTCCGTCTGTTACAGTAAATTTATCTCCGCTGACTCTGTCTGTATATTCGCCGTTGGCAAGTGAAGTGTTGACTTTAACATTATTTTCGTTATCCGAAACGCTGACCAGAACAACACCCTTGTTTCCTCGTTCAATCATATTCACTTTATTCTTGACGACTTGGACAATGTTTTTGCTCTCGCCGACCATAGCGTTGCGGAATTTGTTTACCTCTACAACTTCACTGCTGTAATAGTTTCCGTTGCCGGCAAGACCTATTGTGTTATCGCCCCAGCGGCTTTCGGTGTTGCTTCCCTGAGGACGGGCAAAAAACAGGGGAGTGGTGTCGCCCTGCGCAGCAATTACCGCCCAGCCTTGCTGAATCTGTTTGTCGTCGAGGATATTCCATGTGCTGCTGCTGTCTTTGCAGAAGTTATCGTGTGATTCGACCCAAGTAACAAGACGCTTTGAATCAATGTCGCTCATATCCTCGTCATAAGCGCGATAATTCTTAATCGCCGCAACGGACAATGTATTCTTTGAAATTGCTTTTTGCAGGTTTGAACCGTAGGCCTCGGCAGTTACATGCATTATCTTTGCGTAGGCGCCCATTCTGTCGCTGCCGGAAAGAATTTCGCCATATTGGAATTCTGCACTGTTGTTTAAAACAATCGGCCAGAAATCACTTGCGTACTTTGAATCGTCATCCGGAAGCTCAACATGCTTTGCAGCGTCATAACGGAACCCGTCGGCACCCTCTGAAAGGACGGTAGTAACGTAGTCAACAATCATTTGCTGAACTGCGGGATTCTGAGTGTTGAGGTCATAAAGACCTGACAGCTTGCCCTGTGTAACCTGATAGCGGTTTGACCAATCGCTGATTTCAACTCTGTCATGGAACGCTTTTCCACCTATGTTCTTGACATGGCTTGAAATAACACTGTAGTCGGACGAGCAGTGGTTTGCAACTATGTCAACAATTACTTTGATACCGTATTTGTGAGCTTCGTTGCACATTTCCATAAACTCATCTTCGGTTCCCAGCATGTAGTTTCCGATTGTATAGTCCGTAGGCTGGTATTGGTACCACCAATTACCTTTGTTGGTGCTTTTCAGCGACATTTTTCCGCCGTCGCCTATTTTAACGGCATTGATTGGAGAGGTCTGAATTGACTTAAAGCCTGCCTCAGCTATTTTTGAAAGGTTATCTATAATGTTTTTAAAGTTCCATGTCCAGCAGTGAAGAATTGCTCCGTCCTCAATTTTATCGGGGAGGTTATATGACTGTGCCGATATAGCCTCGGGTTCCGAATTAGCAGCGCCCGCGGTCGTTGAAAACGCCAGAGAGCTTATCACCATAATTGCCGCTAAAACAACGGAGAACCTGCGTTTAAACGTTTTTTTCATAAACTTCTCCTTAAAATTCTTTTAATCTCTGTCGTGGTCGTAACGGGCAAGCTCTTTTGTAACCTTTTTGCGTGTTCTTGAATCGAGGAAAATAATAATGAGACTTGAAAGTCCCTCGTATATTAAAGCTATGCCGATAAATATTACGATTGCCTTTCCCCAAAAATTATAGAAAAGGATGCAAAGAATACCGAGCAGCAAACCGAGTAAACCGATAATAAGGAAATAATTCCAGCGCGGGAATCCCATGGTTTTCAAATTAAAAGCTCTCTTGATATTAACTATGCTGTCAACTATAACAACGGCTCCGATTGCATAGAATAAGATTTCGGTTGTCTTTTCTCCCCAAATAAGGGCAAAAATACCTAAACCTACAGCAATAACACCTAAAGCCAGTTCAAGGAAAAGATTTTCTTCATCGTCTTTGTTTATGAAAAACGAAATAACGTTAATAACTCCGTAAATCAGCATTATGATGCCAAAAACAACATTGATTCCGTCTGCAACAACATCATTCTTCGCTACCATAAACACCCCAAGAACAATGTAGGCGATTGAAGCGATAATAAACGTACCGATTAGATTTCTTTTGTTTGGTTTTTCTTTAGACATAAAAAATCCTCCTTAGTCAATTCTCTTGTCGCAGAAGTCGCACATCTGCATACCGAGTTTTCTATAGCTCAAGTTCGGCAGATATGCCTCGCTCTGAGTTACACATTTTGGATTGTTGCAGCGCTGTGCGCTGATTTCCGTTTCCCGTGAGGCAATAACAAAGTCCTCATCCTGAAGCAGCAGAAGAATCAAAGCCATTCTGCCGTACATTCCGTACTGCGCCTGTTTAAAATACAGTGCGCGCGGATCATCGTCAATATCGACGGTGATTTCATTGACCCGGGGCAGGGGATGAAGGATTATCATGTCCTCTCTTGCGCGGTCAAGCTTTTCACGGTCGAGCACAAATACATTCTTTTGCGCCTGATACTCTTCTTCGCTTTTGAACCTCTCGCGCTGGATCCGTGTCATGTAAAGAACGTCAAGATCACTGATAGCGTCAGAAAGGCTGTGGGATATTTCGTATTTACAGTTGTTTTTTTCAAGGATATCAATGATGTACAGAGGTACGCTTAATTCTTTTGTGGAAATAAGAACAAAAGAGTTTCCGTCATATTTAGCCAGGGTCTTGATAAGCGAGTGAACGGTTCTTCCGTTGAGAAGATCGCCGCAAACGCCGATTTTCATATGGTCGAGTCTGCCTTTTTCACAGCTTAAGGTTACTATATCCGTGAGCGTTTGAGTCGGATGCAGATGACCGCCGTCGCCGCAGTTAATAAGCGGAACGCCCGAGTAAAGCGAAGCGGCCATCGCGGTGCCCTCAACAGGGTGGCGGATTGCTATGATATCGGCATAGCCTCCTATCACGGAAATCGTGTCCTTAAGGCTCTCGCCCTTTGCAACAGAGGAATTCATCGGGTTGTCAAAGCCAATTGTCCTGCCGCCCAGTTTAAGCATAGCCGTCTGAAACGACATCTGTGTGCGTGTGCTTGGCTCATAAAACAGAGTAGCCAGTATTTTACCGTCACATGCGTGGCGATAATCAGCAGGGCTTTGCATTATTTTTTTTGCTTTTTTAATAAGCTTTTCAATCTGATTCACGCTCATAGCTTCAAGATCAATAAGGTTTTTATTTGTCATAGCGTCACACCTTTCACAAGTATCACTATTTATAAATATTGTATCAAATAATAGTATAATCTTATTTCGATATTAGAAATAAAACAAATAATAATAGTGAAATCTTGATAAAAATTTTGTAATTATTTTGCAAAGTTTCTACTAACTGTTTATAAGAAAGGGTCGGCAGTTTTGCCAACCCTTCTGTTTTACATTCTTATTCTGATTTCGCTTCCACGGCGAACTTTTGCTTTGTCCATATCATCCATATTATGCCCTCGTACGCTTTGAACCAAGCCTATGCAAACCAAAGTGCTCAGTGCCGAGGTTCCGCCCGAGCTGAAAAGCGGAAGGGTAATTCCGATAACGGGGAAGAAGCCCAGAACCATGCCAATGTTGATGATAGTCTGGGAAGCAAAGGACGCAAAAACGCCGATGCATAATAGCTTTCCTTCGTTTTCGGTTGAATTTGCAGCGTTCATCAGTACCTTAATAATAATTCCGAAAAGTATAACCAGAAGAAGTATACATCCGAAAAATCCAAGTTCCTCACCGGCAACGGTCATGATAAAATCATTCTCTTGCTCGGGAACAATAGAATAAGCCACGCGTGATCCGTTGTACAGTCCGCTGCCGCCAAGCTCGCCGCTCGCTATCGAAACCTTGCTCTGGTACTGCTGCCATCCGTAATTTGTCATCGCGTTTCCGTCAAGGTCAAAAAGTGCCAGAAATCGGTTGCGGTGCTCGTCGTTCATAAACAGATTCCAGATTATCGGAATGCTTATCAGCAGCGTGCCGCCCAGAACCGCAAAGTAGCGAAGCTGAACTCCCGCCACAAACGCCATAATTATAAACATAAGAGCAAAAATCAGCACTGTGCCGTCGTCGCCCTGCATGTGGATAATCGCCATGGGAATAAGCGCGTGACCAAGCAGAGAAAGCACGCCGGGAAGGCTGCGTATTATCTTTTTTTCAATCAAAAACGAAAGGTGCTTTGAAAAAGTAATGATAAAGCATATTTTAATAAACTCCGAGGGCTGAAAAGTATAGCCGCCGGGCAGTTCGATCCACGCGGTGTCATCTGTTCCGCTGACGCGAATACCGAAAGCAAAAACAAGTGCCGCAAGGATCATTCCGACAACCAGTGCGATGTACCATTTTTTTATTATAAACCTATAATCTGCAAAAGAGATGAAGACCGCGGCTGCCATTCCGATAATAACCGCCGTAAGCTGAGGGCGGATATAGTTGTAGTCGCCGGAGCGCTGCATGCTTGAGATGAGCAGCAGACTGTAAATAACGGCGGCTATCGTAAGCAGCCACAGAACAACATCGGTTTTACGAAAAAAATCAGAAAATGAGTCTGAAAATCTGTTCATGAGAACTCCTCGGTTAATTTGATACTCTTATTATAGTAAATACAGAGCATAATATCAAGTTATTTTTTGAATTTGGAATAATACTAAGCAAATCCTTTGCTATAATAGAAAAAATAATAAAAAAATATCGCGGAGGTGCGAAAAATGTTATCAGATATTGAAATTGCTCAGCAGGCAACCTTGCTTCCGATTAAAGAAGTCGCGGCTCAGATTGGCATTACCGAGGATGAGCTTGAGTTCTACGGAAAATATAAAGCAAAGCTTTCCGATGAGTTGAGCGACCGTGTAAAGGCTAATCCAGACGGCAAGCTTATACTTGTTACCGCTATTAACCCTACTCCTGCGGGCGAGGGTAAAACCACCACAACAGCAGGTCTTGGACAGGCTATGGCTAAAATCGGCAAAAAGGCGATCATCGCTCTGCGCGAGCCGTCTCTCGGCCCGGTTTTCGGAATCAAGGGAGGAGCCGCAGGCGGCGGATACGCCCAGGTGCTTCCTATGGAGGATATCAATCTCCACTTTACCGGCGACATGCATGCTATTACCGCAGCAAATAACCTTTGCTGCGCAATGCTCGACAATCACATTCAGCAGGGTAACACACTCGGAATCGATCAGCGCAGGATCCTTATTAAGCGCTGTCTTGATATGAACGACCGCGCTCTTCGCAATGTTGTGATCGGTCTCGGAGGAAAGGTCAACGGCGTTCCGCGTGAGGATCACTTCATTATTACCGTTGCGTCCGAGGTAATGGCTATTTTGTGCCTTGCGGCTGATATCGATGATTTAAAGCGCAGACTCGGCAATATCCTTGTAGCATATAATTATTCGGGAGAGCCGGTTTATGCAAAAGACTTACAGGCAGACGGCGCTATGACCGCTTTGCTTAAGGACGCTATCAAGCCAAACCTTGTTCAGACTCTTGAGGGTACACCTGCGGTTATGCACGGCGGTCCCTTTGCGAATATAGCTCACGGCTGCAACAGCGTGCGCGCAACAAAGCTCGCTCTTAAGCTTGCCGATTACTGCATTACCGAGGCAGGCTTCGGCTCGGATCTCGGCGCCGAAAAGTTCCTTGATATCAAGTGCCGTTACGCAGGCCTTAAGCCCTCGGCAATTGTGCTTGTAGCTACCTGCCGAGCTCTTAAATACAACGGCGGCGTTCCAAAGGCGAAGGTATCAAGTGAAAACCTCGAGGCTCTTAAGAAGGGTATCGTTAACCTCGGTGTTCACATTGAGAATATGCGCAAATACGGTGTTCCGGTTGTTGTTGCTATCAATCAGTTCGGAACAGATACCGAAGCTGAGCTGAAATATATAGAAAACTATTGTATTGAAAACGGCGCGGATTTCGCCCTTTCAAATGTATTCGGTAAAGGCGGTGACGGCGGTATTGAGCTCGCTCAAAAGGTTGTTGAGGCTTGCGATAAGCACTCCGATTTCAGCCCGATTTACGGCATTGACCTTACCGTTAAAGAGAAAATTGAGGCTATCGCCAAAAAGATTTACGGAGCCGCAAAGGTTAACTACACTATTGCGGCTGAAAAAGCTATTGCCGAGGTTCAAAAGCTTGGCGCTGATAAGCTGCCGGTCTGCATAGCAAAAACACAGTATTCTCTGTCCGATAATCCCGCTTTGCTCGGTGCTCCCAAAGATTTTGAAATTACCGTCCGCAACGTTTCGCTTTCAAACGGCGCAGGCTTCACGGTAGTTTACACGGGCGATATTATGACCATGCCCGGACTTCCAAAGGCTCCCGCCGCTCACAATATCGACGTAAACAGCGACGGAAAAATCACGGGACTGTTTTAATATGATAAGGATTGTTTCAGAGAGCGCTGAAGAGACCGAGAGAATAGGTGAGCGCCTTGCCGCTAAGCTTAAGGGCAATGAGGTAATTGCGCTTTTTGGCGGCTTGGGTATGGGAAAAACCGCTTTTACGCGCGGACTTGCGCGTGGGCTTGGTTTTTCAAACGGCGTTTCCAGCCCTACATTCGCGCTTGTGAATGAATACAGAGGAAATGTGAATATATATCACTTTGATATGTATCGTGTACAAAGCTGGGACGACCTCTACTCAACAGGCTTTTTTGACTATATCGACAACGGCGTGCTCGTAATTGAATGGAGCGAGAATATTGAGGGCGCGCTGCCGGATAATGCCCTCCGTCTCACTATCAAAAGGGGCAATCATGACAATCAGCGAATTTTTGAGATTGAAGGTGTTGACAGCCTATGACCATACTTGCTATGGATACCTCGGCAAAGGCGGCGTCTGTCTGCCTTGCGAGCGAGGAGAAAATAATCGGTGAGTTTTTCATAAACACATCGCTTACGCACAGTCAGACGCTTGTTCCTATGATTGAGCAGCTTTGTGAAAAATCAGAGGTTCCTATAAAAGCCATAGAAGCGGTTGCGATAAATGTGGGACCCGGCTCTTTTACGGGCGTCAGAATCGGAGTAGCGGCAGCAAAGGGAATTGCTTTTCAGCACAACCTGCCATGTGTGTCAGTTTCAACTCTCGAAAGCATGGCGTATAATATGCTCGGCAGCGATTGTGTTGTATGCGCCTTGATGGACGCGCGCTGCTCACAGGTTTATAACGCGATGTTCCGCGTGAAAGGGGAGAGCGTTGAACGGCTCTGCGACGACAGGGCGATTTCCCTGACAGATTTAAAGCTTGATTTGCACAGTTATTCTGAAAAAGTTGTGTTTGTCGGCGACGGGGCTCAGATAGCATTCAAAAGCCTTGAAAATCCGCCCCAAAACGTGTTTTTAGCGCCGATTAATATAATTAGCCAAAATGCTGTTTCGGTCGCCTGCGCGGCGTTTAAACAAATTAATGATGGAAATACGCTCACGCCTGCCGAGCTTATGCCCGTATACCTAAGGCTTCCTCAGGCTCAGCGCGAGCTTAATAAAAAAATGGGGGTAACAGAATGATAGCACTTGGTTGCGATCACGGCGGCTATAAACTGATGGTCGCTATTAAAAAGTATCTTGATGAAAAAAACATTGCGTACAAGGATTTCGGTACAGACAGCACCGAAAGCGTGGATTATCCCATATACGCTTACAAGGTTGCCAAAGAGGTTACCGAGGGAGAATGCGAGCTTGGAATACTCTGCTGCGGCACGGGAATAGGAATTTCAATGGCCGCCAATAAGGTTAAGGGTGTGCGCGCTGCTGTTGTAAACAATGAATTCGGTGCCGAGATGACCCGACGCCATAATCACGCAAATATCCTTTGCATGGGCGGAAGAGTTATTACAGAGGAGCAGGCTGTGAAATTTACCGATATTTTCCTTAATACTCCCGAAGAAGGCGACCGTCATGACAAGCGTGTAGCAATGATAACAGCTATTGAGAATGGCACCTTTGAGGGCTGAAAACCGAATTGATAAGATAAACGCACCAAAAAAAGGTGCGTTTTCTTTTTACTTATATTGTAACCTGATTGTAATCTTTTGTAGTAAATTCGCTAAAATATAGCTGCTTTTAACATGATTAACAATCTTTAACAAAAAATCGAAACTTTTTAACACAATCAACAAGCTTCCACAAAGGCAAAAATAATGTTGATAATATACAAGCAAAATTCTGAATAAGAATAACAGTAAAGCAGAAACCACAACGGATAAGCCTTTTGTAACTAAATTCGGTAAAAAATTTCATTTTTTTAAATTTATTTACAAAAAGGGGTTGTTTTTTTTCTTATAAAGTATTATAATAGTCCCATAATGTTCTTTGAGAATTTTAATAAAGAATTTTTTAGAAGAATTATTGAAATTCAAAAGACGTAACAATTGCAATATGGAGAGAGTAAAAAATGAGATTACGCAAACAGGAATTAGGAGATAGGAATCTGGTAGGTAACCGTGTGGAGCTTGTCAGAAAGCAAAAGGGGATGAAACAGAAGGAATTGCTTGCACAGCTTCAGGTCAACGGCGTTGATATGAACGCATCCGGCCTTTCCAAGCTGGAGGGACAAATCCGTTTCGTAACAGATGTTGAGCTGGTCGCACTTGCCGATATCCTCGAGGTTTCGGTTGACTACCTTCTTGGAAGAGAAAAGTAATTTTCATCTTATAGAGAGCTTTTTGGCTCTCTATTTTTATTTTCTGTTTTAATCGCAAAAAATCATGTAAGAAAAGCCGCCGGATACAACAACCGACGGCTTTTTAATCACTCTCACAATATTTATTATACCATGTTATTGTCTTGATTGCAATAGTATTTTTAAAAATAAAAACTTAAATATTTTTATAAAAAGTATTGACAATGTTTAATTCTATGGTATAATATAGACAAAGATAAGACAAAGCAAGGAGGTCTTCCAGATGAAAGTAAAGATTTTTCAAATCAGAGCAATTAAAGATTTCATTCGGAGCTTACCCCCCAATGTAGTATCCCAAAGCTTTTGGGTGAAGGAGAACGGATCTTATTAAGTCA
>ONCY01000016.1 GCA_900316435.1 uncultured Eubacteriales bacterium | reverse complement strand
TTCCCGCAATTATTCAGGAAAAGTCAACGGGCGAGGTTCTGATGCTCGCGTATATGAACCGCGAAAGTATGCAGAAAACCTTTGAAACAGGCTACACATGGTTCTGGTCAAGGAGCCGTCAGGAGCTGTGGAACAAAGGCGCTACCTCGGGGCACTTGCAAAAGGTTGTCGACATCTATGCCGACTGCGACAACGACACCCTGCTTATAACCGTTGAGCAGACGGGCGCGGCGTGTCATACAGGCAATCATTCTTGTTTCTATAAAAAATTAAAATAGGAGGCTTTCACATGGCAGATCAAGAAAAATTAGTACTCACTAACCTTTACAAGACAATTGAGCACAGACGGGATAATCCCATCGAGAACTCATACACCTGTTATCTTCTCGATAAAGGCATCGACAAAATCCTTAAAAAGGTAGGCGAGGAGTGCGCCGAAACTATTATCGCGGCTAAAAACGGCGATCATGTGGAGACCATCTATGAAATTGCCGACCTGCTTTATCATCTTACCGTTATGATGGTTGACCAGGGTATTCCGCTTGAGGAGGTTCTTGCGGAAATCGCAGACCGCAGCAAAAAGACTCAGAATCTAAAGCCCACTCATAAGGTGGATAAAAATTCCTGAGTTTAAAAAAGAAAAGGAAAATGGCGGGCTTAGCCGGCCCGCCATAACTTATGTAAACTAAAAACACCCTATGACAGCGTCATAGGGCTTATATTATATCTTATATTATTAATGTACCGAAGCAGGTGTAAAGCGCGCGATTGCGTTTTTAAAGTTATCGTCGGGTTCCTTTTCAAGCAAGAGCTCGATGGGCTTATTGATGTCGAGCGAAAACACTCCGATAAGCGAGTGAGCGTCAACGGTATAATCGCCGCTTCTGATCATCATCATAATGTTCGGGAACTGTGCCAGTGTTTCAAAAATATCAATTAAGCCGTTTTTGTTGACCGCAGAGATCGGTAAAGAGAACATGATAATCACCTCAAAAATTGTCGGGTACTGTTTGTTTACATCACTGTAACATTATTTTAGCATTTTTTTGTCAGATAATCAATACAATAACGCAAAATAGAATAAAATCAACATTATCAATAAAAAGGAAGAACAAAGTTATGGATTTTAATATACTTACGCTCGGCTGCAAGGTGAATCAATATGAGTCGCAGGCGATGCGCGAGGATTTGCTTAAAAACGGCTATTTTTTGTCGGAAAACAAGGACAAAGCCGACATCACCGTTATAAATACCTGCACCGTTACTTCGGTGAGCGACGCCAAAAACCGAAAGCTTATCCACCGTGTAAGGCGGCAGAATCCCGACGGGATAATCGTGCTGACCGGCTGCATGCCTCAGGCCTTCCCCGATGAGATGAAGGAGCTTGACGAGTGCGATATCATCCTCGGCAACAAGGAGCGCTCTAAGCTTGTGCCCGCGATAGAGGCGTATCTTGCCGACAAAAACAGGCTTGTTGATATTCCCGAATATTTTAACCGCGGCGATATGTACGAGAACCTGACGGTTTCTTCCTTTGGAGAGCATACGCGAGCCTTTATCAAAATAGAGGACGGCTGCAACCGCTTCTGCTCATACTGCATAATTCCGTACGCAAGGGGCAGGGTGCGTTCAAAGCCGCTTTCTGCGCTTAAAACAGAGCTTGAAAACGTAGCTCAAAGCGGCTATCGCGAGGTTGTGCTTGTCGGAATAAACCTTTCCGCCTACGGACTGGGCGAGGACTATAACCTTGCCGACGCGGTCGAGACCGCCTGTGCGGTCGACGGGATAGAGCGCGTAAGGCTCGGCTCAATCGAACCCGAGCAGATGGATAATGAGCTTATAGCACGGCTTGCGGCTCAGGAAAAGCTCTGTCCGCAGTTTCATCTTTCGCTCCAGAGCGGCTGTGACAAGACCCTGAAGGCGATGAACCGCCATTACGATACGCGCGAGTATGCCGAAATAGTCGGCAATCTGAGGGCGGCGTTCCCTAATTCTTCGATGACCACCGACGTGATGGTCGGCTTTGCGGGGGAGAGCGAGGATGACTTTCAGGCTTCAATGGCTTTTGTAAAGCAGATAGGCTTTGCCAAGGTGCATGTTTTTCCGTTTTCGCTCCGCAAGGGTACGCGCGCCGAGAGCCTGCCCGATCATGTCAGCCCGGCCGAAAAGGAGCGGCGAGCCAAGCTGATGGGCGAGCTTACGGATAATTCCAGAAAAGAATTTTTGCAGTCGCAGGTCGGTTTGATTGAGGAGGTGCTGTTTGAGCGCCTTCGCCACGGCTATCTTGAGGGCTATACCAAGAACTACACTCCCGTTCATATTTCAAGCAGCGACAGCGCGCTCTGCGGCGAGGTAAGGCGCGTAAAGCTCACAGCCGCTATGGGCGACTACTGCGAGGGTGTGCTTTCCGATTGATTAATGGCGGATTTCAGGTTAATAATCTCCTGCTTTGCCGCTTCCTCATTAAGGCTTGCATAGCTGTAGAGCATAAATCCGCTCACTTTATTATTCTCATTTAGAATATTATACTCATTGCTTAAAATAGTATCGCTGTTTTGCCATGTGCCTTCGTCGGCGTCCGTTCCTGCCTTATATCCGGCAAGACCGACGTAAAGCCTGACATTTTCAGCATAGCTCAGTTCATTCCAGTCTTTCAGAGCTTCACTAAAGCCAAGGTGCGGATTATCCGGGCTGAAATAAATCTGAGGGCAGATATAATCGGCGTAGCCCTGTTTGCCGCACCAGCTTACAACATCGGCGCAAAGCTGAGCGTTGTTGCCGAGGTTACCTTGGGGCGAGATCCCGAAAACAGCGCTTTGGCTGCTTTGGTGTACGGCGATATATGTTTCAGCCATGAGCAGATTTACATTGGCTGTCCGCCATTCCTCAAGCGTCATGGCGCCCTGAGTACCGACTGAATTTATGTATTCTGAGTATTGGGCACTGTCGCTGTTGCCGATGTCGGTTGGGTAAAAGTAATCGTCATATTGTATTCCGTCAACAGGGTAATTTGCAACGATTTCCCTCACACCGTCGGTGATAAGCTTTCTTGATTTTTCATTTGAGGGGTCGAGGATTATCCCGCTCTCGGTGACTATCCCAAGGCTTTTGTCCTTCATATACGGATTGCTTTCGCTCAGCTTTGAGGGCGTTTTGCTTGCCGTTACCCGGTAGGGGTTCAGCCAAGCGTGAAACTTCATTTTATGATTGTGGCATATTTCGCACATTATTTTCAGCGCGTCATATCCTGTACTTTCACCCTGTGTGCCCGACAAAATATGAGAGGCAGGGAACAGCTTTGAATTATAGAGCGCGTCGCAGAACGGGCGCGTCTGGACTATCATGGTGTTAAAGCCGAAGGACTGACAGTCCGCGGCTATCTTTTCAAACTTCTTACTGAACGCCGCCTCGCTTTTATCGCTCTCGTTTTCCATGCTAAGCTCCATATATGTAACCCAAACTCCGCGCATATCATAATCAGCCGCTTTTGGGTGTATTTGCGTCTGCGAAGCGGTTGCAGCTGTTTGCCGTGCCTCCGTATTCTGAGTGGGTTTGGGGCTGACTGCGCTGATAATGAGCGTCGCCGCGAACAGTATTACGGCAACCGATATGGCGATTGGCTTGTTGCTTTTCAAATTTCATCATTCCCGGAGTGTGTTATGACTTATTTATTGATATATCTTTCAATAATAAGCGTGTTTGCGTTTATTATCACCGTTTTTGACAAGGTGCGCGCAATGCGTGGTGGTTGGCGTGTAAAAGAGGCAACGTTGGTTTTTGTATCAGCCTTGGGCGGCAGTGTTGTCATGCTGCTTACCATGCTGCTTATCCGCCATAAAATTCGGAAAAAGAAATTTATGGTCGGCATTCCGCTTATTATTGTTGCACAATTAGCTTTAGCGTTTGTTATTTGGAGGGTGTTTTATGCCTGAACAGCTGAAATTTACGGTTCCCGAGCAGTATGACGGCGTGTGCGCCAAGCGCTTTTTGAAGGAATACTGCACCTTATCTACCAGAATGATAACATCTTTAAAGCGCGAAAAAGAGGGCATTTTGCTCAACGGAAAAATTTTGCGCACGATCGACCCTGTCTTTGAGGGACAGCAGGTCATAGTCAATCTTCCCGATGAAGCGAGCCTTTACATCGCTCCCGTTGAGGGCAGGCTCGACATAGTTTACGAGGACAGCTTCCTGCTTATTGTAAACAAGCCGCCTTATGTGGCTGTTCACCCGGTAAAGCAGTATCAGACCGACACCATAGCGAATTATGTCATGGCTTACAGTCAAAAAAGGGGAGAGCGCTATGTTTTCCGCGCGTTAAACAGGCTCGACAGGAACACCTCGGGCTTGGTTATGATAGCCAAAGACAGGTTCACCGTAAACAAGCTGAAAAATCGGGTGCATAAAACATACTGCGCCTTTGTTCACGGCGAGGTTAAAGAGGGCGGCACGGTATGCGCTCCTATCGGTCTGAGAGAGGATTCCAAAATAGTACGCCATGTGCTTGAAAGCGGCGGTCCCGCGATAACTCATTACGAGGTGGTTAATTCCTCAAAAGAAATATCATTCGTTAAACTGTGGCTTGAAACGGGAAAAACCCACCAAATCCGCTGCCATATGGCGTATTTGAATCACCCGCTTTTGGGCGATGATTTATACGGCGGCAGCCGTGAGCTGATACAGCGCCACGCGCTCCACTGCGAAAAAATGGAGTTTTGCCACCCTGTAACAGGCGAAGCGATAGAAGTCAAAGCGGAAATGCCTGATGACTTTAGAGAGTTGAGAGTTTAGAGTTTAGAGTTAAGATTTGTAAATCGGAGCGAAGCGACCCTAATCTCAACTCTAAACTCTAAACACTCCACACCAAAAAAGGCTTGGCTCAAAACCCGAAATCGGGAATTGAACCAAGCCCTTATTGCGGCAGAACCCTGCCGATAAATTATCTAATCACTAACCACTGATAATTTTATAGATCCTGTAGCCGTCCGGCTCGGAATCTAACTCATAGAAGGCTCTGGCGTTATTTTCGGTGTAATGCTCCGAGAAGTAACGCTCTTTTTTTATAACTATGTTGTTGTCGATGACGTATATTTTCTTTTTGGTGATAAGCGCCTCGTAGATGTTTTCGGGATAGTTGCGGCGGCGCATTGTCTGCTCGTTATGGTAGAACCCGAAGTCGTCCAGATTGGAGAGGTAGTCGTCACGGAAGCCCCACATCGGGTGAAGGTAGTTTTCGGTGTACTTTATAAAATCCTCTTTGGTGTCGGGGTCTATAACATAGTAGCAGTCGGGGTTCCTGTCAAGCTCCGAAACAAGGAACCGCGCTTCGTTTTCCGTCTTTATCTCGGGGCGGTTGTTGTAGTAGATAATGCCGTTAAGAGCGGCAAGCGATACAATAACGGTTACCGAAATAATAAAATAGCCGTTGTTCAGCCTGAGCTTTGTCGAGGGCTTTTGCCTGCGCTCAAGCTCAAAGTTGAAGGAGTTGAGTATCATAACAAGCATAAACAGCCAAATACCGTATGTAAGGTTTTCAGCGTTGTTGTAGATTATCCTTATCAAAAAGCTCGACAGATAGCCTACAATAAAGTAGAACAGCGGGAAAAACGAGAACCTGTTTTTGTGGTACAGAATGAAAACCAAAGAGACCGTCAGAAAGACAGCTATCACTATAATTGAGCGGTTTATCTGCAAAATCTCCGAGTAGGTGTCCTCAAAAATCGAGTACAAAACACCGGCTAAATTCTTGGGATTTTCCTGTTGCTGAATCTTATGCACGGCTTTAAGAGCGTCTGAATCAAGAGCGTTATCGGCGTCATAATAGCCGTTTTTAAGCAGCTCATAGTCCGCTTCTGAGTTAATCCCGACCTTTTCAAATTCCTCCATATTATCGCCGTAGCTCGGATAGGGCAGAGCGCTTACGGCGTTTCGGGTCGAGGTGTACTCGTAAAACTCGCGCGACTGAGCCGTGGCGTGGTTCACCGAATAGGAGAACTGCGAGAGCACGAGCGTGAGAGCCGTCACAAGCAAAAACATCAGCAAAAACGGTCTGAAGTACCAAAACAGCTTTCTAAACGGCAGACGGTACTTTTTCTTTGCTATCATATCGCCGAAGAAGAAGGCAACTCCGAAGCCGAGCGCCACAAAGAAGTATGTGACGTTGAGCGACGCTCCGAAAAGGATTTCAAGAACGCCTACCCAGCAGGAGAGCGTGTATCTTTTTTGATATACAGCCAATAAAATCAGCAGAAACCCCGCGGCGCACAAAAGGGCGGCGGTATGGGTGCTGCTCACGTTTGAGTAGTGCTGCAGCGCGAACATGATGTTGAGCAGCGTGCTGAAAACAAAAGCCTTGCGCTTGTTGTATTTATCGGCGAACACGAAGGTTATCGAGGTAAAGGCGGCAAATGAAGCCAGCACCTCAAACATCACAAAGCAGTTTATGCTTGGAAAAGCGTACTGTACCGTGCCGATTATTGTTGCGAGAATGTAGTTGATGTCGGCATTTGTATAGATGTGCTTCTGACAGATGTAGAAGGAGTTGTAATAATCGGCGGTTTCCTCGTAGGTAAAGGCGGTAAAGAAAACGCATACCGCAAGGAAAACCGCGTTGAGTGCAAAGGCAAAAAGAAAGCTGCTTTTCCACACCGTCATAAATTTTTCTTTCATAACTTCAGGCTCCCAAAATTATAAAAATCTATATAAAAAAAATAATGCCCATAAAAAACAAAAATTGATAAAACAGATATGTTTTTGCAACCTAAGCCTTCCCCTCGGGGGAAGGCTTCTGTCATTAACCGCTATTCTTCCTCGCCGGTGTCCTCGTCGTTGTTCTCGTCACCGCCGTCATCGGTTGAGCTGCTTTTGTCGTTGCTGCTTTCCTTGGGGTGCTCCGAACCTCTTGAAAGAACCAGTTTGATCGTGCTGCCGTACTTTGCGGGTTCTGAGCCGTCGGGCGACATTGCTATAACATAGTCTTCGTCAAATTCGTCACTGTACTCACGTGTGCTGTAGTCAACGTTAAAGCCCTGAGCCTCAAGAACCTCAACGGCGTAATCGTAGAAATAGCCTACGACATTTTCGGGAGTAACGCTTTCGGGCGGCTCGGTAGTTTCGCTTTCGGGCTCCGCGGTAGTTTCGGGAGCGGTAGTTGAAGGAGCGGTCGTAGAGGGAGCCGTAGTTGCGGCATTGGTGGCGGCTTCGGTTGCCGAGGCGGTAGTTTCAACTGCCTTTTCATCGGAATTGCCTGATGAGAACCAGCCGTTCTGTACAGCTAACACAACAAACGCGCCTGCCGCAAGAAGCACTGCGGCTATAACGACAATAATGCCAATAATAAAGCTCTTGCTGCGTTTTGCAGGCTCGCTGTCATCATCGGGAGCGTTATCAAAGAAGCCGCTGTTTTCAAAGGTTTCTTCATCGTTATTTGCTGTTTCACCGGTTGAAGCGGCTTCCTTGGGCTCGTCCTCAAAGAAGTCTCCGTAATCTTCCGAGCTGTTTTTATCGGTATCGTTAAGCTTGAAAACCTTTGTTTCGGGCTGGTACTCGTCAAACACACGGTTGTCTATCTCGGAATCATCCGAAGAAGGCTTTGCGGGAGCTTCTTTTCCGTCAGAGGCTTTTTTTGACGCGCCTTTAAGCTGCTGAGAGGCGCGTGCCGCGGCGACTGCGGCGCCCTGAGCTTTCTCGTGAGCGGATTTCTCAACAACGGGCGGCTCCTTTTTTGCGGGAGCGGGAGTATCAACGACCTCGTCAAAGGCGAATTCCTCAAAAACATTGCTTTCAAAAGCGGTGCTCTCCATTACGGGAGGCTTTCTTTCGGGCTTTGCCTGCGATGATGGAAGCTCCGATTTTATTGCGGCGAGGGCGTTTTTGATGTTGCCCGCGTTTTTCCATCTGTTTTTATTATCGGGCTGACAGGCTATTACAATAACGCTTTTGAGCTTTTCGTTTCCGTGTGAGGGAGCGGTAACGAGCGCTTTTGAAAGGCGCTTTTCGGCAGCCGAGCTGCGGCTTACGCCTTCCTCCTCAAACGGGAGCCTGCCGTCGTTTGCCATAGCGTACATCATCAAGCCCAGCGAGTAAATATCGGTGGTGTAGTCGGGCTGACCGCCCTGAGCCATTTCAGGAGCGGTATAGCTTAAATCTTTTGCGTTGCTGTCAAAGGCGGTAAAGCCCCCGAGAAGCAGGCTGCCCTCGGCGTTGATGAATACATTGTCGGGCTTTAAGTTGCCGTGAAGGATGTTGTTGTGCTCAAGCTTGTCTAAAATCTCGCTTATCTGCAGACCGAACTCAACGATCTCGTTATCGTCGGGGCGCGTGCTGCCGAGTATCTTTTTGATAGGCTTGGCGTCGCTTGTTAAAAGATAAAGCGAAATGCTGTTTTCGGACGGCTCGTTTACAACAACGGCATCAAGGTAATTGCTCACCGAGCCAAGCTTGATGAGCGACTTTACAAAAGCGGCTTCCTCGTTGATAAGGTCGACGTTGCCTCCGTTGTAGTCGCTGCCCTCAAAGTTTACATATGTAAGAACAGCGGCGGTCTGGGTTCCGTCAAATTCGGTTTTGGCGATGTTATATGACGGATAGCCTTGAGGTTCCGAAACAGGTGAAAGAACCTTCCAATCTTTCAGCTGCCCGGGTAATTTGAGCTTTGCCATAGTTAACTCTCCTTTTATCAAAAATCCATATTTAGCCTATTATACTTATAATTATTTTACATTATAGCATATTGTTACGGATTTTTCCACTGTTTTTAATAAGATTTTAGAATTATATTTAATTTGGAGTGTGGAGTTGTCTGCCAAAAAAGCCCCCACCGCTGCTTGCAGTGGGGGAGGCGGTCGGCTGAGCCGACTGACAGTACGCGGCAGCGTGACGCTGCACCGAATTCGCGCTACTAAACAACATAGAAAGCCTTCCTTCGGAAAATTAATTCCGCATTTGTCAGTTGCGCCGTTGCAGAAACCTTTTTGTTATTACAATTTATTAAAAGGCGCGCTGGATGGAACGTCACGTTCCCGAATTCCGAATTGAAATTACTCCTCCCAAAGCGCTTCCAATGAGCAGAGCCGCCGCTTTTATAAAGAACAGCGCGGTGAAACCGGAATTCCCCATGAACGCCGAAACAAGCACTATTAACGCCAGCATTGCCGCGCCCGCGGCTGCTCCCGCTATCAGCCCTGCCGCTCTGTTCAGTTTTGCCGAAACAAAGCCGCCCAAAAAAGCTCCCGCCGCAAGCAGACCTGCCGAGGCATAGCCTAAAATATTATCGCCGAGCATTCCCGAGCGCGACAGAATAAGAGCGCAGGCGCAGGTGAGAACAACGCTCGTGAGTATTCCGCACAGCATTCCCGTTAAAGCTGACTTGATGAAACGTTTTTTATCGGACATAAAAAATCCCCCCGAAAATACTTGTACAGTATATTCGGGGAGACGGTTGATTATGATATTATTCTTTTGGCTCTTCCTTTTTCTTTCTGCCGAAAAGACTCTTTTTCTCTGCTGCCGGCTGTTCCTTAACAGTGTCGACCGATGAAATGCACCACTTTTTGAATTTCATTTTAACTCTGTCGGAGCCTGTTTCGATGATGAGCGCGTCCTCTTCGTCTTTGATGGCTACAACTCTGCCGACGATACCGCCGATGGTTGTTATCTCATCGCCGATTTCAAGGTTGTTGCGCATAGCCGCTTCTTCTTTTTTCTTCTTTGAGTTGGGTCTGAGCAGGAACAAATAGACAAGTCCGATAATTACCGCGTAAATGGCAATCATTCCGATCAATCCGCCGTTCATTTTACATACCTCCGTATTTATTTCATTACTATTGTTTTTTACACAACATCTTGTATTATATCAGGTTTTTCTATGCGTTGCAAGCCTTTTTTATAAGAAATTAGATCCTTACGCCTAAAATTTCTCTCTGCCGCAAATAAAACTCCTCAAATGTGCCGCTGTCAAGCTGTCTGCGTATCTCCTCCATAAGCTCGTTGTAGAAGTAGAGGTTGTGCAGAACAGCCAGCCTCATGCCGAGCATTTCGCCGCTTTTGAGCAGGTGACGGACATACGCGCGCGTAAAATTACGGCAGACGGGGCAGGCGCAGTGCTCGTCGATAGGGGAGGAGTCAAGCGCATATTTGGCGTTGTTTAGGTTGCGAACACCCTCACGGGTAAAAAGCTGACCGTGACGCGCGTTGCGGCTTGGCATTACGCAGTCGAACAGGTCTATGCCTCTGTGAACCGCCTCTAAGATATTAACGGGAGTTCCCACGCCCATAAGATAGCGTATTTTATCTTTAGGAGCGTGCGGCTCGACCTCGTCGATTATCTCGTACATCACCTCGGTGGGCTCGCCCACGGCAAGTCCGCCGATAGCGTAGCCGTCAAGATCAAGCTCGGCTATCTCCTTCATGTGGTCGGTTCTCAAATCGCTGTAGGTGCCTCCCTGGTTTATACCGAACAGCATTTGCTTCCTGTTTATTGTGCTGTCGAGCGAGTTTAGCTCACCGAGCTTTATTACGCACCGCTTCAGCCAACGGGTAGTGCGCGCCACGCTCTGCTTGGTGTAGTCATATGGCGATGGATTAGCTACGCATTCGTCAAACGCCATCGCTATGGTAGAGCCAAGGTTCGACTGGATAGTCATGCTCTCCTCGGGACCCATGAAGATTTTCCGCCCGTCGATATGCGAGTTGAAGGTAACGCCTTCCTCCTTAATGTTGCGAAGCTTTGCGAGCGAAAACACCTGGAATCCGCCGCTGTCGGTAAGAATGGGCGCGTCCCATCGCGTTAATTTATGCAGACCGCCGAGCGCCTTTACCGTTTCGTCGCCCGGGCGCAGGTGCAGATGATAGGTATTGCAGAGCTGAACCTGACATTTTATATCCTTTAAATCGAGCGCCGATACCGCCCCTTTTATAGCTCCGCAGGTAGCCACGTTCATAAAAGCGGGAGTCTGTATCGTGCCGTGAGGCGTTTCAAATTCGCCTCGCCTCGCCTTGTTTTCGGTTTTTATCAGCTTAAACATAATTCCTCCTAAGAAATAAACATCGCGTCCCCAAAGCTGAAAAATCTGTATTTTTCTTTTACGGCAATTTGATAGGCGTTCATTATATTGTCGTAGCCCGCAAAGGCGGACACAAGCATAATGAGCGTGCTTTCGGGCAGGTGAAAGTTTGTTACAAGACCATCCAGAACCTTGAATTTATAACCGGGATATATGAAAATATCGGTAAAACCCTCGCAGGGCTTTATCTCGCCGTATTCGGTCGCCACGCTTTCAAGAGTGCGGCATGAGGTAGTGCCTATAGCTATAACTCTGCCGCCGTTTTTCTTAGTTTCGTTTATAAGGCGCGCCGTGTCAGCCGGTATCTCGTAATGCTCGCTGTGCATTTTGTGGTTGGTAACGTCGTCCACCTTAACGGGGCGGAAGGTTCCCAGCCCCACATGCAGGGTGACGTAGGCTATTTTAACGCCCTTTTGCCTTACCTTTTCCATCAGCGCCTCAGTAAAGTGAAGCCCTGCGGTAGGTGCGGCGGCTGAACCGAGCTCATGGCTGTAGACGGTCTGATAACGCTCCTTGTCCTTAAGCTCCTCGGTGATGTAGGGCGGAAGCGGCATCTGACCGATTTTATCGAGCGTCGCAAAGAAGTTTTCGTCGCATTCAAAGTCGACAACGCGGTTGCCGTCGTCCTTTACCTCCGCTACAGTTGCGCTGAGCAGTCCGTCGCCGAAGGTGAAGCTTGCTCCCTCGCGGGCTTTTTTGCCCGGCTTGCAAAGGGTTTCCCAGCGGTTTCCGCTTATTTGCTTAAGAAGCAGGAACTCAACGCGGGCGCCCGTGCCGTCCTTTATTCCGAATATCCTCGCCGGAAGAACGCGCGAATCGTTGGCTACAATCAGGTCGCCCTCATGCAGACAGTCCAAAATATTATAAAAATGTTTATGCTGAATCTCTCCGCTTTTTCGGCCGAGAACAAGCATGCGCGAGCTGTCGCGCGGCTCAACGGGCGTCTGAGCGATAAGCTCTTTTGGCAGTTCGTAATAAAAATCACTGGTTTTCATAAAAAAATCGCCTCTGTTTTAATAATGATTAAAATACAACGGCAAAATAATTGACAATAAAGCCGTAAAATGATATATTATATAGTAGGGTAATTTGGAAATAATCCTGTATCTTGCGGTTGCGGACATTTGCTCTGTATATAATAGTATATTTTTCGAAATATCGCAACCGTTTTTTCAAATTTGTTTCAATCGGAGGAATCACAGTGAGAAAGTTTAATGTAGGAATCATCGGAGCTACCGGTATGGTAGGACAGCGTTTTGCGCTTTTGCTTGAGAACCATCCTTGGTTTGAGGTCACCGCTCTTGCGGCAAGCTCAAGAAGCGCAGGCAAAAAGTACGGCGACGTTGTTGAGGGCAGATGGCACATGACAACCCCTCTTCCCGAAAAATACAAGGATATGGTAATAATGGACGCCGAGCAGGTTGAGGAAGTCGCTTCCAAGGTAGACTTCTGCTTCTGTGCGGTAAATATGAAAAAAGACGAAATCCGCGCTCTTGAGGAAAAATACGCCAAGGCGGAGTGCCCGATCGTTTCCAACAACTCAGCTCACCGTTTTACACCCGACGTTCCTATGGTTATCCCGGAAATCAACGCGGATCATATCAAAATCATCGAAGCTCAGAGAAAGCGCCTCGGCACAAAGCGCGGCTTTGTTGCGGTTAAGTCAAACTGCTCGCTCCAGAGCTATGTTCCCGCAATCCACCCGCTCAAGGCTTTGGGCGTAGACAAGGTTCTCGCCTGCACATACCAGGCAATTTCGGGCGCGGGCAAAACCTTCAAGACATGGCCTGAAATGGTAGATAACCTTATTCCTTACATCGGCGGCGAGGAAGAGAAGTCCGAGAAAGAGCCGCTCAAAATCTGGGGTCACGTTGAGGGCGACGAGATAGCTCTCACCGACGATATCGCTATCACATCACAGTGCCTGCGCGTTCCCGTTTCCGACGGCCACACAGCGGCAGTGTTCATGTCCTTTAAAGAAGGCGTTAAAAAGCCCTCTGTTGAGGAGATCATCAATGTATGGGAGAACTATCAGGGCAGAGCCCAGGAGCTTGAGCTTCCCAGCGCTCCCAAGCACTTTCTCCACTACTTCACTGAGCCCGACCGTCCTCAGATCAAGTCCGAGAGAAACCTTGAGAACGGTATGGCGGTATCAGTCGGCAGACTCAGAGAGGATACCCAGTACGATTACAAGTTCGTATGTATGTCACACAACACCTTAAGAGGCGCAGCAGGCGGCGCTGTTCTGCTTGCCGAGCTGCTTTGCGCGGAAGGTTATATGGATTAATAAATAACAATATGGAGGCGTATTATGGCTAACCACATTTTTACAGGTTCGGGCGTGGCGCTTATTACTCCCATGAATTCAGACGGCTCCGTTAATTATCCGGTGCTTGCTGACCTGCTGGAGTTCCACGTAGCGAACAAGACAGACGCTATTATTGCCTGCGGCACCACAGGCGAGGCGGCTACTCTTTCCGAAAAGGAGCATTGCGAGGTGCTCGCGTTTGTCGCTGAAAAAATCAACGGCAGAATCCCTGTTATCGCGGGTACGGGCAGCAACGATACCTCAACAGCGGTAATGCTGTCAAAAGCGGCTCAGAAGTACGGTATCGACGCGCTTCTTACCGTAACTCCTTACTACAACAAGACCTCACAGGCAGGCTTGATAAAGCACTTTAACGTGATTGCCGATTCGGTTGACCTGCCCCTGATTCTTTATAATGTGCCCTCGCGCACAGGCTGCAACATCCAGCCCAAGACCTATGCCGAGCTGTGCAAGCACCCCAATATCGCGGCGGCAAAGGAAGCAAGCGGAGATATCAGCCAGGTCGCGCTTATCCGCTCACTCTGCGGAGATAAGCTCGATATCTACTCGGGCAACGACGACCAGACCGTACCGTTCATGTCGCTGGGAGCCTTGGGCGTTATTTCGGTATTCGCCAATATCTGCCCCGAAGAAATGCACAACATCTGTCAGCTCTGCCTTGACAACGATTTTGCCGAGGCTCAGAAGCTCCACTTCCACTACCTTGAGCTGATGAACATTCTGTTCAGTGACGTTAACCCGATTCCCGTCAAGACCGCTATGAATCTGTTCGGCTTTGACGCGGGCGAATGCAGGCTTCCGCTTGTTCCCATGAGCACCGCAGGCTACCACAACCTCAAGGATTGCCTTGCAAAGTACGACTTGCTTGACAAGTATACAAAGTAAAATTTGAAACAATAATAAGAAAGAGCCGGCGCAAAGCGGATTTTGTGCCGGCCTTTTGATAAGGAAGTGTAATGATGACCAATATAGCAATTGTAGGCTGCAACGGTAAGATGGGCGGCTTTGTGGCTCGGGCGGTTGAAGAAAACGCGGCTTGCCAAACGGTTTTCGGAGTTGACGCGTTCGGTGAGAACAAAAACGATTTTCCCGTTTATCCGTCCTTTAACGGTGCTGCCGAAGCGCCCGACGTAATAATCGACTTTTCAAATCCCGCCGCTCTCGACGGTATGCTCGGTTACGCGCTTAAAAACGGAGTTCCGTGCGTTATCTGCACCACGGGCTACTCTCAGGAGCAAATCGAGAAGATAAAGGCAGCCTCCGAAAAGGTCGCAATATTCTTTTCGGGAAATATGTCGCTCGGAATCAACCTGCTTATAGAGCTTTCAAAGCAGGCGGCAAGGGTTCTCGGAAACAGCTTTGACATCGAGATAGTCGAAAAGCACCATAATCTCAAGGTCGACGCTCCCAGCGGCACGGCGCTGATGATTGCCGACGGATTATCCGAAACACTGAGCGATGAGCCTCAGTATGTTTACGACAGACACGCCTACCGCAAAAGGCGCTCAAAGAACGAGATCGGTATCCACTCGGTAAGAGGCGGAACGATTGTAGGCGAGCACGAGGTAATCTTCGCCGGACACGACGAGGTCGTCACAATATCTCATCAGGCGCAGTCCAAGGAGGTTTTCGCTGCAGGCTCGGTAAACGCCGCGGTTTTCCTTGCGGACAAGCAGCCGGGTATGTACGATATGAGCGACCTGCTCGCAGATAAATTCCAATAATGAATTATAAATGGCGTGCTTCGGCACGCCTTTTTCTCTTGCGCAATAGAATTAATCAAATAACCTCCGTCCGTTTTTCCTCATAGTATATAGCGTAGGAATATACTGATTTCAATGAGGTGAAAAAATGGAGAACATCATTACCTTTGCGTCCATGACAAATGCCATGAAGGCAAGGGAGCTGCTTCGCGGTCATAAAATCCCGACGCGCTTGATCCGCACGCCCGCGCACCTGCGAAAGGGCTCGTGCGGCTACAGTTTGGTAGTACCCAACCGATTTACACGCGCGGTGGAGCTGCTGCAAATGAAAGGAATACCGTATAAAGGCATTTTTGCCGATGGTGCCGATTGATTTACTTTGACAACGGGGCTACAACATTTCCAAAGCCGCCGGCCGTTGTGCGAGCGGTCAGCAGCGCCATGCAGAACTACGGCGCCAATCCCGGGCGCAGCGGTCACAAAATGTCGCTTAAGGCTTCCGAGATAATCTTTAACTGCCGTGAAAACGCCGCCGCCCTGTTCGGCGTTGAAAGCCCCGAAAGGATAATATTTACCGACAACTGCACGACCGCGCTTAATACCGTTATAAAAGGGCTGCTCAAAAGCGGCGACCACGCGGTTATTTCATCGCTGGAGCACAACGCCGTCGCCCGCCCGCTTGAATACTTGAAGCGAAGTGGAGTGAGCTTTTCGGTTGCCCGGGTGTTTGAGGGCGACGACGAGGCGACGATCGAGAGCTTCCGAAACGCTATAAGAAATAATACAAAGCTTGTTGTATGCACCGCTGCTTCAAATGTATTCGGCATCCGACCTCCTGTTGAGCGGATTGCCGCGCTGTGCAGGATATACAACATTCTGTTTTGCGTCGACGCGGCTCAGTCGGCAGGCGTTGTGCCGATAAATATGGGCGAGAGCGGAATAGACTTTCTGTGCGCTCCGGGGCATAAGGGGCTTTACGGCCCCATGGGAACAGGAATATTGGCAGTCAATTCCGATATTCTGCCCGAGAGCCTCACTCAGGGCGGCACGGGCAGCATGTCATCAAGCCTTGAACAGCCCGAAACGCTTCCCGACAGATATGAAAGCGGCACGCCGAACCTTCCGGGTATCGCGGGTCTGAACGCAGGACTCAGATTCGTTATGGAAAGGGGAGAAGGGCAGATATTGCGCATAGAAACCGCTAAAGCCCAAAGGCTGTACGACGGCCTTGCTTCAATGCGCGATGTGGTTTTGTACACGGAGCGCCCGCAGATTACAACTCATGTGCCCGTAATCTCCTTCAATGTGCGAGGCCATGACAGCGAGCAGATTGCCTCGCTGTTTAACGACCGCTTCAATATAGCTGTAAGAGCCGGGCTTCACTGCGCTCCCATGGCGCATAAATCATTCGGAACAGAGGAGCAGGGAACGGTGCGCGCGGTCATGTCCGTCTATACCAAACCCGCTCAGATCGATTATTTTTTACTTTCTTTAAAGAAAATTATAAATCTTCTTCCCAAAAAGGTTGCAATTGAGCAATAAAATGTGTTAAAATAAAAACTAAGAATGGACTCACCGAGGAAGGAGGATGAATGTGGAATTTTTTGAGAACCTGTGGTCAATTATCAAAACTATCCAGTTTCGCGATGTTGTTGACATTCTTGCCATTTCACTGATCGTGTTCGGCTTGTTCAAGCTTATACGCGAAACGCGGGCGGTGCAGCTTTTAAAAGGTCTGCTGCTTTTGCTTGCCGTATATATTTTATCCTCCGTATTTAACCTGGTGATGCTGTCTACGCTGCTGAGGGCTTTCTTCGAGGCGTCGGTTGTTATCATCGTCGTTATTTTCCAGCCCGAGATCCGAAAAGCGCTGGAGCAGGTGGGCAGAACAAAAAAATGGCGCAAGTATATCAAGATCTTTTCAAAGTACGGCAGGAGCGACGAATGGGAAAAGGCGGTCAGAAAGTCGATAGTCGACGCCGCCGATACCTCAATTCTGTTCTCGCGTTCGCGCACGGGCGCGCTTTTGGTGTTTGAGCGCGAGACAATGCTGTCGGATATTGCTTCAACTGGTACTGTAATTGACGCCGAAACGTCGGTAGCGCTTTTTGGAAATATATTTTTTAACAAGGCTCCGCTGCATGACGGTGCTAGCATTATCCGCGACGGAAAACTATTTGCCGCAGGTTGCATTTTACCGCTTACCGCCAATAAAAATGTCGATATCAACCTGGGAACCCGTCACCGCGCTGCGCTCGGCATTTCCGAACAGAGCGACGCCGTGGTTCTTGTTGTCAGCGAGGAAACAGGCGTTATCTCCATTGCTGTTGAAGGTCAGCTTGAGCGCGACTTTACCCGCGATAAGCTTATAAAAAGACTGAACGAGCTGCTTCTTGACGAGTTTGAAGAGGAGGAGAGCAAATACCGCAAGCTCAGAAAAGGGAGGAAGAAGCAATGAAAAAACAATCCCTTTTAGGACGCTGGATGCAAAAGAACTATATCCTGTTTTTATTCGCCGTGCTCGTTTCGCTGGTGATTTGGATATACATGAGCTTTAACTCCTCGGACGTCAACACAACGTTTACTATCAGTGACGTTCCGATTCAGTCTGAGCTTTCCGATGAATCGCGCAATCTGGGGCTGCAGGTCTTTACCGCCGACGATCCAAAGGCTACGGTAACGGTTTCGGGCAACCGAACGGTGTTGGGGCTTTTAAATGAGGATGATATCACGGTCACCGCTTCGGCAGGCTCTATCAACTCGGTCGGCAACTACACTCTGCCCGTTTCGGCGGCAAAGCGCTCTTCCGGAAGCAATTTTGAAATAAAAAGCTATTCTCCGTCGACGCTGAGCGTCACAATCGATTACTTTAAGGAGAGCGAATTTCAAATCCAGGACGGAGTTGTGTTTTATCTTGAGGATGGCTATTACGGCTCGACCTCAATGTCGCACAGCACCGTAAAGATATCGGGGCCTCAAACCGATGTGCTTAAAATCAAAAAGGTCGTCGCAAAGGCGAGTATTTCAAATAAACTGAACAAATCCACCGAGGTCGACGCCGACTTGGTTTTGTTTGACGAAAACAACAACGAAATATCAAAAAAGATGCTCGACATGAGCACCGAGAGTGTTAAGGCTACGGTAACTGTCCTTCCCGAAAAGACGGTAAAGGTAGAGCCGACGTTCGTCAATAAGCCAGAAGGACTGACTATCACCGATGACATGATAACGATCAGCCCCACCGATCTGCGTATAGCGGGGCCTGCCGATACGCTGAAAAAGATGGAAAGCGTTCAGCTTGAGCCTATCGATTTCTCGAGCATTCGCAACGAGAAGGTTGACTTTGACAATCTCGGCATAAAGATACCCGAAAACTGCAAGAGTATCAATAACTACACTGCCGCTAAGGTTTCGCTCGATTTAAGCGGTCTTTCGTCAAAGAGCTTCACGGTCGATAAATTTAAGGTTGAAGGTCTCTCCGACGATTACACCTCAACGGTTACTTCAAAAAGCATAGACGTAACCGTAATAGGCTACAAAAGCGACCTCGACAAGCTCTCGGCGTCGCAGATCACAGCGGTTATCGATACCTCAAATTCCTCGGGTAAAACCGGTTCGGTAGAAATGCCCGTTACCTTCCGCTTCAGCGGCACAACAAGCTGCTGGGCTTACGGAAAATATCAGGCAAATATCACAATTACAAAAAAATAAAACCTGACCGTGCGGCGCTTTTGTCCGCACGGTTGCTTTTTATATAATACTGAAACTTAATAAAAAGTAGACAATTTTTGCGGTCTGTTTTCCTCAATACTTCGTTGTCGTCCTTGCAAGGCGCCAGCCTTGCGGCGTCCTTCGCATCGTCTTGCGAAAAATATCCTCGCAAATCTAAGTCTACTTCTTATCAGGAATCAGTATAAAAAATCTCAAAAAATTATTGTGTTTTGTGTAAACAAATGATATAATAAATAAGATATGCGGCAAGTAAAAAGCATTTTGCCGTTTTGGAGGGCGCATGAAGGAACTTTTTTCGTTGATTGCCAAGGGCAATTTTAAGGGTGTTTTCTTTGAAAAGACCGAAAATGTGTTTATTCAGTTTTTCCGCTATTGTTTTGTCGGAGGTATCGCTACCCTGGTTGAGGGCGGCGCGCTCTGGCTGATACAGCATTTTGTGTTCAAAGATGCCGAGGGCTTTTATGTATATTTCTCTCAGGGCATAGCGTTTGTGCTGGGACTTATTGCAAATTTCATTCTCTCAAAGTTGTTTGTTTTTCAGGAGAAAAGCGAAAAAACAAATGCAGCCGGCGAGTTTGCAGCCTATGCCGTTATAGGCGTGGTAGGGCTGCTTATTAAGGAACTGCTGCTTTGGGTTTTCAATATTCAAATCGGCTGGCACTATATGCTGGTATGGGTTTTCTCTACTCTTATTGTTCTTATATGGAATTATGCGGCGAGAAAGGTGCTTCTTTACAGAAAGAAAAAATAATGTGAAAAGGTGTAAATAAAATGCAGAAGGTATTAATCATCGGCGCGGGTCCCGCGGGCTTGACAGCGGCTTATGAGCTGATGGACAAAAGCAAGGATTATGAAGTCATCGTATTTGAGGAGAGCGGCCGCTTCGGCGGTATTTCCCGGACTGTAAATTACAATGGCAACCGCATGGATATGGGCGGACACCGCTTCTTTTCCAAGGTTCCCGAGGTAAACGAATGGTGGGAAAAGATGCTCCCCACTCAGGGCGCAATGCCTTATGACGACGTTGCTCTGGGCAGGGAATCAACTGTATGTGAAGGCGGACCCGACCCCGAAAAAACCGACAGGGTAATGCTGCGCAGGAACCGTCTGTCGCGTATTTTCTTCAACTCAAAGTTCTTTGATTATCCCATTTCGCTAAAGTTTGATACGATTAAAAATATGGGCTTCGGGACCACTATCGTAGTCGGATTCAGCTATCTTAAAAGCGCGATTTTCAAAAGAAAGGAAAATTCGCTCGAGGACTTCTACATTAACCGCTTCGGCAAAAAGCTCTATTCGATGTTTTTTGAAAACTACACCGAAAACCTCTGGGGCAGACACCCAAGCGAAATTTCTCCCGAATGGGGCGCCCAGCGCGTAAAAGGGCTTTCTATTAAGGCTGTGCTCGGCGACATCTTCGGTAAGATGTTCCACAAAAAGAACCGAAAGGTCGAAACTTCGCTTATCGAGGAGTTCGCGTATCCAAAGCTCGGCCCGGGTCAGCTATGGGACATCACCGCCGCCGATTTTGAGAAAATGGGCGGCACAATCATAATGAACGCCATGGTAGTAAACCTTATCAAGGACGGCAATAAGCTGACGGGGCTTGTTTACGAAAAGGACGGCGAGCGCGTCACGGTTGAGGGCGACTACGTTATTTCATCAATGCCCGTCAAGGACTTGGTAGAGGGAATGAACGATGTACCCGAAAAGTTCCATGAAATCGCATCAGGTCTGCCGTACCGCGACTATATGACGGTGGGCGTGCTGCTTAAGCACCTCAATCTCAAAAATGAGACAAAGACAAAGACCATGGGCAATATCGTGCCCGACAACTGGGTTTATGTGCATGACAAAACCGTAAAGATGGGGCGCTTCCAGATTTACAACAACTGGTCGCCGTACATGGTCAGTGATATCGAAAACACCGTTTGGATGGGGCTTGAATACTTCTGCAACGAGGGCGACGAAATGTGGAGCATGAAGGACGAGGACTTCGGCAGAATGGGCGTGTCCGAGATGGTCAAAATGGGGCTTATCGGGCAGGAAAGCGACGTTCTCGACTTCCACGTTGAGCGCGTTAAAAAGGCGTATCCCGCGTATTTTGACACATACGAGCACATGGATGAGCTCAGGACTTATCTCGATTCGATCGAAAACCTTTTCTGTGTAGGACGCAACGGCCAGCACCGCTACAACAATATCGACCACAGTATGTGCACCTCGTTTGAAACCGTCAAGAACATTCTGTCGGGCGAAACAAACAAAGACAACATCTGGAACGTAAACACTGAAAAGGAATATCACGAGGAAAAGGAAAGTAAGTGATGGAAAAACAACCGATCGCAAAACAGCAAACCTTTGACACGGTTTTTGGTATAGTCCTAAAGCACCCGTTTGTTTTTGTAGCGCTGTTCTGTCTGCTTTTGATTCCGATGGGCTTTGCTCAGGTAAATCACGTTGACTTCGACGGCATATTCGCTGAGGCTGTGATTTTTGTACTTGCGACTGCCGCGCTGTTTCTTCTGGGCAGACCGAGCAAAAGCTTAAAGGTCAATATATACCTTGCGTCGATGTCGGCATTGGTTATCATTGTGTATTCAATGCTGGTCGACGATAATCACAACAACGCGCTGATGATGTTTGTGCCAGCACTTATTATCATTATTCAGCTTGCGGCAGTGCTTTATTTTGAAAAGTCGCTCAGTGTCGACCGCGTAGTGTTTCTGATGATTATTATCGGCGTTGTTCTCCGCTATTGCTACTGCCTGAAATACAGCTCAACCGAAATGCAGCATGATATAGGCTCGTTTTCGGGACAGCACGGCCACCTTTCATATATCAATTACTGGTACGAAAACGGCTTGTCGCTGCCTGATTTTGATATAACCCAGCGCTGGCAGTTTTATCATCCGCCACTGCACCATATGCTTATGGCTCTCGGAATGGATATTTTTACCTTCCTCGGTCTTGATATCAGATGGGCTCAGGAGGCAATCCAGATCCTGCCCATGATTTACTCGGCACTGAGCATGGTGGTCTGCTACCGCATTTTCAAGCTTGTAAAGTTAGAGGGCGCAGGACTTGTTGCCGCAATGGCGGTTCCGTGCTTCTACCGCACCTTCATTATTTTCGGAGGTGCGTATAATAACGACATGCTCTGCACGCTGTTTATGCTGCTCGCAATGCTCTGGACCGTAAAGTGGTATTACAAGCAGACTATTCTGTATATCCTGCCTATCGCGCTCTGCGTCGGCTTGGGCATGATGACAAAGCTTTCCGCATGGATGGTCGCGCCCGCGATAGCGCTTGTGTTCCTGTGGGTGCTTATCAAAAATATCAGAAAGCCGCTCAGATATATAGGACAGTACGCGGCGTTCGGCGCTGTTTGCGCTCCGCTCGGATTATGGTGGGGGATACGCAACGCAATCAAGCTTGGCATTTCAATTACTTTTGTACCCGATGTAAAAATGACAAGGATGTCGGTCGAGCATATTCCGGCAATCCAGAGGCTGTTTGACTTTGACCTGTCGCAGTTCAACTATCCGTTCGAGGCGTTTACAATGTACAATGCGCCTTATAACGAGTACAACCCGATTATCGCCCTGTTCAAGACCTCGCTGTTTGACGAGTATCATAAAGAAGGCGACGGCTTCGGGGTTGAAACAGCGCTTGTTGTTTTTGCGGCTGTTTTGGCGTTCATCGGTCTTATAGGCCTGATATATTTCATCTGGAAAAAATCAAACGACGTAGATATGCCGATAAAGCTGTTCTTCGCGTTGATTTTTGTCACAATTTTTGTGTCGTATATCCTGTTCTGCTTCCAGTTCCCGTATGTATGCACCGAAAACATCCGCTATTGTATCCCGATCATTCCAATCCTCGCAATGGGCATGGGCTTCCTGCTCAACGCGGTTGTCGGAAAGCTTATACTAATATCCAATAAAACACTTTAACATCTGTTGCGTTAAATTCCACATAACCGCGTTGTCGTCCTCGGAATCCGACAGGATTCCTGCGCCCTCCGCCTTGTTCTGCAAAATTTTCCGCTAACATCTATTGAAAGTTTTAATCAAGGATTAGTATAAGATAAATAAATATCGATGACAATATGTAAAATAAACTTGACAAAATTCAAATGATATGTTACAATAAGCTTGCAATGATGGTTGTCAAAATCATCTGAGAGGAGTGCTTTATATGTTTGACAATGTTCTGTTTCCGATTATCATTTGCGTTGTTGTTGTTTTGTTTGTTGCAATTGTTCGTTTATTTAAAAACAAGAAAGCAAATTACGATGAACGTCAGCTTTTAGCGAGAAATATCGCTTATAAATTCTCGTTTTTCTTTTTGATGTTTTATTGTTTTATCTGTGGATTATTGCATACCTTTAATGTTAAATGGGCAGGCGCTGAAGTGCAAATGTTTCTTGGAATCATCCTATCATTTTCGTTATTCTTGGCGATATCTATTCTAAAAGACGCGTATTTTTCAAACTCGCAGAAACGAAATATGCAATCTGCTATTTCTTTTTTCTCGTACGGAATCGTAAGTGTTTTGTTTTTCCTGTCGGGAATTGGTAAAGGAGATGTGTTATGGAATGACGGTGAGCTCTCTATCCTCGTTTTGTATTTGATTGCCTCGGCATGTTCGTTTGCTTTGGGGCTCCTTTCCGTTATTAAAATGAATTTGGAAAAACGCGGAGCAGAGAAGTAAATGAAAAATCTGAAATTGAAAAGTGCTCGTGCCGCACTTGATTTATCTCAGCAACAGCTTGCCGAAAAGGTGGGCGTCAGCCGACAAACGATTAATGCTATCGAAAAAGGGGATTATAACCCAACAATCAAGCTATGTATCGCTATTTGCCATACCCTCGGCAAATCACTTGATGATTTGTTTTGGGTTGAAGAATAGTATGCTTAGTATCGATATGAATTAAGCGAGTGGGAATAAAAAATATGAATCGAGCCCTTAGCTGTGAATGAACGCAGCTAAGGGTTTTACGCTATAAAACGAGCTTATCGCTGCAAGATATGAATTCAGACCTACCATCCTGACAACCAATCAGCCGTTTTCAAAATCGACGACTGATTGTCCGCTCAAAATTGTACATTTTAAATGAGCGTTTTTCGACATTTTCACTTGACATTTACATCACTATCCAATGGAAGAAAATGATGTTTTGAACATAACGAATATAGATTATAAAAAAACGTCCGGCTCACTGATGAATTCACCAAGTCACCTCAGACGTTATTGGATTAGTTAGAAATTTTCTTTATAGATTTAAAGAGCACCTGTCCGAATGTTCAGGTACTCTTTAAGCTTCTTTATATTATTTGTTGCTGTCTGACGCCTTAAGCACGATCTTTTCACCTATCGGCTCGGTTATATTATACTCCGCAAAATACATCTGCATTGTCGTTGCGTCGGATATTTCGATTTTGCCGTTTTGAGTGACGTCGGCTGCTATGAAGAGCAGCCCTTCAAGCATTTGCATTTCGGCAACATGGCGCTGGATAGCGGTTACGTCGTTGATATTGATAACACCGTCGTTATTTGCGTCGCCTAAATCAATTGGATCAAGCAGCGAGCATGTAATATTATTTTCTATTGCGTAGGTGTATGCCGCCGAACCGTAATCGCAGCGGATCGTAACATTGGGGCTGTCCGGGAAAGCGTCATTCGATATATATGTTACTGATGCGGGTATAGTTATTGTTGAGAGCGAGGCGCAGTTCGCGAAGGCATAATCATCGATTGAAGTTAAAGAATCAGGGAGCCTGACATCGCAGAGCTTTTCACATCCGTTAAAAGCCTGTACCGGGATATTTGTCAATCCCTCAGCTGCGCTGAAAGATTCCAATTCCGTGCACCCCTGAAAAGCGCCATACCCCAGCTCAACGGGATATGGAAGCGCCACCGACGAAATCGCCGTGCATCCGCAAAAAGCGTTGCTGCCGATTTTGTGAAGTCCGTCCGCTTTTTCAAAAGATACAGACTTAAGGCTGCCATTGCCCCAAAATGCATTATTTGCTATTTCCGTGACCTTTGCATTAATCAGACTGTCGGGAATTTCGATATCGGTGAGACTCTTGTCACATCCCGCGATAACCGCTTCACCGTCCGAATTTGTATAAAATGAAAATCCGTTTATTGAAACCAGCGTATCTGCCGATACAAGCGCGGCAGAAGCGAATATTAGAGATATCGCCATAAACAGGGCGGTTATATGTTTGATTTGTCTTTTCACTTTCAATACAATCAATCTCCTCAGCCCCAGTCGTCGCCGTCAATTACGGTATCGCTGAATTCCTCAACGACGCTTGTCACAGCAATAATGTCTGTAAGCTTTACCGTAATAAATAAAAACTCGGGATTTGTATACTTCTTTCTTATCTTTTCATCCAACATTAATTCTCCTTTCAAGAAATAGGGAATTATTACATAATTATCCGGCGCTGATTGCCAAATTTCTGAGCGATGTATCGTACAAACATATATAAACCGGATTACTGAGCGTCACGTTGTTTTCGCTGTCAACCAAATACGCGGTCACCTTCATGATCGCTTTTGAGTTTGTAGGCGTATTAAAGTAACTTTTGGCAAATTCGATTCGGTTCATCTTTGTAAGATTGCCGGTTGAAATATCGTTGCACTGGATTCGGCGGGTCGCTCCGTCGGTAGAATAGCTCGTCGCTTTTGCGACGATTGCCGCTTTGAAGTTAATCTGATCGGATCTGTATTTATATGTATTGGGGGAAAAGGTATCTCCGTCGCCCAGTGTACCGCAAAGCTCAAAGACCGCGCCGGTTCTGTAGCCGCTGCTTGAGTAGATTTCTTTAGGCGCGCCGTCCCTGAAAGCAATTTCAAAATCGGAGTAAAGGTAATCGCTTCTGCCGTTAGCGCTGAGGTTTCCATCGCTGTCTGTCCAGCGGTTGCGGTTATATTCGGTTTGGGTAAGCGTAATGGAATCCGTCCATTCTCCGTTCATTTTTTTACCGTCGCCCCAGGAGGTAAGCGTAAAGGTCTTGCCGTCCTGAACGTCCAGATCCTCAGTCTGATTCCAGACATTTGTCCATTCGGCGTCTAAAGTCATTGTGCCTTTTGGAACCCTGACAAAATTTACCTTGTCCTTGAGATTTGTAAAGGTAAGGTCTTCGGACGGGAAAATAAGAGTTCCTACTCCGTGCGTGTCGCCCGCGTTATAAGTCCACGCAAGCCAGTCCTCGTCGCAATTCTTAAGCGCGTCGGGATTGAGCCTTGCGCTTTTTGAGCCTGTAGCCGCTTCAAACACAGGCGAAATCCAGTAGTCGTCCATTATGCAGTAGGAGAATTCCGCGTCATAGCATCTTGCGTAAACAGGCGCGGTGCTGTTGCCTGATTTGCGTATCTCCCAATACTTGAACGATGAGTCGCTGATTGTCAGCGCGGCTACATTTGCGTTGTTTAGTCTGTTGGCGCCGATGGGCACCATTACAGGCGAGCTGTATGTACCCGTCGGTGTAAGGCGGTAGTTAAGGCTGACAAGTTTGTCGTCCTGATCCGCCGTAAGTTCGGCGGAAATCACGCCGTTTGAATTAGAGCGGATAATATCCGCGGCGTTCCAGCTCAGGGTTTCGCCGTAGTTGCTCTCATAAGGCGCTTTGCTCAGGACAAATTCGTCAGTAAGCTGTCCGTCCGAGTCTACAAGTGCGTCGCCGAGATTGCCGTTGACTACAAATACCTGTGTTCCTTGCGTGCGCGTATTGAAGCGGAAGGTGATTTTATATGTTCCGGCGGTCTGTATCCGCAGCTCGCCGTTGTTTACCGCCGAGGGGCTGCCTGTTCCGACCGAGGCTCCGTCTTTTTCAAGACCGGATACCGTCAGATTAAGCTGTAAACCGTTTGCCGACAGCTGGGAAATATCATTTACTGAAAGATTCTTATAGGAATAAACCGTGCAGACATACTCCGATACAGCGGTGCTGAGGGTTTTGCTTACTCCGCCCGAAAGCTCGCTGCCGCCGATTGTTACGCCGAAGTGACTGTTGGCGTATGCTTCGGCAGCTGACGCGTAATTGCTTGTTACGGTTGTGCATGATTCAAGCTCAGCGTCGATAGAGGTATCGGTTGTAAAGCGGAAGTGATTGTCGTTTTCCGCTACGGCCAATGAACCTGTAACGCCGTAAGGCAGATAAACGCGAAGCAGAGCTTCGTCCCGCCCCGCGGGAGAGGTGCTGTACGGGAATGTAGTCATAATCGAGTCGCTGTATCCGCCTGATGGGTGAAGCTCATCATTGCCCGCAAAGTCATAGATACAGCGCGCGGCGTGTCATCGTAGCTTCCGCTGTCCCTGACAACATGGTAGTTTGCCTCAACCGTATAATAGGTGGGATCGACAGGGGTGCTGTTGTCGTACAGATAATCGAATGATACCAGATATTCAATGCCGCTTGAGTCATCTGTATCGGTTACAACATTGCTGAAACGCCCCGAAGGATTGTTTTTGATATTCGAAATTGCCGCAAGAGAAATGCTGTCGGTTACGGTGGTTAGAGAGGCGCTGTTTGTGCCGGTAACCTTGGTAATGCTGAAATCAATTGAATTCTGCGATTGATTTTCGCTCCACTCATATCCGAAACCGTTCAGGTTTACGGACATAACCATGCTGCCGTTTGAGCTGTCGCCGGCGCGGACAAGCTTGTTTGTAAGGGTAACTGACGGCTTCTGTCTGAGGTACCAGCCTATCTTTCCGCCCTCAAGGTAACGGTAGCATACGATATAATCCGCACCCTCGGGCTCTTTGAATGCTTTGCCGCCGTTGGCGGAGCTGTCAGCTACTATATAGTAAAAATAATTATCGGTGTCGCTGTATTTCGGGGTGCCCGTAACCTCAAGGGTTGAGTAGCCGGGGACATTCATGCTGTAATCTGTCATGTTATCAGCGATTTGACCTTGCACGTTGCCGTGAATGCGCAGTCCGCATGTATCGGTGCCGTCAACAAAGCGGTCGCCTGACGCGGCGGTAATTCCCGCGCCCTGACCGTTGATAGCAACGGCACTCAGGCTGCGGCGCGATTCAGAGGTTTCGCCGATCCACGACTTAGACAGGTAGTGCGTAGCGCCGTTTGTTGAACCTTTGAGCGTTCTGTTGCCTTCGATCGCGTTTGTTGTCCATGTTCCGCCGACATAATGGGAAAAGCCCTTGTTTATTGTTCCGCCGTAGTTTAGCACGAGTTTCGCGCCGTCGGCGACGCGGATCGAACCGATAAAACCAT
>ONCY01000075.1 GCA_900316435.1 uncultured Eubacteriales bacterium | reverse complement strand
TCCGCGTTTTGCGCGTCGAAACAGGCTCTAATTTCAATCTGCTTGGACGAAAATGACTGCTAACGTGTTTTTACCTTAGCTTCACTTTTTCATTCAAGCGTATTGAAAGATAGATGTAAGATAGATGTAAAAGGCTTGAATGAAAAAGTAACTGCAACTTTTCAGCTGATTTTATGGAAAATTTGTTGCATTTAATCCTGTAATAAGGTAGTGTAAAAGTGAGTGATTACTGTCTGCAAAAAGCAGATTTTTATGGGATGTTTAAAAATATTTGAAAATGTTATAATAATATGATATAATTTACACAATAAATGCTTTCCTGCGTCGAATTATATGTTTGATTTATCTACATAGTTTGTTGTAATCCGTTAATAAAGCGATTAACCGTCAAAGGAGATGAGAAGAAAATGAAAATAGCTCACCGTAACGAACTGACTCAAGAGCTGCAGTCGGTTGCAGAACACAGTATTGCTACGGCAAAAATTGCAGGAGTTTTTTCAATAGAGCCGTTAAAGGATTTTATTTATAACATCGGACTGTTACATGATATAGGAAAATATCAGCAAGCCTTTCAGGATAAAATAAACGGCAAACATAATAAGCGCGTTGAACACGCTGTATGCGGAGCTTTGGCTTTTCCTGAGCTTATGCGCTCTCCTGTTTCGCTTATTGCCTGTTACTGTATCGCGGGTCATCACACGGGATTGCCCGACGGCGGTACACGGTCGGACGAAATTGAGGATGCGACGCTTTATGGCAGACTGTCGCACCCTGAGCGGTTTGATGATTATTCCGATTATAAGAAAGAGCTTGTTTTTCGCCCTGCAAACGACAAAATAATCAAGGAGTGTTTTAAAGATGTTCAAAACGACAAGGAGAGGTTCCTTGAAAGATTTGCCTTTATTACACGGTACTGCTTTTCGTGTCTTACTGATGCCGATTCACTTGATACCGCAAGCTTTTGTACAGGCAGAAAAGATTTAGAGTTGCAGAGCGATTTTTCCGAGTGCCTGAGAAAGCTCAATAACAAATTTGAACAGTTTGTCTGTGAAACTGGGCTTCAGAAAGCAAGGTCGCGAGTTCAAAGGCAGGTTTATGAAAAAGCAGATACGAAATCAGATATTTATCTCATGAATATGCCGACAGGCAGCGGAAAAACACTGTGCAGTATGAAGTTCGCTTTGGAGCGCGCAATTAGAAGCGGCAAACGCAGAATAATTTATGTAATCCCATATAACAGCATCATCGACCAGACAGTCGAAGTGTTTGAAAAAACATTTGGAGACAGCGCACAGATCCTCCGCCATCAGTCTTCTTTTTGTTATGATGACAAAGATTACGACGAGGACTACAGGACCTTACTTAAGAACGTTACCGAAAACTGGAACGCACAAATAATCGTGACAACCTCTGTGCAGTTTTTTGAGTCGGTTTATAAAAACAAAAGAAACAGACTGCGAAAGCTTCATAATATGGCAGACAGTATTATCGTATTTGATGAGGTGCATATGATGCCCACAGAATACCTGCAGCCGTGTTTGCGCGCAGTTTCGCAGATTACAAGGCTGCTAAACAGCGAAGCTGTATTCCTTACGGCAACAATGCCTGATTTTGAGCAGTTGGTACGTAAATATTCGCTTCCGTCAACCGCTATTAAGAATTTGGTGAATGATAAAACAGACTTTTCAAGCTTTAAAAAGGGCGATTATTTATCTCTTGGTAAGGTTAGCGAGGAGGCGTTGATACAAGACGCGCAGAATCAGCCTTCGTCGCTGATTGTGGTAAACCGCCGCAAGACCGCCTCGATGTTGTATCAGTCGGCAACAGGCAGAAAGTATCATTTGTCGACTTATATGTCAGCGTTTGACCGTCAACAAACCATTGATAAGATAAAAAAAGAACTCTGCGGCCTATACGCCGATTATCCTGATCTGACAAATGTTCCCGATGACAGGAGAATAACGGTGATTTCCACTTCACTGATTGAGGCGGGAGTGGATTTGGATTTTAATACCGTATACCGTGAGCTTTCTGGCTTAGACAGCATATTGCAGGCAGGAGGAAGATGTAACCGTGAGGGTAAGCGTTCAGTCGCTGAAATAAAGATATTTGAGTTTGACAGAGTGTCCCCGGAGGCAAAGGTAAACATTACCAAACGGCTGTTGGAAGAGTATCAGGATATTTCCGACTCCGAATGTATCAGGGAATACTATCGCCGATTGTTTATGTTCTATGATGAGGCAATCAGGCGCAATACCATCGCTTCAAATTGCAGTTCGGCTGACAATCTGCCATTTGCTTCATACGCAAGACAGTTCAATATGATTGACAGCAACACAGCAGCGGTTGCCGTGGCAGGTGACGAACAGAGCAAATTGATGATAGAGCAGCTGAAATCCAACGGATACACTGACTACCGCAGGCTTCAAAAATACACATTTACGCTTTATGAAAATGAGCTTGAAGATTTGCTCAGGCAAGGCGCTGTCAAAGAATACGGAGGAGTATTCTGCCTTGTTAATCCCGATTACTATAGCAAAGAAACCGGCGTGCGTTTTAATGCTGCCGATTATTATATTTGATAAGGAGGTAAAAAATGAGAGGTTTTAAAATAATAGTTGAAGGCGACTATGCACTATTTACCAGACCCGAAATGAAATTGGAACGCGTAAGCTATGACGTTCCGCCCCCGGGCGCCTTAGAAGGCATGCTGAAGAGTGTTTACTGGAAGCCTGCTATTCGTTATGAGATTGATAAAATTATCGTATTTAATCCGATTGATTTTATCAACATTCGGCGCAATGAAGTAAAGGACAAGGTTTCCTTGGCAAAAGTAAAAAGTCAAATGAAAGGCGCGGGAGGCGACCCGAGCATTTTCACCTCTGAAGAACGCACTCAGCGCGCGTCAATGCTTTTAAAAAATATCCGATACGGAATTGAGTTTCACTTTGAAATGACAGGTCTGAAAAGTGAGCATGATGACGAAGATGAAAAGAAGCATTATAACATTATCAAACGGCGTCTTGAAAAGGGGCAGTGCTTCCGCACGCCGTGTCTTGGATGCGCGGAATTCCCCGTAAAAAAGATCGAGCTGACGGACAGTTTTGATTTAAGTCAGATCAATTCTGAGATCCTATCAATGGGTGACGTCGACCTCGGCTTTATGAGCTACCGCGTCAATTTTGAGGACAAGGGAATACCCGTCAACGGAGACTGGGAGAATCCGAGTTTCTCAGACAAGGCTTCAACGGAGTATTACAGACCTCATATGATAGGCGGCATTATTGATGTCAATAGGTATCGGGAGGTAATAAAATGTTGATTTCAGCGTTGTGCGATTACTATGACGATCTTGCGCGCGACGGTAAAGTGGTGCCCGAAGGCTATTCCGAGCAGGCGGTACATTATCTGATAGCGCTAAATCCCGACGGAACAATTGACAATCTGATAAATTGGCAGCTTTCCGAAAAGACTGTCATGAAAAACGGTAAGGTGAAGGAGCGCTTTGTTCCCAGAAATATTGTTCTTCCTCTCAGAAGCGAAAAACCTGGTATAGATTTCAATATGATTGAGCATCGTCCACTGTACATTTTCGGCTTGAATTTAACCGATGACGGTTTTTCAGCCGATGACAGAACTGATAAGGCGAGAAAATCTCACGCATTGTTCAGGGAGGAGTCGCTGAAAAGGATCAGTGAACTCGACACGCCAATTGTTAACGCTTTCCGGGCGTTTTTGGAAGCGTGGATACCCGAGCAGGAAACTGAAAACCCTATGCTTTTGGCATTGGGAAAGATGTATAAGACTTCATATTTTGCCTTCTGCCTGAGCGGACATCCCGAGATTCTTCTTCACGAGGACACATCAATAAAAGAGGTTTGGGAGCGTTCATTTGAAGATTCAAACCAATCGGGAGAAAGTGTTGCCCAGTGCGCCGTTACAGGCGAAGCGCTGCCGATTGCCCGTATTCACAATAAAATCAAAGGTGTGGCGGGAGGTCAGCCGTCAGGAACTGTTTTGGTTGGCTTTAAAACCTCGGCTGGCTGGTCTTACGGCAACGAACAATCCTATAACAGCAATATTTCTGAGCATGTAATGAAAAAATACACATACGCTCTCAATTACCTCCTTTCCGACAGAGCTCATAAGCAGCAGGTTGACGATATCACGGTTGTATTCTGGGTGAGCGGCGGCGAGAAAAACGAGGTGTGCAACGACTTGTTTAATTTCTCTCTGTTCGGCAGCAGCGAAAAGCTTGATGAAAAGGAAACCGAAAAGCTGCTTAAAGGAATGATTAGTAAGGTTAAAGACGGAAGAGGCTCCGCGGAGTCCTTTGCGGCTATAAAAGATATTTATGACAGCGTTGATTTTTACATCGTCGGAATTAAGCCGAATTCGTCGCGATTGTCGCTGAAATTTATTTATCGCAGAAAAATAGGTGCTATGATGAATGCTGTTGCGCAGCACCAGAGCGATATACAAATCGGAAGCGATTTTCGCTCTGTACCGTTATGGAGACTGAAAAAAGAATTGAAATCGCCCAAAAGCGATAAAGAAAATATAGACGCGTCTTTAATGGCAGTATTATTCAAATCCATTATTTACGGAACGCCATATCCGACCTATTTGCTGTCGGGTATGGTGACAAGAATAAAAACCGACAGAGTAATCAATGCGGTTCGCGCCGGAGTTGTCAAGGCGTGCATCAACAGACAATCAAGAGCATCCGGACAAAAGGAGGAATTACAATTGGCTCTCGACAAACAAAACAACAATCAGGCATATCTTTGCGGGCGGTTATTCGCAGTGCTGGAGCATATTCAGCAGTCGGCTTCTGCCGCAAAGCTCAACAGAACGATTAAAGACGCCTATTTTTCATCGGCAGCGTCCAAACCCGCGCTGGTATTTCCAAAGCTTATTACGCTTTCACAGAATCATATGAAAAAGCTGAGCGATAGCGGAGCTGTATTTTACAGCAAGCTTATTGAGGAAATTATCGGCAAGCTCAACGGCGAATTCCCGGATACACTTATGCTAAAGGATCAGGGAAGATTTATGATTGGCTACTATCAGCAGGATCAGGCATTTTATCAAAAACAAACAGATGACCAAAAGGAGGAGCAGTCATTATGATTAACAACAGATACGATTTTATTATGCTTTTTGATGTGGAGAATGGCAATCCCAACGGCGATCCCGACGCGGGAAACACCCCAAGAATTGACGCGGAAAGCGGTTACGGTTTTATCACGGATGTGTGTTTGAAGCGCAAAATTCGCAATTATGTTGAGCTTGTAAAAGATGGTGAAAAGGGATATGGAATCCTGATTAAAGCTGACAGAGCGCTCAACACCAAGTTTGAGGAGGCTTATGAAGCTGAGAATCTGAAAAAAGGCCAGAAGGGAAAAAATGCTGACGATGTAATCAAAGCGCGCGAATATATGTGCAAAAATTATTTTGACGTAAGGGCTTTTGGTGCTGTAATGTCAACGGGCGACAACCCCTGCGGAATCGTCAGAGGTCCCGTGCAGATTAACTTTTCCCGAAGTGTTTCTCCGATAAATATTCAAGATATAACTATTACCCGTCAGGCGAGAACAACGGGAGACCGTATGGAAACCGGCTCTACCGAAATGGGCAAAAAGAGCATTATTCCGTACGCGCTCTACCGTGCTGAGGGATATGTTTCCGCTGCGCTCGCCAACAAGGTGACTGACTTGTCCGACGACGACCTTGAGCTGCTCTGGACCGCAATCGTTAATATGTTTGAGGAAGACCACAGCGCTGCGAGAGGTAAAATGTGCATGAGAAAGCTGATTGTTTTCAAGCATGACAATATTCTCGGAAATTGCCCTTCCCATATTTTGTTTGATAAGGTAAAGGTTAAGGAAGAATATGCTCCTCCGAGATGTTTCGGCGATTACAGCATTACAATTGACGCCGATTTGCCAAGCGGCGTTGAGCTGATCAAAAAAATATGAGAGCTGAAGATATCCCTATCCGTTCAATACAGCATTGGTTGTATTGCCCTCATCGCTGGGGGTTGCTTGAGATTGACTGCGATTGGGCGGAAAACTATTATGTTACAAAAGCAAACCTGTTGCATGAAAGGGTACATTCTAATAACAGTTACCACTCAAAATCAAAAGTTTCATATACTGCAGTCAGTGTATATAATGATTTGCCTCAATACGGGATATACGGTGTGACGGATTGCTTGGAAATAGCAGGAGATCACTACACCATAGTGGAGTATAAGCCGACCCAACCCCAAAAACAGCTCTATCATCACGAGGATTTGATGCAGGTGTTTGCGCAAAAAATCTGTGTTGACTATGTGTTTCAGTGCAACAGCGTCGGGATAATCTACTATTCCGATACCCGGAATAGAATAAGGCTTCCGTTAAGTGAAAACTATGCTGAATACGAGATTGAGTTGGTCGGGATCCTTCGTGAAATCAGAGAACACATCCGTACGGGAACAATTCCGCCTGTTGTAAAGGGGCAGAAATGCGGAGGTTGCTCAATGAAGGATATATGCATGCCAAGCCGAAAAAAACATGTTTGTCTCAGTAAGGCTGTTGAAGAGCTATTAGAGGAAAAAGTATGAGAAAGCTGTTGAACACATTATACATAACAAACGAGAATGCGTATTTATCTCTTGACGGAGAAAACATTGTATGCAAGCTGGACGACGATGAAAAATTCAGAATTCCGTTTGATAACGTCGAAAATATTGTGTGCTTTAGTTATTTGGGTTGCTCGCCCGCTTTAATGGGAAAGTGTGTAAGTAAGTGTATTCCAATCAATTTTCACTCACCGAACGGAAAGTTTTTGGCAAAAGTTTGCGGAGAAACAAAGGGAAATGTTTTTCTCAGAGTTGCGCAGATAGATGTATTCCGTCAAAACGCATTGCGTTTATCGCAAAATACTATGTCGGCTAAGTTTTGCAATTCTGTACAGACAATAAAGCGAACTCTGCACGATACGCCAGTACTGCGTGATGATAAGGAAATACACAACGCAATCTCAGTATTATCTGACGGAGCTCAAAAACTGCTGACCGCTGATTCGATTGATCAGGTTATCGGAATTGAAGGCAATTGCGCGCAGTCGTATTTCTCTGTATTTGATAAGCTGATTACCAACAAAAACACAACGCTTCATTTCTCATATCGCAACAAACGTCCTCCGCTTGATGAGGTTAATGCGCTTTTGTCGTTTGTGTATACGCTCTATACAAACGAGTTTGCGTCAGCGCTTGAAACCGTCGGATTGGACAGCTACATAGGATATTGCCATGCCTTGCGGAGCGGGCGAAGCTCACTTGCCTGTGATTTGGTAGAGGAAACCCGTTGCCTGGTTGATCGATTTGCCCTCACGATGATAAATTTGCGAATAATTACAGAAAAGGATTTTGAAAAACAGATATCAGGTGCTGTATGGCTCAGTGATAAGGGCAGAAAAAAGGTTCTCACAAATTGGCAAGAGAAAAAACGCACTGATTATATGCATCCTTATTTGAAGCAAAAAGTACCGTTCGGTCTTATTCCGTATATCCAAAGTAACCTGTTGGCGAAATATGTTCGCGGAGATTTAGCTGAATATCCTTGTTTTCTTTTAAGGTAGGTGAGCAAAATGATGGTTCTAATAAGCTATGATGTTGCAACATCTGATCCCGGCGGAAAAAAGAGACTAAGAAAAGTAGCAAAAGAGTGTCAGAACCACGCACAACGAGTACAGAATTCGGTTTTTGAGGCAGATTTGGACTGTTCTCAATTTTTGAAACTGAAAAGTAAGCTTATTAAGCTTATTGATGAAGAGCATGATAGTTTAAGATTCTATTATTTAGGAAACAACTGGGAACGAAAAATAGAGCATATAGGAAACAAACAGACCTATAATCCCGAAGGAGTGATTATCATTTAATGGCGAACCTGAGTTATGATTGAAAATACATGGGACTTCGCCTGAAAAGAATCTTTAAAATGCTGCTTATAATTCTGTAATAGAATAATTATCAGAGATTGTCCGCTTCTTTTGTGGTGTGACCGCGCAAAAACACAACATTTTGCGGTCACGCCTCGCAAGAGGCGTGTGAGTAGAAATTCTGTACCGCAGGGAGCTTGTCTGCGTCTGCTTGTCACGCCTCGCAAGAGGCGTGTGAGTAGAAATCAAAAGATAGCCGAGGAATGGGGTGTTGATTATGTGTGTCACGCCTCGCAAGAGGCGTGTGAGTAGAAATGCGAAGTTGGGAGCAAAGCGGTAAAAAT
>ONCY01000033.1 GCA_900316435.1 uncultured Eubacteriales bacterium | reverse complement strand
TTCAACCTTGATTTCAAAGGTGTCGGAATTATTGATTCTGTCAACCTCGATCTGGTAATTGGGAGTGTAGCCCTCCTTGAGGAGCACGGTTTCAATCTGACTCGGGAATACGTTAACGCCGCGGATGATCATCATGTCGTCACTTCTGCCCATCGGCTTTGTCATGCGGACATGAGTTCTGCCGCAGGAGCATTTCTCGCGCGAGAGAACGCATATGTCGCGTGTGCGGTAACGGAGCAGCGGAAAGCCCTCTTTGTCAAGGCAGGTGAACACAAGCTCACCCTTGCTTCCGTCGGGAAGAACCTCGCCTGTGTCGGGGTCGATTATCTCAACGTAGAAGTGATCTTCGTTAATATGCATGCCTTTCTGCTCTTCACACTCAAAGGCAACTCCGGGGCCGCTGATTTCGGTAAGGCCGTAAATATCATAAGCTTTAATGCCGAGGCTCTTTTCAATGCTGCGGCGCATTTCCTCAGTCCAGGGCTCTGCGCCGAATATACCCGCCTTAAGCTTGTTGTCCTCGGGCTTGTAGCCCTGTTCAGCAAGAGTTTCGCCGATGTAAGCGGCATAAGAAGGTGTGCAGCAGAGGATTGTAGCGTCGAGATCCATCATAAACTGAATCTGTCTGTCGGTGTTGCCCGATGACATGGGAAGCGTAAGGCAGCCTACTTTATGAGAGCCGCCGTGCAGTCCGGCTCCGCCGGTAAACAAGCCGTAGCCGTAGCAAACCTGAACAACGTCCTCGTTGGTGCCGCCTGCCGCAACAATTGCTCTTGCGGTGCAGTCCTCCCAGATATCAATGTCGTTCTGGGTGTAGAACGCAACAACGCGCTTGCCTGTTGTTCCTGAGGTTGACTGGATTCTGACACAGTTTTTAATATCGGTGCCGAGAAGCCCGTACGGATATGCCTCGCGCAAATCCGCCTTTGTAAGGAAGGGAAGCTTTTTAATGTCCTCTACCCCTTTGATGTCCTCGGGCTTAACGCCTTTTGCGTCCATCAGGTCGCGGTAATACTTTACGTTCTCATAAACGTTTTTGACCTGCTTAACAATCTTTTCATTTTGAATTGCCAGTATCTCCTCACGGGAGGCTGTTTCAATTTCAGGCTGAAAATAATTACCCATCTTTATCACTCCTACTGATTATTTCTATCCCCTTTAAGCTAACATAAAACAATTAATAATTATACCCCAAATCAAAGGCCTTTAAATTGACGTCAACAAACTGAGGCTTAACCGAAACCTTGATAGCCTCTACCCAATTCTCATAGGGAATGTCAAAGTATTTTGCGAGTCTGCCCATTAGGACAATGTTAACACTCTTTGCGTTGCCTGCCTCAACAGCCAGCGACAACGCGTCGATCTCATCTACAAACACGCCCTTTGCCTTGAGCTCGTCAAGCACGTTTACGGGATATTCCGCCGCGCCTGTGATAACGGGCATAGGGTCGATCATCTGTGAGTTTACAATGATTTTGCCGTCCTTTTTGAGGGTATCGGCATAACGCGCAGCCTCGATTTTTTCAAAAGATACTATAAAATCAGCCTCGCCCTTTGAGATAACGGGAGAATACACCTTGTCGCCGAAACGGACATATGTCACAACGGAACCGCCGCGCTGGCTCATTCCGTGAACCTCGCTTACTTTTACGTCAAAGCCCTCCTGGGTGAGCAGCTTGCCGAGCAGCTTGCTGGCTAAAAGGCTTCCCTGACCGCCTACGCCGACGATCATTACATTTTTAGTTTCCATGGTTATCTCTCCCCTTTCTCAATTGCGTTGAGCCTGCAAAGCTGTGTGCAAACATCACAGCCCACACACTGGGTAAAGTCGATATGAGCCTTTTTGCCCTTCATACTGATTGCGGGGCAGCCTAACTTCATGCACTGCTTGCAGCCCACGCACTTGTCCTCGTTAACCTTTACGGGAGGCTTAGCCTTGACATACTTTAACAGCATGCAGGGACGGCGCGAGATAATTACGCTGGGAGCGTCAACGCTGAGCTCCTCGAGGATAGCGTCCTCACACTCCTTGAGGTTGTAGGGGTCTACAACACGGACGCGCTCAATACCGATTGACTTACAGAGCGCCTCAAGGTTTACAGCCAAAGCGGGATCGCCCTTGATATTGTAGCCTGTTGTGGGGTTCTGCTGGTGGCCTGTCATGCCGGTGATAGAGTTATCAAGGATGATAACCGTTGAGTTGGAAGCGTTGTAAGCGATATTAATAAGACCCGTTACGCCCGAATGCATAAAGGTAGAGTCGCCGATAACACATACGGTCTTGTTTTCGCTGTCCTTGCCGCCTGCCTTATTGAAGCCGTGAAGGCCTGAAACCGAAGCACCCATGCACAGTGTTGAGTCAAGCGCGAACAGCGGAGCAGCCGAGCCGAGGGTGTAGCAGCCGATGTCGCCGAGGCAGGTGATTTTATGCTTTGAAAGCGTATAGAACAGACCGCGGTGAGGGCAACCCGCGCACATAACGGGAGGACGCACGGGAACTGGAGTATCTGAAGAAACGCTCTCTGGCTGAGAAATGCCGAAAGCCTCGCGGATAGTGGTCTGGTTGTACTCGCCGATAGGAGTAAACATCTCCTTGCCTGTGCAGGGAATTTTAAGCGCGTTGAGGTGAGATTCGATAATGCCGTCAAGCTCCTCAATAACATAGAGCTTGTCGACCTTTGAAGCAAAGTCCTTAATGATTTCTACGGGAAGCGGATTTACAAGTCCGAGCTTGAGCACGGAAACGCTGTCGCCAAATACCTCTTTAACATACTGATAGCAGGTACCCGAGCAGATAATGCCCTTTTCGGTTCCGCCGTACTCAACGCGGTTGAGCGGAGAGGTCTCGCCGTACTGTGAGAGCTTTTTGGTGCGCTCCTCAACAAAAGGATGACGGCGGATGGCGTTAGCGGGCGCCATGATGTATTTCTGAGCGTTTTTCTCATAAGGCGGCAGAGCGTGCTCCTCACGGTCGCAGAGCTCAACAGCGCCCTGAGAATGCGCAATTCTTGTGCACATTCTGATGATTACGGGAGTGTCGAATTCCTCGGAAATTGCAAAAGCAGCTTTGACAAAATCCTTCGCCTCGGCTGAATCGGCAGGCTCAAGCATGGGAACCTTAGCGGCAATAGCGTAGTGGCGCGAATCCTGCTCATTCTGAGATGAGTGCATTGCGGGGTCGTCGGCTACAAAGATAACCATACCGCCGTTAACGCCTGTATATGAAAGTGTAAAGAGCGGGTCAGCGGCTACGTTCAAGCCGACATGCTTCATAGCGCAGGCTGAACGCGCGCCACGCAAAGACGCACCGAAAGCGACCTCGGTGGCAACCTTTTCATTGGGCGCCCACTCGCAGTAGATTTCATCATATTTTGCGGCAAACTCGGTGATCTCCGTGGAAGGCGTGCCGGGGTAACTTGAAACAAGCGTTACGCCCGCTTCATAAAGACCTCTGGCAATTGCCTCATTGCCTAACATCAATTTTTTCACGATGTATTTCCTCCGTTTTCATCATATTTTTGCATTAAAAATTATTATATCACATCAAGGATTAAATGACAAGTATGCAATTGAGCAAATTATTCAAGCGAAAAGCCTAAAATTCTCTCGGCGTTTTTGTAAAAAATCTTATCCTCCGCCTCTTTGCCGAGGTCAAAGCTTTTCATAAAGTCAATGTAATCCCTCTGGCTGTCCCAAGGCGAATCGCTGGCAAAAAGTATTTTATCGGCACCGTGGCGGATAATTATTTCCCTGCATTTTTCGGGGTAAAGCCGAAGAACAGCGGCGGTGTCCATATAAACAGGGGCGCCTACAAGTTTTTCAAGCACCTCGTCGGGCATATCGTAGCCGCCTAAGTGAGCTAAAATAAGCTTGTCCTCTATAAGACCTTTTAATTCTTTTAAGACATTAAGAACCATATCAGGCGTGCAGTGTACATGGTCGCGGAACGCTACATCATATCCCGCGTGGGTGATGATATAAAGCCCTCGCTCGGATGCCTGCCTCATAATATTGATGTATCTGGGGTCGTCAAAATGAACGCCCTGATAGTCGGGATGGAGCTTTATGCCGAACAAACCGCTCGACTTGATATAGTCAAGCGTGCCCGAAACATCCTCGCAGTCGGGGTGGATTCCACCCGCGAAAAACACATGATTTTTGCCGTTATTCTCAGCGGAAAAGCGATTGATGCTCTTTTCCTGCTTTGGGAGAGTAGCAACGGGAAGCGCTACGCTGTAATCCACTCCGCACTTCTTCATATTATCAATAAGTGAAGAAAGCGTGCCTCCACGGTAAGGCTTTATTCCGCCCTTTTCAGTCAGGTAGGCGATCGTCCTCTCGGCTATTGCGTCGGGAAATGTGTGTGTGTGAAAATCAACTATCATTTTTTCTCCTATTTTACAGCGACATTTTTATCGCCGAGCTGGTATTTCAGCTCCTTTATCATTACGTCATTCAGCGTTACCCACATTGTCGCGGGCGCCTTTACCTTGCGGTTGGTATTTGTAAGATAGAACACCACAGGGGTTCTGCCCTCAAAAATATCGAGCACACGGCGCGCTTTTTCATAGAGCGGCGTGTTTAAGTCGTCAATTCTAAGATACAGCGTCTGAGGGAGCTGAGGCTTTTGCGCTGAGGGCTTTGAGCTTTCGGGTTTAAAGCTTTTGCACTCATCGTTTGTCCGCGCTTTGTCGGCGGAGTCACAAATCAGCTTTGGCTCTTCATTCTCCTTGCAGTTCAGAGTGCCGCGCAGAATAACAACACGCGTTTCGCCGAGGAAAATACCGAAGCGCTCATAAACGTTCGGGAACACCACGGCTTCCATCTCGCCGTATCTGTCCTCAACGGTGATAAACGCCATTATTTTGCCGTTTTTGGTAAGCTGGGTTTTTACGCGTGAAATAACGCCCACTACGCAAACCTTTTTGCCGTCGGAATAATCGCCTTCATTTTGGATTATTGAGCCTATTTTGTCGGCATGGACCTTATCGGCAAAGTCTGCGTAATCGTCCATCGGGTGTCCGCTGAGGTACATTCCCGCGATCTCATTTTCCATGTGGAGCAGCTCGTCCCGCGGGAACTCCTCCATCGGAGGAATATCGGGCTCATCGTTAATCTTGCTTGCGCTTCCTTCCAAATCAAAAAAGCTGAGCTGGCCGCCCATGTTGTGCCTTACGTTGAATTCAATATCATCAAGCACGCTTTTAACTACAGCAAGAAGCTGACGGCGGTTAGCGCCAAGTCCGTCAAAAGCGCCGCACTTTATAAGGCTTTCAACGGCGCGGCTGTTCATGTTTTTGCCGTAGAGCCGCTTGCAGAAGTCATAGAATGATGAGTAAGGCTTTACGGCGCGTTCTCTTATAATCTGATCTATAAACGCCTTGCCCAGGTTTTTTATCGCAAGCAAGCCGTAGCGGATATTGCCGTCACTTACCGCAAACTCCTGATAGCTTTCGTTGACGCTCGGCGGAAGGACCGCGATGCCGAGCCGCCTGCATTCGGTGATATATGTCGCAAGCTTGTTGCGGTTATCGAGCACGCTGGACAGCAGAGCCGCCATGTACTCGCGCGGATAATAGCATTTAAGCCACGCGGTTTTATATGACACCGCGGCGTAAGCGGCAGCGTGAGATTTATTGAACGCGTAGGATGCAAAGCTCTCCATCTCGCTGAAAATCGAGATAGCCGACGCTTTGTCGATCCCGCGGCGCACACAGCCCTCGACAACTATTTTGCCGCTGTCGTCGGTTAGTCCGTTTATAAAAATCTCTCGCTCGCGCTCCATTACGTCGTGCTTCTTTTTGCTCATTGCGCGGCGCACGATATCCGCTCGGCCTAAGCTGTAGCCCGCAAGCTCACGGAAAATCTGCATTACCTGCTCCTGGTACACTATGCAGCCGTAGGTTACATCTAAAATGTTTTTGAGCGCCGGGTGCTTATAGCGGATATGCGGCGGATTGTGGCGGCAGTCGATGTATGTGGGAATGCTGTCCATCGGGCCGGGACGGTAAAGCGAAAGAACAGCTATCAAGTCCTCAACGCAGTCGGGCTTTAGCTGGGTAAGCACATTTTTCATGCCTTGGCTCTCAAACTGGAACACGCCTTCGGTGTTGCCCTTTGAAATCATAGCGAAAACCCTTTTGTCGTCGTCGCGGATGATATCGGGGCTGTATTCGGGATGCGTTCGCGCGATAAGCTTCTCGGCATCGTCGATAACGGTAAGGTTGCGCAACCCGAGAAAGTCCATTTTCAGCAGTCCCAGCTCCTCCAAGGTAGTCATCGTGAACTGGGTTACCACGTTGTCGTCGTTTTTTGAGAGCGGAACATAGTCGCTTACCGGCTTGTCGGTTATGACAACGCCTGCCGCATGCATTGTGGCGTGGCGCGGCATTCCCTCGATTTTGCGCGCGATGTCGATAAGCTGCTTTGCTTTTGGGTCGGAATCATACTGAAGCTTTAGCGCGGGATTTGCTGCCATAGCCTTGTCGATAGTGATGTTAAGCTCAAACGGAACCTGCTTTGCTATAACGTCAACGTCGGCGTAAGGCATAGCAAGAGCGCGTCCGACGTCGCGGATAGCACCCCTTGCCGCCATTGTGCCGAATGAAATTATCTGTGCCACACGGTCGTGACCGTACTTTTCGACAACATAATCGATAACCTCGCCCCTTCGCTTTTTGCAGAAGTCGATATCAAAGTCGGGCATGCTTACGCGCTCGGGGTTAAGGAAACGCTCAAACAGCAGGTTGTATTTTATCGGGTCAATATCGGTAATTCCTATGCAGTAGGCGCAAAGTGAGCCTGCTCCCGAACCTCGACCGGGACCTACTGGGATCCCGTGGCGCTTTGCGTACTGCACAAAGTCGTTTACAATAAGGTAATAATCGACAAAACCCATTTTGGAGATGGTGCCTATTTCATATTCAAGGCGGTCAACAAGGCTTTGGTCGGGATTATCACCGTAATGTCTGCGAAAGCCGTCGTAACAGCTCCGCCTGAAATAAACAAGGTGGTCTTCGTTATCAGGCACGTCAAAGCGCGGCAGCTTTCGCACGCCGAACTCAAACTCAACATTACAGCGATCGGCGATTTTTTGAGTATTGTCAAGAGCTTCGGGGTATTCACTGAAAACCGCTCTCATTTCCTCCTCGGTTTTCAGATAAAACTCATTAGTCAGAAACTCTATTTTATTTTCTTCATTTATATTGCTGCCTGTCTGGATGCAGAGCAAGATACCGTGGGTTTCGCTGTCCTCTTTTTCGATGTAGTGGCTGTCGTTTGTCGCCACGAGCCCAACGCCAATCTCACGCGAGATCCTGACTAAACCTGGAATGATTTGCTTTTGTTCGTCGATGCCGTGGTCTTGAAGATCAATAAAAAAGTTAAAGTTATCCTTTCCGAACAAGTCACGGTAATACTCAGCCTTTGCCTTGGCGCCCGCGTAATCGTTTGAAAGCAACCTTTGAGGTATTTCACCCGCAAGGCATGCCGACAGGCAAATTAAACCCTCGTGGTATTTTTCGAGCAGGCTGTCGTCGATTCTCGGCTTGTTGTAAAAGCCCTCGGTAAAGCCGAGCGATACAAGCTTAATTAAATTTTGGTAGCCCGTGTTGTTCTCGCAGAGCAGCACCATATGGTAGTACCGTTCAAGCTTGCTTTTATCGAAGCGCGATTTCGGGGCGACATACACCTCGCAGCCGATCACGGGATGGATACTCTCTTTTTTACAGGCGCGGTAAAAGTCGATTACGCCGTACATAACGCCGTGGTCGGTTATCGCAAGCGAAGAAAACCCCTTCCGCTTAGCGGCAGAGGCTATTTCCTTAATACGGCACGCGCCGTCAAGCAAGCTGTATTCGGTATGGACATGTAGATGTGTAAATGGCATATTACTCACCGGTAACCTTTGCGTTTACCTTGCCGTCGGAGAAAGTGAGCGTAAAGGGTTCTTCCCTGTTCAGCTCGGCGGCGGATTTAACTATCCTGCCGTTCTGCTCGGCTAAGGCATAGCCGCGGCTGAGTACGGAAAGCGGATTAAGCGACTCTATCTTTGCGGCTGTCTTTTTTAGTTTTAGTTCTTCTATAGAAATTTTCTTGTCACCAAGCGCCACAAGCTGGCGCTGATACAAGCTGTACTTATCAAATAATTTTTCGATATTTTTAACAGAAGGTGCTGACTGAACGGCATGCTGATAAAGACGCAGTTTGTCGTTTTGACCGCGCAGACGGCTTTCAATAAGGCTTTGGATATACTGCCGCTGTGACATGTAATTTGCCCTCAGCTCTCGCACATCGGGCACGGCAAGCTCGGCTGCCGCCGAAGGAGTGGGCGCGCGCATATCGGCAACAAAATCGCAGATAGTAAAATCCGTTTCATGCCCTACTGCCGAGATTATCGCAGTGCGGCAGTTATAAACCGCGTAGGCAAGTTCCTTGCTGTTGAACGCCCATAAATCCTCTATCGAACCTCCGCCTCTGCCGATAATAATAACATCGCACTCGCCCTCGCTGTCAAGCTTTTGAACAGCCGAAATAAGCTGATTCGGAGCGCCCTCACCCTGAACAAGAACAGGGCAAAGCTTTATTTCAACACTCGGAAACCTGCGGTAAAGGATATTGCGGATATCCTGAACAGCCGCACCTGTAGGCGAGGTTATCACGCCTACAGTGCGCGGAAAACGCGGCAGGGGCTTTTTGTGGGCGTTATCAAACAAGCCCTGTTTTTCAAGCTCGCGTTTAAGCTGTTCATATGCCAGTGACAGCGCTCCCACACCGTCGGGCTGCATGTCCTCGATATATAGCTGATACTGTCCGCTCGGCTCGTAAACCGATACCCTGCCGCGGCACAGAACCTTCATTCCATCCTGAGGTCGAAACTTTAGCCTTCTTGCGTTGCCCGCAAACATCACGGCGCGGATAACGCTGCGCTCGTCCTTAAGCGATAAGTAAATATGTCCGCTTCTGTAGTGGTCGGTCAGGTTTGAAATTTCACCCGAAAGGAGAACAAAATTCAAACGAGGGTCGTTTTCAATTACAGACTTTAAATAATAATTCAGTTGTGAAACCGAAAGAATGCTCGGCTTTTGAATATTTGGAGTGTACATATTATTTCTCCGCCATGTATGTAAGATACGCTATGCCCGCCGCGTTGTCTGATGAATAAACAGGCGGCGCGAAATCAGCTTTGTATTTTTCTGTAAAAGAATTTTTAATGATAATATTCGACATTACTCCGCCGGCATAAACAAGCGGAAGATTTCCGTATTCAATAAGCAGGCTGTCGGTCATTTTTTCAAGAGCCCTGCGGATATATTCAAGGCAGAACGCGGCTATATACGGCTTGTCGCTTCCCTCATCGTACAGTTTTCGGCAAAGGTTCTCAACACCGCTGATGCAGCAGTTATGCCCTTTAAGCTTGGGGTTCGCTTTTATCGGCTCTTGGTTTTGAAGTGCCAGCTTTTCAAGCTCCATGCCGCACGGGAATTTTAATCCGAGCATAAGCCCCACCCTATCAACAGCTTGTCCGGCGTTGAGGTCGAGCGTTTCGGCGATCTTTTCACATTTAAAACCGTTTCCGAAGCCCTCGGCAAGTACAGCCTCGGTAGTGCCTCCGCTTACATGAAATGCAATGAAATTTTTTTCAAACAGGTCAAATCTGCCTGAGCCGAAAAGCGCCGCCGAAATATGCCCCTCCTGATGAGAAAAGGTGTGCAGCGGGACTTTCAGCACGGCGGAAATAATTTTAGCCGTGTTTTCTCCAACGGTAAAACACGGCATATAAGAGCCGCTGACAGGGCGCGGTCGCGTTGATACGCCCACAGCGGCTATGGATTTTGTGTCTATGTCGCGCACCAGTTCCTCAAACAAGGTGTGGAGCTGAGCGGTATGGTGAAAAACCGCGTCGCTCTGCCTTAGCCCTAACTGCCCATTCTTTACGGGAAGCAGCTTTTTTTGCTGAATCATCTCACCTGTTTGGCTGTTATACAGCGCAACAGAAGTGGTGTAGTTGGAGGTATCTACCCCCAGATAAAGGCTCACTGCGCCTCTCCCTCACGGCTGCGGATAAATGAACCGAGTATGCCGTTAACAAAACCGCTTTCATCAATGGTGTATTTTTTGGCAAGCTCCACCGCCTCGTTTACAGCCACGCTGTCCGGCACGCTGTCAAGGTATTTGATTTCATACACTGCAAGCCTAAGGATTGCAAGCGAAGTTCTGGAAATACGCTTGAGCGACCAGCCCTTTTTAAGAAAGCGTGAGATATCGGCGTCGATTTCATCCTTAGAGTCCTCAACGGAAGGGACTACCACAAGAGCGTAATCGCACACACCGCCCTCAAAAAGCTGCTGAGCGGCTTCCACGGTATCCTCCCACGGCTCCTCTAAAAAAGAGCGTGAAAACAGCAGCATAAACGCCTGCTCACGCGCTTCGCTGCGGGTAAGCCTTACTTCTTTTTGCACATCACACATAGTAACCCAACTTTACAATTTAATCAAATATATTATAACACATGGGATTCAAATTGTAAATGGGTTTTGATGCTAATAAGTAACGAAAGCGCCTTATGCCGCGCCTACTATCGATATTTTATCATAGTCGACCTTGTAGTGAGAGGCTACGGCATCGTCAATTACCAGCGCGGCGGTGTCGTTTAACTGCTCGTTAGGCACAATAACGGTAACGCCTTCATCACTGATGTAGCAAAGGCAGTCGGAAAAGCCCTTTGCCTTAACGATACTCTCAATGCTGTCCTGAACCGTAAAGCTTTTTAGCAGGCTCTCAACATTCTTCTGTGCCTCTGACTTATCTTCATCTGCGGCGTTTTCAAGGTCAAAAACCTTCTTAGCTTCGTCGAGCACCTTATCCTGAGCGCTTTGACGCTTAACCCTTTCAGCGGCAAAAAACTTTTCCTGACTGTCTGAGAGAGATGATGTCTGAACGCTCTGATCAGCTGTGGCGCTGCTGACGTCGGCGTTGACATACGACGCCGCTCCAAGCTCCTTCGGCTTTGTCTTAACCGCGCCAGAACCGAACTGCCAATTCACATATACCGCCGCTCCCAGCGCCAGAACAAGCGCCGCCGAAATAATATGCTTTTTTTGAAATTTCATGACATGACCAACCTTTATTCTGATAATTTTGAAATACATACCTTTGCCGCTGAGATGTCAAGCGCCTTAGTTACAGCCTCTGTAATGCGCCCCACCGCAACGGGATCATCGCCTCCCTCGCAGATAACAAGCACACCGCGCACACGCGGCTCTATTGCCTTTGTTTTAGTTGTTCCGTTTTCAAGATAAACGTACTCCGCGCTGTTTTCCATCGTGAGCAAAACGCGCGTCTCTCCCGCGCCCTCAATGTCTGAGATCAGGGATTCAAGCTCACGCTGAATATTGCTGCTGTACGACGACACCGAAAAGCTCTCATCGTTCTCGCTTTGAGAATTGTTTGAACCTAAAAAAGTTGACAACATTATTAACGCTATTCCCAAAGCGCCTGCAATGATGATTATTTTGCGCAGCTTTCCACTCTGTGACAATGTACGCAGCCGTTCCTTTATGTTGTTTTCATTCATATTTTACTCCGTGACAATTCGCGGACTGACTGTAAAGTGTTTTTCAGTGATCTGAGTTATTCTGTCACGCTCGTTCTCCTGCTGTGTGTCGATAAAAACGGTTATCGCCGAGATAATTATATGCGATTCATCGGTAAGAGCAAGAGTTATTTCATTGCGTCGGACAGCTATTCCGTTCTGCCCGAGAATATCCTTTAATGCCGATTCAAGGTTGAGCTTTGTTTGCGCCGTTACCTGACGGTTAAACGCCTCGTCTGCCGTGGCGCTTCCGGGAGATTCCGCTGAGTGGCTTTCCCAATCCGCCGAGATTCCGCTTATCGCCCGCACTGTCGGCACAACCATACAGCAGACCATAAAAGCGCCCATTACAAGCCGCAGAAGCTTTTTTGTGCCGCCGTCCGTCACAAAATGCGAGAGCAGTGCAATCAATACCGCGGAGCCGCAAATAACCGCCGCAACAGAGTAAAGTCCGCTCATGAGCCGCCTCCGCCTATTGTAAAAGCCGCGGCGGTTGAAATTATGAACACCGACATGACGCAAAGCAGGATCGCGATAAGAGTTGAGAACACCGTTCCGATCGCCTCGAGCAGCTTTGCACAGCCGTCGATACCCATTGCTTCGGCAACCGCCTTGCCTATAAATATGCAAAGCGACCAACCGATCCCCTGCATAACAGAAGGAAGAAATGTGACAGCGATCGCGATGATAACAAATATCCCAAGCCCCGATTTAAGCAGCGTAATGCTGCCCTGAACGCTTTTAAACGCCTCGCTCAGCGCGTTGCCTACAACGGGAATAAACGAGCTTAGAGCGAACCTTGCCGTGCGTGAAGCTACCGAGTCGACCGCGCCCGCCGCCGTCTGCCTCATTGCGAGCACCGCTGTAAACACTGTCATAACAAACGCGAGCAGCCACTTTGTGACCTTTGAAATCAATGCTAAAAAGCCGTTGAGCCGCGTCTCACTTGATATGCCTGATGTTATGCTGACTCCTAAAAAAACATTCATAAACGGAAGAATGACATCCGAGCAAACCCTTGCCACTCCCTGTCCGGCAGCTACCATTGACGCCTGATATGAAACAGCGCTGACACCCTTGCCGGACGTTGCCAACATAACGGACACAACGGGAATGTACGCCAAAAACAGATTTGCGCTGCATGATATAACTCCGCCTGTTGAGCTGATGAAACCGATTGCCGGAACAGCCACGGCACAGCTTATACACAATGCCGCAACCGTGTGGAGCGTTGAACTTATATCATCGGAAAGACTGTTTTTATACGCCGAAAGCATTGAGCAAAGAATAAGTACGGCAATAACGGTAACAAGCCCTTTAAGCGGAGAACTCAGGCTGTCGCGCGCCATTGAGGCGAGCTGCCCCATTATTCCCTCAAAGCTGAGCTTTGTAAGCGCGTTTGCGTCCGCTGAGTTTACTCCGAGCCCTTTCATACGGCTTGCGGCTTCTTCCGACAGGCTGTTGTAAACGCCCGAATAGTCATAGGCTATGTCCATTTTTCACTTCCTACCTTTGTAATACTGTAAGCACGGTATTGAGAATATCGGCGTAAAGAGGCAATGCCGTCACGGTTACGAGTATCTTCCCGGCAAGCGTAACATTTGCCGCAAGTGCCGTGCTGCCCGCGTCGCGGCAGGTTCCCGCCGTAAACTCGGTAAGCAGGCAAATTCCTATAACCTTAAGCAGAATAGCGACATAACCCGTGCTTATTCCCGACGCCGAAACAATGCTGTTTACGGTATTGATTACAGACGCCGCCTGTCCGAGCATTGCCGTCAGTGCTATTACCGACGCCGCAGCCGTGAGCAAAAGGGCGATTTCTCCGTTTTTAGGGCGCAGTGTCAGCGCCAGAACAGCTGCAGTAATCGCAGCCGCCGATATGGCAACAATACTCATCAGAACCCGAAAAGCCGCTTGATGGTGCCGAAAAGGTTGCTGATTTGAGCAACAATCAGCGTCAGCACAACAATAAGCCCTGCAAGCGAGGTGAGCATCGCCTGATCCTCGCGCCCGCTTCGGGAGAGCAACTGACAAAGCACAGCAACAATTATTCCGATTGCCGCTATTTTAAAAATAAGCTCTACGTCCATTGTAAAACCCTTCTACAGGAACATCAGCGCCGCCGATACGCCGCCGAACAGCCCCAGTGATTTGTATAACTTTGATTTTTGTATTATGTCGTCCTCAGCGCCGCTTTGCTGCTTTGAAAACAAGCCCTGATAAAGCGCTATGTGGCTGAGCTGACCTTCAACATCGGTTGTGCCAAGCTCTTCGCCGAATTCTTTGAGCAGCGCCATATCAGCTTCGCTTAGCCGCCAGCGCTTTTTGAAATCCGCAATAGAGCTTTGCCACATCTGAGAAAACGGTCGGCTGTAGTCGTTTTCCGGGAAGGAGAATAATTCCCCGCAAGAATTAACAAGCACCGCGATATCGGCGCTTCTGTAGCGCACCGCTGTTGAAAGAGAACTTAAAAACACCGAAAACTCCCTGAGGAAATCACGCCTCAGCTTAAGCCTCTGGACATACATACATCCCATTAAAAAGCCCGACAGAGAGATAAGCACAGCGCCCAAAAGCTTAAGCGGCAATTTTAACGCCCTCTTTCAGCACTTCGGAAACTTCGCCCGCGTGCTCTCTGTCGCGGAGAAATATATAGGTTGAAAACGCTCCCGTTGAAAGAATCCGTTTAAGCACAGGTCTTGAACATAGCTCGGCTTTGCTTCGCGCATGTGCCGTAGCTATAATGCTCACTCCGCTGTTGACGCACTGTCTGACAGCGCGCACATCCTGCTCGGAGCCGATTTCGTCACAAATGATAATATTTGGCGACATACTTCTGAGCGCCTGCTCCATTGCCTGAGCCTTGGGGTAACCGTCAAAGACATCGCACATTCCTACGTTGTTCTGCGGAACGCCCGAAGTTACCGCGGCAAGCTCCCCTCGTTCATCAATCAGTGATACGCACGCTCCGTCCGCGGTAGAAAAAAGCCTTGCCAAATCTCTGAGAACAGTGGTTTTACCTGAGCACGGCGCTCCGCAAAGCAGTACACCGCCGCTGTCGTATCTTATCTTTTGAAAAATACCGTTTGCGCAGCCTATTTGCTCGCGCGCAATCCTCAAATTGATTGAGGTTATGTCGCGGACGTTTACGATATCCGAACTGTCCGCAACAGCCGTTCCGCAGATTCCTGCGCGGTGACCGCCCCTAAGCGTGACAAACCCGTTAACAATCTCACGTTTTCGAGCGTAAACCGAATAATCGCAGATTCGCTGAAAGGTCGCTTCAATATCCTCGCGCCGCGCAATCAGCAAATCTCCGTTCGGTAAATCGGTTAAACCTCCACTCTGAGTGAGAAAAACGGTTTTACCCCGGCAAACAATAGCCGCAGGCCTGCCTGCGCGCAGACGGATTTCCTGAGCCACGTGCTCGAATCTTGTGAAATGCCCTGACAAAGCGCTGAACATCGGCGGACTTAAACATCCGGCAGCCTGCGCAAAGCGGTTGCCAATATACTCTGTCATTTTATTACCTCCTCGTTCTACAATGCATTGTATGCGGACGGGCAGTAAAATAGAACAAGCGCCCGTAGGCGCTCTTACACTTATAAACAAAGGGCTCGGTAAAAACCAAGCCCTGAATAATTATTGATTTATCATGTTTAAAAGTTCTTCTTCGCTGAGAATAGGTATCCCCAACGACTGAGCCTTTGTAAGCTTGCTGCCTGCTTCCTCGCCCGCTACCACATAAGAGGTCTTTTTGCTTACCGAAGATGAGGTTTTGCCGCCGTTAGCTTCAATAAGCTTTGCCGCCTCGCTGCGCTTCATGTTTGGAAGGGTACCCGTGAGTACAAAGGTTTTCCCCTCAAATACTCCGCCGCTTTGCTTTATTGCCGAAGGCTTCATTTCAAGGCCAAGCGATTTGAGCTGCTCAATCAGGTCGCGCGTACTTTCAAGCGCAAAGTAGTTTTCAAGGCTTTCAGCCATAACGCTGCCGAAACCTTCGATTGCTGCAAAATCCTCAGCCTTGGCGTTCATTATTTCGTCAATGGTAAGGAAGTTTTCGCACAAAAGCTTAGCCGCCTTTAAACCGATATTGCGGATACCGAGGGCGAAAACCAGACGGTAAAGCTCGTTATGCTTTGACTTTTCGACAGCGGCAATCAGGTTGTTTGCCGATTTTTCTGCCTTCCTGTCAAGCGCGGTAATATCATCAACCTTAAGTCTGTACAAATCGGCAGGTGATTTTACAAGTCCCTCGTCTGATAACTGTTCCAGGACAGCGGGGCCGAGTCCGTCGATATCCATTGCGTCACGGCCGACGAAGTGGATAAGATGCCTTAAAAGCTGAGCGGGGCAATCGGTGTTTGTACAGCGGATTGCCGCCTCGTCGTCCTGTGAAACTGGGCTGCCGCAGGATGGGCAAACCGTCGGGAATTTGTAGCATTTCTCACTTGAATCACCGTGCTCAACCACGGAGAGCACCTCGGGGATTATCTCGCCCGCCTTGCGGATAAGCACAATGTCACCGATGTTTATTCCGCGCTCCTCTATAAAATCGCGGTTGTGAAGCGTCGCTCTGCTGACGGTAGTGCCCGCGAGAAGAACAGGCTCAAATATTCCTACAGGCGTAAGCACGCCCGTTCTGCCGACGTTTATTTCGATATCGAGCAGCTTTGTGGTCTTTTCCTCAGGCGGGTATTTATACGCCTCTGCCCATTTCGGATATTTTGCCGTGCTGCCGAGCAGCTCGCGAGCCGAAAAGCTGTCGACCTTTACTACCGCGCCGTCAATAGCGTAGTCGTATTCTCCGCGGCGGTCGCCGATTTCCTCAGTCTTTTTTATTACATCCTCAATTGTATCGCACACGCTGTAAAAGGACGTAGGGAAACCGAGCTCCTTTAAATAATTTAAGCTCTCGCAGTGGGAGCGCAGGGGAACGCCCTCAACCTGCTGGATATTGAAAACAAAAATATCAAGTCCGCGCTGCGCCGTGATTTTGGCGTTCTTTTGGCGAAGGGAGCCTGCAGCCGCGTTGCGTGGGTTCTTTGCGGGCTTTTCTTCGTTCTCCTCCTGACGGCGCACAAGCTCGTCAAAGCTTTTGAACGACATATAAACCTCGCCCCTCACCTCAAGGTAAGGCGGCGCGTTCTTAAGGCGCTTAGGCAGCGACTTTATCGCCATAAGATTGTCGGTTACATCCTCGCCCGTTGTTCCGTCGCCACGAGTTGAGCCGCGAACAAAAACACCGTTTCTGTATTCACAGGAGACCGACAAACCGTCAAATTTCGGCTCTACAACATATTTTACGTCAGGGGCAACCTCTCTTACCCTACGGTCAAAATCCCGAAGCTCGTCGTGCGAGAAGCTGTCATGAAGGCTCTCCATAACAACAACGTGAGTTACGGGAGAGAACTTCTCGCCCGCGCTGCCTCCCACCTTATTTGTAGGGGAATCGGGAAGCTTAAGCTCGGGAAATTCATCTTCCAGATTTTCAAGCTCCCTTAAGAGCATATCGTACTCAAAGTCCGAAATCTCAGGCTCATCCTGATTGTAATAGAGGTTGTTATGATACTCAATTATTCCGCTCAGTTCGGCAATTCGCTTTTGAGCTTCCGTTTTGTCCATTCAATTCTCCTGACTTTCTTATTTATTAACGGCCGACGTGCCCTTTTCTCTGAGGAAGGTCGACTCTAAATCGGCGAGATGAAGCTTTACGGCGAGCGGATACATATCATAAGCCTGGCTTATCTGATTGCTGTTTTTGTCGCCGAATTCACCCATATGCCAGCGAATCGCCATTGCCTCGTCAAGCTTAAGGCGCATTTTGCGCTCAATAAGGAAAACGGACTTTTCGCCGTGGCCGTAAGGAAATTTATCATCAATTGAGTAGTACGGCACCTTTTCCCACTGGCCTGTTACATCGTTTTTGACATTGCGGCTGCTGACTTTATAGAACTGAGCCTTGCATAAATCATGGAGCAGTCCGCAGATTGCAAAGCTCTCGATGCTGTCGGTTTCCTCATCAAAATGCTTTTCCATCATGGTATTGAACACGCTGACCGAGTGCATAACGAGACCGTTTTCGCATGCACAGTGATAGCGTGTACTGGCAGGAGCCTCAAAAAAGTCAGTTCGCATGATCCAGTCAAGCAGCTCGTCGGCGCCCTTGCGCGTGATGTGGGTTTTATATATTTCAAGGAATTCTTCCTTTGCGGTCATATTATTACCCCTTTTCTAAAATTTATTAAAACAAAAGGGCACTCAGACGAGTGCCCCTTATGTATTAATTATTCTGCGTCAGCAACTGTTTCTTCAACAGCGGCTTCTTCAACAGTAGCTTCTTCAACAACTGTATCTTCAGCCGCGGCTTCTTCCTCAACAGTTTCTTCCGCAACAGGAGCTACCTTTACGGGAGCCTGTTCATCCTCGGGAAGGAGTGCACGCATTGAAAGGCTTATGCGCTTTTTGTCAAAGTCGATAGCGGTGATCTTCGCCTCAACCTCTTCGCCAACCGAAAGAACATCAGCGGGCTTTTCGATTCTCTTATTAGCGATCTGAGAAATGTGGATAAGACCGTCAATGCCGGGAATGATGTTGGCAAAAGCGCCGAATGTGGTAAGACCAACGATCTTAGCCTTTACAACAGTGCCCTCGGGATAGTCTTTCTTAAGGATTTCCCAGGGATTGTCGTCAGCTTTCTTGAAGCCGAGAGAAATCTTCTTGGTTTCCTCGTTGATATCCTTAACGTAAACCTCAACAGTATCGCCTACGTTAACGACCTCGCTGGGGTGCTTGATGTGAGTCCATGAAAGCTCTGAAATATGAATCATGCCAAATACGCCGCCGAGATCTACGAACGCGCCGTAGCTTGTGAGCGACTTAACAACGCCTGTGTAGCGCTTACCGATTTCACAGTTCTTCCAGAACTCCTCACGCTGAGCAGCTCTCTGCTCCTTGAGCACGCTGCGGATAGAACCGATAGCTCTTTTATATCTGCCGCGCTGAGAAACCTCGATAAGGCGGAAGTTAACTTCCTGACCTACAAGATCCTCAAGGTTCTCGTCGCGGGTAGCTGTTGCCTGAGAAGCGGGGATAAATACTCTTACGCCGTTATAGATAACGATAACGCCGCCCTTAACTGCTTCTGTAACCTTGCTTGTAAGAACTTCCTGAGAGTCAACCTTCTCCTGAAGCTCCTCCCAGACCTTCTGCGCGTCAACTCTGCGCTTTGAAAGCATGATTGTACCTTCCTGATCGTTGGTTCTCATGATAAGCAGCTCTATCTGATCGCCGACCTTTACAACGTCCTCGGGCTTAACAGTCGGATCGTTTGACAGCTCGTCAACGGGGACAAAGCCTGTCTGTTTTCTGCCGACGTCTACCTGAACTTCATTAGGCGCGATGCTGATAACTGTGCCCATTACCCTTTCGTTTGTATTTAAGTTTTTGAGGGATTCCTCAAGCAGCTCCTCAAAAGATTCTTCAAGATTTGTTGTTTCACCGGATTTGATTTCTTCACTCATTGTATCCAGTACCTCCTTTATTATCCTTGCAGGTGTTGAAGCACCTGCAGTTACGCCTATTCGTTTGGCTCGGCGAACCTGTTCAATGTCAAGCTCGGCCGCGGTCTCTATAAGTACGGTATTGGGGCACCGCCTTTGACAGATGTCAAAAAGCTTTCCTGTGTTGGAGCTGTGGCGGTCTCCTATAACGACCATAAAGTCCGACTGAGCGGCAATTAAATCAGCCTCGCTTTGTCTAACGGACGTAGCATTACATATTGTATCAAATATTTTTGCATTTGTACATACTTTTTTAATCTTTTTTACAGATTTTTTTAATTCTTTTGTGTCGAAAGTTGTCTGTGCGACCATTTTAACGGTTTTATTATTCGAATTTAGAATATTAGGCAGAATTTCATCTAATTCCGTCTCGTTATTAAAGGTAAAATACTCGCACTCACAGTTTCCGATAATGCCCTGAACCTCGGGGTGACTGCGGTTGCCTGCAATCAGCACAATATCGGTTTCGGGATTCGCCTGGGCAACAAGGCGGTGGATTTTTTTGACAAACGGACATGTTGCGTCGCGGTAATCAAGTCCGCTTTTTTCAAGCTCGTCGATAACCGACTTGGGAACACCGTGGCTGCGGATAACAAGAATCTCATCCTCGCCCAGCTCATCTATATTGTTTATCGGGCGGCAGCCCTTTTTGCGCAGCTCCTCAACCATCTCCATATTATGGATTATAGGCCCGAGGGTACATACTTTCTTTCCCTGAGCAAGCAGATCGCTGACCATATCGACAGCGCGGCTTACACCGAAGCAGAATCCAGCCGACTCAGCCTTTTTTAAGCTCGTTTGCATCCTCTTCCCTCATTCTCTTTATCTCACCCATAATCATATTGGTGGCGACTTTCAGCTCGCGTCTGCCGCTGTCGGGCGTCAAACCCATTTTTTCGGGAGTAAGAACCTCACCGAAATGAATAATGGTCTTTGAAAACTTATGATTGAAGTTGCGCTTTGTTATACAGCACGGAACAACCGGAAGCTGCATCTGCTGGGCTACGAGCGCGCAGCCGCTTCTGGGGCGCAAAAGGTCGCCTGTCTTTGTGCGGGTTCCCTCGATGAAGATGGTCATTACGTTGCCTTCCTTTAGGATATCCTCGCCGGTTTTTAGCGCCTTTCCGTCGCCGGCGCCGCGTTCAACGGGAAAAGCGCCGAGCGCTCTTATAACAGAAGCCGCGAATTTGTTTTTGAAAAGCTCCTGCTTAGCCATAAAGTACAGGCGTCTTTTTTCCGAAAGTCCAAGCAAAACAGGGTCGGCAAACGACATGTGATTGCTGGCGAGGATCACTCCTCCCTCGGCAGGGATTGCTCCCTTATTTTTGATCTTGTAACGATACAGGATTTTATAGGCAGGTCTTAATATAAACTTTCCGATTGAGTATAAAACCTTATTCTGAGCCATCAGATACGCTCCTTAATAACAGAAATAATCTTCTCTACGCTCTGCTCGAAATCAAGCTCCGTGGTGTCGACCATAACGCAGCCCTCTGCAGGCTTTAACGGAGCGGTTTCACGGTGGGTATCGTTATAGTCGCGGGTAATGACATCCTGAAGGATATCCTCGTATTTAACGTCCATTCTCTTTTCAATAAGCTCCTTATATCGCCTTTTAGCACGCGCTTCGGGAGAAGCGGTCAGAAAGATTTTCACCTGAGCGTCAGGAAGCACAACTGTGCCGATATCCCTTCCGTCCATAATAACGTTGTGGGTTTTTGCCATGTTACGCTGCAGATCAAGAAGAAACGCCCTTACAGCGGGGATGGCGGAAATTTTTGAAGCCATCATCGACGCCTCGGGAGTGCGGATAAGACCTGAAACATCCTCTCCGTCGAGCAGAACGACCTGATCGCCCTTGTCGTTGAATGTGAGGTCAACGTTAATTGATGAAAGCAGCTCTTCAACCTCGGGTGAAGCGACAGGCTCAACGCCTCGGCGGCTTGCCGCAAGACCTATGGTGCGGTAAAGCGCGCCTGTGTCCACATAGATAAAATCGAGCGCGGCAGCGGCGCGCTTGGCGATAGAGGACTTTCCCGCTCCGGCAGGGCCGTCCAAAGCAACAGCATATGACATATTTTATTTTCCTTTCCAGAATTATAATACTTTATATTACAAACAGGCAGCGGATTCTCCTGCCAGTCTGCCTGTGCTCCAGGCAATTTGGAGGTTGAAGCCGCCTGTGTAGGCGTCGACGTCAATAACCTCGCCTGCGAAATACAGCCCCGACACAAGCTTGCTCTCCATTGTCTTTGGGTTTATTTCACCTGTTTTTACGCCGCCCGAGGTGACAATTGCCTCCTCAATCGGACGGAAGCCGCTTAGCGGCAAGGTAAATGCCTTTAGAATCTCACAAAGTCTGCGCCGTTCTTCACGGGTGACGGAGTGACATTTTTTATCAAACGGAATACCCCAGCGCTTTAACACGGGTACTATTATTTTCCTCGGAAGCAGCTTTGAAAACGCGTTTGAAACATCGCGGTTGCTGTTCTCGGAAAAGTCTCTTTGCAGTCTCTTGTCGAGCTGATCAAAATCAAGAGCGGGCTTAAGATCTATTGAAGCGGTGTATCTCCCCTGCTCTATCTCACGCAGATGAGAGCTTGCGGATAGTACCATCGGGCCGCTTATTCCGAAATGAGTAAAAAGCATTTCACCGAAATCGGAATATACCGACTTCTCTGTCTGATTGTCAATGATTTTGAGCGCGACGTTTTTAAGCGACAACCCCTGCATTGACTTGCACTCGGGGTCAGTGCTCTCAATCGGCACAAGCGAGGGCTTCGGTTCAACGATCGTATGCCCTGCCTGATGCGCAAGAGTATAGCCGTCGCCCGTTGAACCCGTAAGCGGATAGCTCATTCCGCCGCAGCAGATGATTACGCTGTCGGCAAAATACGTCTGCTTTTCACACTTAACTCCGACCGCCTCGCCGTTTTCGATTTCAAGCGACTTGGCGGTATCGTTAACGATAGTTATGCCGCTGTCATGTACAAAGCGCCGCAGAGCGTCTACTACATCCACAGCTTTGTCAGATTGAGGATAGCAGCGGCTGCCGCGCTCGGTTTTAAGAGGAACGCCAATTTCCTCAAAAAAATCATATGCGTCAGCGGGCGAAAAATTGTTTATTGCGGAATAAAGGAACCTGCCGTTGACAGGCACATTATTGATAAAAGTAGGAACGTCGCAGTTGTTCAAAACATTGCATCGTCCTTTGCCCGTGATCATCAGCTTTCTGCCTACACGCTGATTTTTTTCAATAAGCGTAACCGAAGCCCCGAGGCGTGCCGCCGTGCCCGCGGCAATCAAACCCGCGGCTCCGGCGCCTATAACGGCAACTTTTTTACTTATCATCCTGATTCTTCTTTACATCGTCTTCGTGATTTGTGTAAACGCCTTCGCGGTTCCAAACCTTCTCCAGCGCGTGGAAGGTCTCGGAAACCTCGTCCTTCTTTTTAAGAACGGTTGCGACAATAAGCGCATTGATAAGGCTGAGCGGAGCGACAAGCGAATCTACTATTGAAGCCATGTCGCTGCGAGCGATAAGAATTGAGTCGGCTGACGCCACCAAGGGAGAAGCCATGCTGTCGGTGATCGCAACCGCGTGTGCTCCGCGGCTTCTGGCAAAGTCCATAGCCTCTACAGCCATTGTGCTGTAACGCGGGAACGAAATTCCGATAATTATATCGTCGCTGGACATGCGGAAAATATGCTCGTACATTGTGGTGGTGCTTGTTGTGTTGATAACCGTCACATTGTCAAAAATAAGCTGGAAATAGTACGCCAGAAAGCTTGCGATTGCGGCAGTCGAGCGCACTCCGAAAATATAGATGCGCTTTGCCCTGCATATTTCATCAACCGCTCGGTTAAAGTCCTCGTGAGAGGTTTCCTCGATTGTGCGGCGGATTTTCTCAATATCCTGCATCAGCACGCTGTCAAGCACGTTGGCATCGCCTATTCTGCTTGAAGTTACCTCGATTCTCTGCACCGAGGTAAGCTTGCTGCGGATCATTTCCTGCATGGCCTTTTGCATTTTGGGATAGCCGTCATATCCGAGCTCTGTCGCGAAGCGTACAACCGTGCTCTCAGATACACCGACAGTTTCGCCGAGCTTTGAGGCAGTCATGAATGCCGCCTTATCGTAATGCTCCTCGATATAGAGCGCTATACGCTTTTGCCCTTTTGAAAAACTGTTCATCATCAAATCAATTCGGGTTAAAAGATGTGTAATCATCTGAAAAGACTCCTATTTTTCGTGTTTCATTTCATTTTATCACAAAAGCTTGCAAAATTCAATCATTTTTGAAGGAAAAGAGAAATTATCAATTGAATTTTTGAAACTTCCGTTTTTTCGGTTGCAAAAACAGCCTAATTATGATAAAATATCCATACATTGTAGAGAAGAGCAAAACGAATACACTTCAAGCAACAAATAGTGAAAGAAATCAGAAAGAAACTAAAAAAGGCACACCTGAGCAAGCTATACGCGAGAAAC
>ONCY01000061.1 GCA_900316435.1 uncultured Eubacteriales bacterium | reverse complement strand
GATTATCGAAACCGACGGCAAGCTTATGACAGGCCGCGACGTTGCGATCGCCGCCATTCTCGGCGCGGAGGAATTCGGCTTTGCCACCGCTCCGCTTGTAACCCTCGGCTGCGCCATGATGCGCGTCTGCAACCTTGACTCATGTCCGTTCGGTGTAGCGACCCAGAACCCCGAACTGAGAAATCGCTTCAAGGGAAAGCCCGAATATGTTATGAACTTCATGCTGTTTATCGCGCAGGAGCTGAGAGAATATATGTCAAAGCTCGGCGTTCGCACGGTCGATGAGCTCGTCGGCAGAACCGATTTGCTCAGGCGCAACGATAAGGAAAGCAAAATCGATCTGTCGCTCCTGCTCAACACAGATTTCGCAGGAGAGAAAATCTCATATACAAACAAAAACAAGTTTGATTTCAAATTGGCTGATACCCTCGACGAGAAGGTAATTGAGAAGAAGCTTAAAAAGGCTAAGACAATTGAGATCGACATCAAAAATACCGATCGCTCACTCGGCACCGCGTTCGGCTCCGAAATTACCAAAAAGTACGGCGATACCCTCGCTGACGACACCTATCGAATCATCTGCAACGGTTCAGGCGGTCAAAGCTTCGGCGCGTTTATTCCAAACGGCTTAACGCTTGAACTGCGCGGCGACTCAAACGACTACTTCGGCAAGGGACTTTCTGGCGGCAAGTTGATTGTTTACCCGCCGAAAGGTTCAAAGTTTAAAGCCGAAGAAAATATCATCATCGGCAACGTGGCGCTCTACGGCGCGACAAGCGGCAAAGCTTTCATCAACGGCGTTGCGGGCGAGCGCTTCTGCGTGCGCAATTCAGGCGCTGCGGCGGTTGTTGAGGGCGTAGGCGAGCACGGCTGCGAGTACATGACGGGCGGCAAGGTCGTTATCCTCGGCAGAACAGGCAAAAACTTTGCCGCGGGCATGTCGGGCGGCGTTGCGTATGTCCTCGACGAGCACCACCATCTCTACAAACGATTAAACAAAGAATTGGTAGAGTGCGCAGAGGTGACGGAACAGCGCGATATTGACGAATTAAAAGCCTTGATTGAGGAGCATGTTTCCGCTACAAACAGTGAAAAAGGCAAAAAGGTTCTAAGCAATTTTGAAGAATATCTGTCGCTTTTCAAAAAGGTAATTCCGCACGACTACAAGATAATTACCGAGGCGATTGAGCAAAACGAAAGAAGCGGCATGAGCCCTGAGCAGTCAAAAATTGAGGCGTTTTATCAGCTTATTCACACAAAAAAGGAGGAGAGCGAATGAACAACCCGTTTGGATTTATGGAATACGAAAGGCAGGACGCGCCTGCGCTTTCAGCCTTAGAGCGCATAAAAAACTACAACGAATTTCATACGCCGCTCTCCGGGTATGAGCAAAAAATCCAGGGCGAGCGCTGCATGAACTGCGGCGTGCCGTTCTGTCAGTCAGGGCAGCCAATCAGCGGCATGATTTCGGGCTGTCCGCTCAACAACTTAATTCCCGAGTGGAATTATTTAGTCAGCCAAAGCGCGTGGAAGCAAGCTTACGAGAGATTATCCTTAACCAATCCCTTCCCTGAATTTACTTCGCGTGTTTGTCCCGCACTGTGCGAAAAAGCGTGCACATGCGGGGCAAACGGCGAGGCAGTAACCGTCAGGGCTAACGAATACAGTATCATTGAAACCGCCTACAAAGAGGGCTTTGCCCGCACAAATCCGCCCAAAACGCGCACAGGCAAAAAAATAGCCGTCATCGGCTCAGGCCCTTCGGGACTTGCGGCGGCGGATTTGCTCAACAGGCGAGGCCACAGTGTGACGGTATTTGAGCGCAGCGACCGCCCGGGCGGACTGCTGATGTACGGAATTCCGAACATGAAGCTTGAAAAGCAGATCATCGAGCGCAAGCTCAATATAATGAGCGAAGAAGGCGTGACCTTCGTTACCAATACCGACATCGGCAAAGATATTTCCACAAAAGAATTAAAAGAGAGCTTTGACAGCATAATTCTCGCATGCGGAGCGTCAAATCCGCGCGATATAAAAGTAAACGGACGAGAAGCAGAGGGGGTATACTTTGCGGTTGATTTCTTAAAGTCGACCACCAAAGCCCTGCTTGACAACGGGTTAAAAGAAGGAACTTTTGTATCGGCAAAAAATAAAAACGTCCTCGTTATCGGCGGCGGCGACACGGGCAACGACTGTGTCGGAACCTGCGTGCGCCACGGAGCAAAAAGCGTTTTGCAGCTGGAAATGATGCCCAAGCTGCCTGAGCAAAGGACGGATGACAATCCGTGGCCTGAATGGCCTAAAATCTCCAAGACCGACTACGGTCAGGAGGAAGCGGCGGCAGTATTTGGCGCAGACCCGAGGGTGTACCAAACCACGGTCAAAGAGTTTTTGAAGGACGAAAGCGGAAAGCTCAGCGGCGCGGTTCTTGTAAAGCTCAGGCGCGGCAAGGATGGCAGAATGGCTCCCGTTGAAGGCTCGGAATACGAGGTAAAGACGGAGCTTGCGCTGATCGCGGCGGGCTTCCTCGGAAGCGAAAGCTATGTTTCGCAGGCGTTCGGCGTAGAGCTTAACGCTCGCACCAATGTTGCGACTGAGCAGAACTCGCACCGCACAAACGTCGAAAACATCTACACGGCAGGCGATATGCACATCGGTCAATCGCTTGTTGTCCGCGCAATCAGAGAAGGAATTGACTGCGCGAGAGAAGTTGACAAAGACCTGATGGGATATACGAATCTGTGAGGGAAAAACCTATGACAAAGTATATTTTCGTAACCGGCGGCGTTGTGTCAGGGCTGGGCAAGGGCATTACCGCCGCGTCACTCGGAAGACTTTTAAAGGCACGCGGCTTGAAGGTCGCGGCACAAAAGTTAGATCCGTATATTAACGTAGACCCCGGTACAATGAGCCCATATCAGCACGGAGAGGTGTACGTTACCGAGGACGGCGCGGAAACCGACCTCGATTTAGGGCATTACGAGCGCTTTATCGACGAGGATCTGAATAAGTTTTCCAACCTCACCACGGGCAAGGTCTACTCGAACGTGCTCGCAAAGGAGCGCCGCGGCGAATACCTTGGCAAGACGGTTCAGGTAATTCCGCACGTCACCGATGAAATCAAGCGGTTTATCTACTCTGTAGGCAAAAAGACCGACGCTGACATTGTAATAACCGAAATCGGCGGCACCATCGGCGATATCGAGAGCCAGCCCTTTTTGGAAGCTATCCGTCAGGTGGGGCAGGAGGTAGGACAGGAAAACCGCCTCTATATTCACGTTACGCTTGTGCCGTATCTGAAAGCATCGGGCGAGCACAAGTCAAAGCCCACACAGCATTCCGTCAAGGAAATGCAGAGCTTCGGAATCTCGCCCGACGTAATAATCCTGCGCGTTGACGAGCCGATAAACGACGCGAATATATTTGACAAAATCGCGCATTTTTGTAATGTTCAGCGCGACTGCGTTATCGAGAATCTCACTCTGCCCGTTCTCTACGAAGCGCCGCTTATGCTTGAAAAGGCGGGATTCTCCGAAACCGTTTGCCGCCGCCTGAATTTAAAGGCGGCTTCTCCGGATTTGAGCGAGTGGGAGAGGACGGTCAGCCGCATAAAAAGCTGTGAAAAGACCGTTACCATTGGCTTGGTCGGCAAATATGTGGAGCTGCATGACGCCTATCTCTCAGTTGCTGAGGCGCTGCGACACGCGGGCTACTGCTGCGGCGCAAAGGTCAATATTAAGTGGCTCGACTCCGAGACCGTCACAGACGAAATGCTCAAAAAGGTTGACGGTATCATCGTCCCGGGCGGCTTTGGCAAGCGCGGCATTGAGGGCATGATAAATTCCGCAAAATACGCAAGGAAAAACCGCGTTCCTTACTTTGGTATCTGTCTCGGAATGCAGGTCGCAGTTATCGAGTTTGCGCGAAATGTCGCCAACATCAAAGACGCGCATTCGGGCGAATTCGCTCAAAACGTGCCGAAGGTGATCAACTTCCTGCCCAACCAAAGCGACAGCACCGCCAAGGGCGGAACTCTCCGCTTGGGTGCTTATCCATGCGTGTTGCAGGATAACACAGTCATTAAAGCCGCTTACGGAAAAGCCGAAATAAACGAGCGCCACCGCCACCGCTACGAGTTCAACAACGAATACCGCGAGGCTTTGCAAAATGCCGGGCTGACGCTTTCGGGCTTATCTCCTGACGGAAATCTTGTTGAAACAGTGGAGCTTTCCGACCGCGATTTCTATGTGGGCGTGCAGTACCACCCCGAATTTAAAAGCCGCCCCAACAAGCCTCACCCGCTGTTTTCGGCGTTTATAAAAGCCGCTTTGGAAGGAGCAAAGTCATGAAAATCAACCGTAATTTTGACAACTTAGTGCCTAACTACCTGTTTGCCGACGTGGCGCGCAAGACGAACGAATTTGCTGCCGCTCACCCCGAAAAAGAAATAATCAAGCTGGGTATCGGCGACGTAACCCTTCCTCTTGCTCCTATTGTTGTTGAAGCTATGAGAAAGGGTTGTGAGGACTTAAAATACAAGGAGACCTTCAAGGGCTATCCCGAATACGAGGGCTACGACTTTGTTAGAGAAGCTATTTCGGGCTATTACAAGCGCCTCGGCGTTACTGTTGCTCCCGACGAGATCTTTGTGTCGGACGGCGCAAAGTCCGACTGCGGAAATATGCCCGACATCTTTTCAACTGACAACACCGTGCTCGTCACCGACCCTGTTTATCCCGTCTATGTCGACGCAAACCTGATGGCAGGCAGAAAAATAATCTACGCCTCCTCCAACCGCGATAACCATTTTCTCGCCATGCCCGACAATAGCGTAAAGGCTGACATAATCTACCTCTGTTCGCCAAACAACCCTACGGGCGCGGTCTATAGCGCCGAACAGCTTAAGGAATGGATCAACTACGCACTTGAAAACGACGCTATAATAATCTACGACGCGGCATATGAGGCGTTTATCGAGGACGACAACCCGCGCTCTATCTTTGCTGTTGAAGGCGCAAGAGAGTGTGCGATCGAGCTGTGCTCGCTCTCAAAAACCGCGGGCTTTACGGGCACGCGCTGCGGCTATACGGTGATTCCCAAGGAATTAAAGCGCGACGGTCACAGCCTGCACGCCCTGTGGTACCGCCGTCAGGCTACCAAGTTCAACGGCGTTTCGTGGCCTGTTCAGTGCGCCGCCGCCGAGGTATTCAGCAACGAGGGCTTGCGGCAAATTCAGGAAAACCTCAACTACTACAAGCAAAACGCAAAAATAATAGCAGGTGCTCTTGACGAGCTGGGAATATATTACACGGGCGGCAAAAACGCCCCATATATCTGGCTTAAGTGCCCCAATAACATGGAAAGCTGGGAATTCTTTGATTATCTCCTGCAAAACGCCGCCGTCGTCGGCACTCCGGGCGAGGGCTTCGGCGAAAACGGCAGGGGATACTTCCGCCTGACCTCCTTTGGTGACCGCGATAAAACCATTGAGGCGGTGGAGAGAATTAAATACTTGCTGCAAAGCGGCGTTTCAATTTAAAAATTTGAAGTTCATAATACCGGCTTATTCAGAGTTCTTTCCTTTTTAAATGGTATTTCAGTGTTTGACAATTCATCTATAACTCTGGATAATATTCAATAAGATAAAAGAAGCTGTATGAAATATTAATAATAAGGTTTGGGGAGCAAATGCTCCCTGAATTTTATTCCCACCTCCCGCCCTTGAAGCAAAAACAAACCCTCTGCGGTTAAACAGAGGGGAGAGGAACAGAATTTTTCAACTTGCGTGAACAAAGTTTATTTGAAGCTGCATTCCAAGTCCGTCAGCGAGACGCTTTAAAGTTCGCAGAGATGGATTTGCAGATCCGTTTTCAAGTTTGCTGATATCACTGCGGTCAATCCCGGTTATGTCAGCAAGTTCCTGCTGTGTCAAATGCTGTTCCTGTCGCGCAGCGATAAGTGCTCTTACAACCTGATATTCGGGTTCAAGACGTTCATATTCTGCTTTTACTTCCTCGTTTTGAAGAAGCTGTTGTTTTAGTTCGTTATATGTTCTCATACGTTCAATCCTCCATGCGTTTTAAATAATCTGAACGATAACTTTTTGCCAATCGTATTTGTTCAGGTGGTGTCTTTTGAGTTTTCTTAACAAAGCCGTTTGTCAATACTATTTTATTGCCGACAATAAAGAAATACAAAACTCTTGAAATATCACTGCTTTGTTTGATCCTTAATTCAAAAATACCGTCATCAAGTGGCGCTGAATACGGTTCCCTTAATCGGTTACCAAATTCAGCAAGCATATCAATTTGCCATAAAACCTTCGCTTGCATTTTCGGCGGCAAAGATAGCAAAAATTCTGTTACAGGCTCACTGTTATCCTGTTTAGCATAAACTATAATTTCAAATTCATTCAATTATACCACTTCCTAATAATATTATAGTGGAATATATCCCACATTGTCAAGAGAATTTTATAAATTTAATAGATATTGATGTTCAAACGTCTTTAGCACTTTATTTTTGAAAATTGGGAGCAATTTTGGGGGTAATTAGGGTAAAAAACTGCTCTCAATATTGCTCCCAAGAGAGCAATTTAGATTAATTTATATTAACTTAAATTGTTTTATAATGATTTGTAGTGATTTTGTAATGTGCCTGCCAATTTTGAACAATCCTGATAAATTTAAATAAATATAAATAAAAAAGAGTGACCCGAAAGTCACTCTTTAATATTGGTCGGGATGACAAGACTTGAACTTGCGACTCCACGCCCCCCAGACGTGTGCGCTACCAAACTGCGCTACATCCCGATGCAACGTTACTATTATAACAGTATGCCGCTTGTTTGTCAAGTATTATTTTTTATTAATTCTAAAAAATAATAAAGTTGATATTGTTGTAAAAATGCTCAAAAATTATCGAAATAATATTGAAAACTTAGTGCTATTATTGTATAATGTTGATTATAAAAGAAGATAAATACAAATATTGTTTATAATACGCATAATCAAGCGTATTTCCTTATCTCAGGAGAGCTTTTATGGATACAACACAATTGGTAATCCGAGTTCAAAACGGTGATGAAAAAGCTTTAAACGAGCTTTACTATAACTGTTATAAAAAGCCTTATTCCTTAGCGCTTACGTTGACTGAAAACGAGGCAGATTCCTATGAAATAATGCAGGCTTCTTTTCGTGACGCCTTTTCAAGAATAGACTTAACCGAAGATGAATCCGCTTTCCTTAAATGTCTTAACGGTTTATTTGTTTGCAAATGCAGAGATTATCTGAGCATCAGGAATAATACCGTTTTTTTTCGAGAGAGCATATTGGCAAGCGGAGATGATGACCTGAGTGACAGCAAACAGAAGGGTTTTTCCCCCGAAAAGGACGTCGACTATTCCGAAGCGAAAAGAGCAGTATCTCAAATACTCGACAGCATACCTGGGAATCAGCGGCTTTTGGTTTTGGCGCATAACGCGTTAAATATGACGACGGCTGAATTAGCGGAGGCGTTTAAGGCTGATGAAACAGTAATCATAAGCTTTCTTGCGGAAGGGGAGAAGGAGCTGTTTAGTCAGGCTGAACTGATGCGCAAAAACAGCGGTTTGAATTATGTTGACGCAAATCAGATTTTTTCTTTCACTGCCTGGATGATAAATGACGCCGCTAAAAGCGCGTCGGTTCATCAAATGGATCCCGCGGTTAAAGAAGCTGCTCTGTCAGATTCGCCGCGTACTATAGCTGCGGATTTTGAAGAAACTCCGTTCACTGAGGAAATTGAACCAAAAAATGACGAGCAAATTTTACAGAGCCGGGCAGAGCCGGTTGAGCCCGAACTTGAAAAAGCTCATCTAAGCTCCGGGAGTGCTCTGCCTTCGGAAGAAGATTCGCCGATGGATATCGACGACGGCTTTACGACAACCGAGGAAGAATATATAGCGGAAGAAGAGAATAAAAAACATCCGTCAAAACATACCGCGAGAATAATAATCATTGCCGTGGCTGCGGTTGCAGCTATGATCCTCGGCGCGCTTGCCTTTATTGCTTTTGCTCTTCCGAACATTACCGGGGAGTCAAATCCTGTTTCCGAAATATTTACAGGAAAAAAAGAGCCCGAATATACTCCGGAAAAGCTTGTCGCTAAGTATGAGGAGGCTTTTAACGCGGGCGACCGCGACGCGATAGCAAAGCTGTATTTGCCCGACCAAAGCCTTAAGCGGAACATAGAGGGCGGCGCCTACGAAATGGTTCAAAAGATCTCTGATTATGTGCTGGAAGAAAAAGTCACCATCAAGTGTGAGCTTAAAGACGACCTGAAATATGATGGAGATACCGCCACCGGAACAGTAAAGATCTCTATCGATTTACCTGATATTAACGGCCAGGATGTTGGCTTCATTGTAAATCTGTTTGGTATAGAAACAGAAAAAGAAAAACCTGTTACCTTTGAAAAATACACCGACGGCAACTGGTACTTTAAAGAGTATTAACCGCATATTAGTTGAATTGCTTTGGCAGGAAATATAATTCATGGTACAAAGGAGGACATATTATGAATAAAGCATTGGCAGTAATATTGTCATCTGTGCTGGTTTTATATGTTGCCGGCTGCGGAGGGTCGGATGGCTCTGGCAGTTCGGACGGTGGAAAAGAGAAAGAGTCGAAGATTTATGAAATCGTAAGCATTGATGAAACTCAGCTTAATTATCCCGATATAAGCTTGCTTGGCGGCGAAAAGAATATTGAGCTAAAGGTATGGGCGCCAGACAATGAAATCCCTCTTACAAGAGCGCAGGCAGACGCGTTTATGAAGCATTATCCCGACGGCACGTTTAAAAGCATTTCTGTGGAGCCGATGGATGATGCGGATTTTATCGAATCTGTCGGCAATGATCCCGATGAATATGCCGATGTGTTCTTGTTGGCGGATACAAGTTTTTCTAAGCTGGCGTCATGCAAGATGCTTTCGGAGGTATCGTCAGATTAAATAGACGACGTCAGCGGTCAAAACCAACCCGGAGCATTGAACGCGGTAACTGTAGGAAACGCTGTCAGCGCGTATCCGCAGGGTATAGATAAATGCTTATGTTTGGTTTATGATAAAACTGCTGTGTCCGACGAGGAGGCATCTACGCTTGAGGGTGCTCTTTCTGCGTGCAAAAAGCTCGGAAAACATTTTGTAATGGATTGCAGCGATGGCTTTTCCGCTTCTACGTTCCTGCTTACAGGCGGTCTGATGTCGGACGGATTAGAGAGCGACGGCGCAACACAAAAATTGAATAATTACAACGAAGATGATGTTATAAATACGCTTGCAGTGTTTTCAAAACTGATGAAAGATTATAAAGGAACGTTTGTATCCTGTGACGCGACGCGTATTACGGAAGAGTTCAACAGCAAAAACGCAGCCGCCGGCATTGACGGTTCTTGGAACATGGCTGCCGATAAAAGGGCGTTTGGTGAAAATTTCGGCGTAACAAAGCTGCCGACCGTCAATGTTACCGGTGAAGACAGATGATTTCCTTGTGCGGCAACAGGTATTTGGGAGTGTACTCAAACACCGTATATCCAAAAGCGGCTCAGGCGCTTGCGTACTTCCTGTCAACCGATAAATGCCAAATACAGCGCGCACAATCCATGTTCTGCGCTCCGTCGAACAATTACGCGGTTAATGAAGTGTCAGATGAACCTGCCGTAAGGGCTGTCCTAATGCAGTTGCGGTACGCTGATTCCGAAGCGGATATTTCCGAGAGCTTTTTACCTTCTGCAGCTAAGCTCGGCGAGAGTATCAGCGCCGAATCGTGGAACCGTGACGATAAGCAGGCGACTCAGGATCTTTTGCACCAAACTATCGACGGTATTATGGTGAAATAAAGCGTTTAAGCCATGATTATAAATGAGTTTAAAAATATTCCATGTTATAAAGGAGGATGCAAATGATCTGAAAAATTGCGGCAGTGCGCTTCCCGATGGAGCTAAATTCTGCCAAAAATGCGGCGCGAGTACTGTTCAGCCGACATTTCAGGTACCGGTTCAGCCTAATCGCCCGTATTATCCGCCCGGAACTCACCCGTACCACAAGCTCGGCGGCTTTTTGATGGTTCTTGTGGTGTTTGGGTTTATAGGAGGAATCAGCGGATTTTTGAATGCAATAAGGTCTTTCTTAGCGTACAAAGATTTGCTGTGGGTACATCATGTGGTTCCGTTTTTATTTACGGCGTTCATGTGGTTTTTGATGATCGCGTCGGTTCTCATCTATCTTGCCACGGGAACAATATGTTTCAGCGGCGCTACAATGATCCAGCGCAAGAATTCCGACACAATGCGGTTTTTGCAGTCGTCGTCATTTACTATGATGATTGTAAACACGGCGTTTCATATTACGGTATTTGTCTGGCTCGATTAGTATAAATTGCAGAAAGCTGTTGATTTGGCTCCGCTTTTCCTGCAATTTATCCTGACGCTGATAGGGTGGGGCGCACTGCTGATTATTTCCATTGTTTATTTCAGCAAGTCCGTACGCGTGCGCACCTATCTTGGCTCTGATGAGTATATGAAAAAAAGCAAGTTCAACAAAAGAACGGTTCCTCCGCTTCCTGCTGACGGCTCTGATATGATTGAGCATGAAAAACAGGTCGAGTATAAAAAAGAGCACCGTAAGGAATGGTTTTGCGCAAAGTGCGGCGCGGTCAATTCCCACATCGTAAAGGTGTGCGTCAAATGCGGTGAACCGATGCCGGAAACCGATGCCGGAATAGAATAAAGAAATATAATAAAGGTCGGGCAGACAGCGATAAATCGCCGTTTGTCCGACTTTTTTGTTGTGGTTTGATTATTCGGTTTTTTCTTCGCTTTCGGGCTCATCGTCAATTTTCTTTACGACAACGCGCATAATGCGCTGATTCTCGACCTCCAGCACGGTAAAGCGGAAGCCGTCCGCTATAATGCTCTCGCGTTTTTTCGGTATGTTTCCGACATGCTCCAGAATATAGCCGCCGACGGTTACGGAATCACTTTCAATCGCGTCTTCGTCCATATCGTACAGCGCAAGCAAATCGTCAAGCTCAAAGTCACCGTTTACAAGGTATTCGTTGTTGCCGATTTTGTAGTGCGTGCGCTCGATTTCCTCGTCCTCGTCCCAAATGTCGCCGACGATTTCTTCAAGCAGATCTTCCATAGTTACAATGCCCAGCGTACCGCCGTACTCGTCGGTAACAATAGCAAGATGCACCTTTGTGCGCTTGAAGTGGGCGAGTATTTTGCTGAGATGCTGGGTTTTAAACACAAAGTAAGCAGGCTGAATAAGCTCACGAAGCTCAGGAGTTTTTCCGTCTGCAAGAACTTCAAGGTAGTCGCGCGTGTGAAGAATTCCCAAAATGTTATCGGTTGTGTTTTCGTAAACGGGAATGCGCGAATAGCGGTTTTCGATAATGACCTCTTTGATTTTTTCGGGGCTGTCCTCAATGTTGAGGAACACCACGTCAACTCGGGGAGTAAGAACTTCCTCGGCGGTCGTTTCGTCAAAGTCAAGCGCCGAGCGCACCATTTCGCTCTCGCTTTCCTCAAGCACGCCTTCCTCCTCAATGCTCTCGACTATGTACTTGAGCTCGTTTTCCGTAACGCTTGGGGCATCATCCTGACTGCCCGCAACTTTTAACGCAAGGGCTTTCATCTTGATAAAAATGAACACAAGCGGCGTCAGAATTATCATAAGCACCTTTAAAAAGCCTGCGGTGCTGAGTGAGAACTTATCGCAGTGTTCCTTGGCAAGGCATTTCGGGATGACCTCGCCGAATGTAAGTACCAATAGGGTAGTGGCGCCGGTAGCAACTGCCGAACCGATGTCGCCGAAAATGTTCAGGCACAGAACCGTCGCTATTGATGAGCAGCCTAAATTTACCACATTGTTGCAGATAAGAATAGCTGTAAGGGCATTGTCAAAGCGCTCAATAACATACTGCGCGTTTTTTGCCTTTCGGTTGCCGTCATCGGCGTTCTGCTGGATACGGATCTTATTGGCAAAAGAAAAAGCCGTTTCCATCGCCGAAAAAAACGCCGAAAGTATAACGAGCAGGAAGATGACAACACCCATAATTATGTTAGCGTCCAAATAGCATTCCACTCCAAAATAGTATTATTAGAATAATAATACTATGATACGCAAAATTAATTATTGTTTTTTAGAAATATAACGCTGAAAATCTTGAAAATTTTTATATTTACTGATATAATAACAATGAGTTATTTTGTGCATTTTAATACAGCGCATGTTTTTCATTGTCCAAGCATAAATTTTCAGCGTATTTAAGGGAATACTTTTCCCGGAGGTGCAATTAAATGCAGGGAAACAACGACGTTGAAAATGAAAATCTTGAACAGGAAACAGACTCGGCGGGCAGTGAAAGCCAAAACGATTTAATGACCGAATCGAGCTCAGTTATAGCGTGTCATAAGGACAAAATCATTCATTGCCTTACTATAATCGGGCAAATCGAGGGGCACACAATTCTGCCGCGCGACACAAAAACCACTAAGTACGAGCATATTATTCCGCTGCTTGTGTCGGTAGAGGAGGAGCCGCGTGTAGACGGATTGCTTATTTTGCTAAATACGGTAGGCGGCGATGTAGAGGCGGGGCTTGCTATTGCCGAGGTTATTTCGGGAATGAAAAAGCCGACCGTGTCAATAGTGCTTGGGGGAGGACACTCAATCGGAATTCCTCTTGCAGTTTCGGCAAAAAAGAGCTTTATAGCAAAAAGCGCGTCAATGACCGCGCACCCTGTCAGGACAACGGGGCTGACGCTTGGGGTTCCGCAGACCTTTGAATATTTCAAACGCATGCAGGAAAGAATAAACGATTTTGTTGTTGAGCATTCGGCTATTTCAAGCGAGCGATACGCTGAGCTTGTGCTCAATACCGGCGAGCTTGTAATGGACGTCGGAACAATTCTTGACGGCGAGCGCGCTGTCAGCGAGGGCTTGATAGATTCCGTGGGAACAGTATCCGACGCTATTGAGGCGCTGTATGAGATGATTTCACAAAATTCCAATAACGAATAATAACGGGCTTTTGCCCGTACATAAAGGAGATAACTTATGACAATTATTGACGCTATAATTCAGGGCGTGGTACAGGGACTTACCGAGTTTCTGCCCGTATCCAGCAGCGGACACCTCGCAATTACCCAGCACATAACGGGCGTTGCCGGCGAGGGCAACCTGTTCTTTAACGTAATGCTGCATGTAGGCACTCTTGTAGCGGTAGTAGCATTCTATCACAAGCTTATCTGGAGTCTTATTAAGGAATTCTTCAAAATGATAGGCGACATTTTCACAGGCAAATTCAAGTGGAGCAAGATGAATTACGAGCGCAACCTTATTGTTATGCTGATAATCGCGCTGATACCGCTCTTTGTAATGTTTATCCCGATTCCGGGCTCGGATATGAAGGTAAAAGACCTTGCCGATTTGTTCTCGGGAGCGCAGATACTTATTGTTACCTCCTGTTCGCTTATTCTCACAAGCATTCTGCTTGCCGTCGGCGCCGCGTTCAACCGCAAAAACAGCAGCACAGCGGGCTTTAAGCACATGCAGGGCGGCTCTGAAGAAGGCGGCAGAGAGAGCTACGGCGTTCTCGACGCTGTATGCGTAGGCTGTATACAGGTAGCGGCGGCTCTGCTTCCCGGTCTGTCGCGTTCAGGCTCAACGCTTGCTGTGGGCGAAATGCGCGGAATCAACAAGCAAAAGGCACTTGACTTTACATTTATTCTCGGTATTCCCTCAATCCTCGCGGCGGCTCTGCTCGAGGGCAAGGACGCGTTGGAGCATGGAATAGACATAGACCCCGCGGTAGTTGCCGTAGGCATTGTAGTGTCGGCAGTGGTCGGCTATCTTTCAATCTGGCTGTTCAAGTGGTTCCTCAAGAGCGACAAGATGATTGTTTTTATCGTTTATACAGCAATAGTCGGCGTTGTTCTTGCGGTTATTTCAATTATGGAAATCATCAATGGTACCAATGTATTTACCGGACAGCCCGCTGTATTATTTGGTTAAGGAAGAACCTGAAAACATAGGAGTTGAGTTTGATTGGCGTCAAACAATCGTAATCAAAGGACAAATACAAAATCAAAGCAGCCGTCAAAGCCGCGTTCCGCCGCTCAGAAAAGTCAGAGTGCGCAGCAGCGCGGCAGAACAGCTCCGCCGCCAAAAAACGGCGGCTTAAGCCCGCGTGTAAAGTCTATTTTATACGCGGTTCTGGCTGTTTTTTTTATAATAATGATACTGTTCCGCGGAGCCAGTTTGTGGACAAACGTCCGCGCCGCGTTTATCGGCTTGTTCGGCTTTGCAATAATCCTTGTACCCGCAACCTTTATTTACCTCTGCGTGATGAACGAAAAAGAGAAGTCTTATGTGGCGCATTTCAAGGCGAAGGTCGCGCTTTGTGTGCTCACCGTGCTGTTCGCGAGCGCCTTTATCTACATAATCTGCGGAGCTCAGCATAAGAATGTAAATTATTTTGCGGCATTGGGCAAGCTGTATCAGGACTCTTACGACGCAGTATGCACCGAGAGCGTTCATTATTTTGTGTTCAGCTGCGGCTTAATCGGCGGCATTCTCGGCTATCCTCTGGCGTACCTCTGCGGCAATGTAGTCGGCGGCATTTTGTGCGTGCTGGCGCTTGCGGCAATCATCTTTGTGCTTGCAAACCTGTCAGTTAATGATATTGCCCGCGCCGTAAGGAAAGCCCGCACCGAGGGACAGCGTAAGATCCGCCGTCACCGCGTCCGCAAGCAGGCTAAGCGAATGGGCATTGACCCCGACACGATCCCCGACAGCGAGATCGACATTCCGCTCAGCTATGGAAAGGGATATAAGCCCGGCAGCGAGATCGATATTCCGCTGGACGAGCCCGAAACTAAAAAGAAAGCGCGCAAAAAGCCAGTTGTCAAGTCAGGCATTGATATTGATGTTGTTGACCGCAACGAGGGCAACGCGCGCGATATGGACTTGTCAAAGGATTTGCAGAATATCATCGACCGCGCAAGCCGCCCGATGGGTTCAAAGGATACCACAATCGAGCACATAGCCGAGGACATCTCGCAGGAAAAGCGCTCAAACCGCGTAAGCGGCGGCGCAAAGCAGGCTGATCCTCAAACCGTGCCCGTTAATGTAAAGAAGGCTAAAAAGCAGCAGAATGAGGAAGCTCCAAGCGAGTTTGACAATATCGGATACGGCAAAAATGATTCTAATGAAGAATTAAAATCTGAAAAGAAATACAATTTCCCTCCTGTTCAGCTTCTTACTCCTCCAAACAATCACAACGAGCAGAACGCTATGGAGGAGCTTCAGACAAATTCGCGCAAGCTTATTGACACGCTTAACAGCTTCGGCGTAAACGCTAACATCACAAACATTTGCCGAGGCCCGTCGGTAACGCGCTATGAGCTGCAGCCGGCGCCCGGCGTAAAAATAAGCAAAATCACAAACCTTTCCGACGATATCGCTCTTAACCTTGCGGCTAACGGCGTAAGAATCGAGGCTCCTATCCCGGGCAAGGCGGCCGTGGGAATTGAGGTTCCGAACAAGGTAGTCAGCATGGTTTCAATGCGTGAGCTGATTGATTCAGATGAGTTCAGAAATGCCAAAAGCAAGCTGACCGCTGTTTTGGGCAGGGATATTTCGGGTGAGATTGTGCTTACCGATATTGCCAAAATGCCTCACTTGCTTATTGCGGGTACCACGGGTTCAGGTAAGTCAGTCTGCGTAAACTCAATTCTTATCAGCATTCTTTACAAGGCGACTCCCGACGAGGTAAAGCTGCTGCTTATCGATCCCAAGATGGTTGAATTTTCAAAATACAAGGGCATTCCGCACCTGCTTGTGCCTATTGTTTCCGACGCTAAAAAGGCGGCGGCGGCTCTCGGCTGGGCGGTAAACGAAATGCTCAACCGCTATAAAATCTTTTCGGAGTTTGACTGTAAGGATATCGATTCTTACAACGCCTTAATTGAAAAGAACCTGCGCTATATTGAAAACAATCCTCCCGTTCCCAACGAGGAAGGAGAGCTTGTTCAGTCCGTTATGGAAATCAACGGACTGCCTGTAGCAAAAGAAAAAATGTCGCGCGTTGTAATCGCAATTGACGAGCTCGCCGACCTTATGATGGCGGCTCCCAGTGAGGTAGAGGACAGTATTTGCCGTCTGGCGCAGATGGCTCGTGCCGCAGGTATGCACCTTATCCTTGCAACCCAGCGACCCACAGTAAACGTTATTACAGGCTTAATCAAAGCAAACGTGCCAAGCCGTATTTCGCTTAAGGTAAGCTCCAATATGGATTCGCGCACGATTCTCGACGTCGGCGGCGGCGAAAAGCTTATCGGACGGGGCGACATGCTGTTTTCTCCCGTAGGCGCTCCGAAACCTATCCGCGTTCAGGGCTGCTACGCCTCTGAGGAAGAGATCGAGGGCGTTACCGAAATTGAAGAAAACATCAAGCGCATAGAGGCAGAGGGCATCAACACCGGAAAAAAGGGCGGCAATGACGACGGCGAGGACATCAAGGTCGACACAAAAATGGAGGAGGCAATTCAGTTTGTCATTGAGTCGGGACAGGCTTCAACCTCAATGCTCCAGCGCCGGCTTAAGGTGGGCTACGCGCGCGCCGGCAGAATGATTGACGATATGGAACAGCTCGGCATTGTAGGCCCTCACCAGGGCTCAAAGCCGCGTGACGTTCTAATGACATATAACGAATGGCTCGAACGCAGAAACGTTTTGCAGAATAATTCCGACTGATTTTTAAGAAATATATAACTACGCGAAGGGAGGTATGGCATGGCTTTTTTACCGATGAACGCAAAAGAAATGAAGCAGCGCGGCTGGACTCAGCCCGACTTTGTTTACGTATCGGGTGACAGCTATGTTGACCACCCTTCTTTCGGCGCGGCTATTATTACGCGCGTTCTCGAGGATTGCGGCTGCAAGGTAGCTTTTCTCTCTCAGCCAAACTGGAAAAACGACGCTGACTTTACACAGTTCGGCAAGCCTCGTCTGGGCTTTATGGTGTCGGCAGGCAACATCGACAGCATGGTTGCTCACTACACGGTCGCAAAGCGCAGACGTCATGACGACGCCTACACCGCAGGCGGAAAAACAGGCAAACGCCCTGACCGCGCCGTTATAGTTTACTGCAACATTATCCGCAGGCTTTATCCCGACAGCCACATAATTATAGGAGGTCTGGAGGCGTCGCTGCGCCGTTTTGCCCATTATGATTACTGGAAAGACGCAGTAATGCCGTCAATACTTTTTGACAGCAAGGCGGATATTCTGGTCTACGGAATGGGGGAGCTGCAAACCGTTGAAATCGCAAAGCGCCTTAGCGAGGGTTTCCCGGTAGAGGCGCTCCACGACCTTCGCGGTATCTGCTATAAGGTTAGAACAGAAGATTATGTGCCGCAGTCGGCTGTAGATTTGCCGAGCTTTGAGCGCGTTTGTGAGAGCAAGCGCGACTACGCTGTTGCCGCGCGCAAAGAGCTTGACGAGGCCGACGCGGTCAGGGGAAAGACTCTTATTCAGCGGCACGGCAAATACCTTCTGGTGCAAAATCCGCCTATGCCTCCGCTTGATACCAAGCAGCTTGATTGGGTTTACGCCCTGCCGTATGAGCGTTGGTATCCTGAGTGCTATGAAAAACTCGGCGGCGTGCCGGGCATTTCCGAGGTGCAGTTTTCAATCACGCATAACCGCGGCTGCTTCGGCGCGTGCAACTTCTGTTCGCTTGCTTTTCATCAGGGCAGAGCCGTTACCGTCCGCAGCGAGGAGAGCGTAATAAACGAGGCAAAAAGCTTTCTTAAGGATAAGAGATTCAAGGGCTATATCAGCGACGTAGGCGGTCCCACGGCTAATTTCCGACTGCCGTCATGCGAAAAACAGAAGAAGCTCGGACTTTGCAAGGGCAAAAAGTGCCTTGCGCCAAAGCCGTGCTCAGCTATGCAGGTCAGCCACGAGGAGTATCTTCACCTTCTGCGAGAGCTGCGAAAAATCGACGGCATAAAAAAGGTGTTTATCCGCAGCGGAATCCGTTTTGACTACCTGATGGAGGACGAGAGCGACGAGTTTTTTGAGGAGCTTGTGCGCCACCATATAAGCGGTCAGCTCCGCGTCGCGCCCGAACACTGTTCCGCGGCAGTGCTCGATAAAATGGGCAAGCCGCATATTGAAGCGTATAAAAAGTTCTGCGATAAATTTAACGAGCTTACACAGCGCGCCTCAAAAGACCAGTATGTTGTGCCGTACCTTATGAGCTCGCACCCGGGTTCGACTCTTAAGGATGCGGTAGAGCTTGCGCTTTTCTGCAAGCGGCAAAAGATCCACCCAAAGCAGGTGCAGGATTTTTACCCAACACCGGGCACGATTTCAACGGCGATGTTCTACACCGAGCTTGACCCTTATACTCTCGAAAAGGTCTATGTGCCTAAAACCGAGAGCGAAAAGTCAATGCAGCGCGCCCTGCTCCAATACTTCATTCCCGAAAACAAGCAGCAGGTAATCCGTGCCCTTAAGGCGGCGGGCAGGGCAGACCTTATAGGCAGCAGCAAAAACTGCCTTGTAACGGGTAACGCCTCATTCGCTCAAAAGCCAAAGGCGAAGGGCAAGAAGGAAAAATTCGCGCGCTACTCAAGAAAGAAAAAATAAAGGCAATACCGCACAATTACGGTCTGACTTCAAAACATGTTGTCAGACCGTTTCCTTTTAATATACACTAAAAAGCACTTGACCTTTGCACAAAAAAAGATTATAATAAGTTCGGTATATTGATAAAATATGCAAAAATCGCGCAGCATTTTTGAAGGCGCATTGAAAGGAAAAGATCAATGGGAGTTTATGAAGAGTTAATCGCGAGAGGCTTGATCGCGCAGGTTACTGACGAAGAGGAGATAAGAGAGCTTGTAAACAGCGGAAAGGCTGTTTTCTATATCGGTTTCGATCCAACGGCTGACAGCCTTCATGTCGGTCACTTTATGGCGCTTTGCCTTATGAAGCGTTTGCAGATGGCGGGCAATAAGCCCATAGCGCTTATCGGCGGCGGCACTGCAATGATCGGAGACCCTTCGGGCAGAACCGATATGCGCCAAATGCTCACCAAAGAGGTCATTCAGCACAACGTTGACTGCTTTAAGGTGCAGATGAGCAAATTTATTGATTTTTCGGACGGAAAGGCTATGTTGGTAAACAACGCCGACTGGCTGCTCGATCTCAATTACGTTGAACTTCTCCGCGAGGTAGGCGCTTGCTTCAGCGTTAACAGAATGCTTACCGCCGAGTGTTATAAGCAGAGAATGGAAAGAGGACTGAGCTTCCTCGAATTCAACTATATGATAATGCAGTCCTACGACTTCTACGCGCTGTATCAGCGCTACGGCTGCAACATGCAGTTCGGCGGCGACGACCAGTGGAGCAACATGCT
>ONCY01000015.1 GCA_900316435.1 uncultured Eubacteriales bacterium | reverse complement strand
GAAATCTTCTGAGAATCATGGAAGAACCCGCATAAACACTGGGTTTTTCCCATGAATTCCATATTCTCAGATTGTCCTTAGAAGAATGGTGATTTCAGATACTATTGCGTGAAGTATCAATATCTGCTTCGGGCAGCGTCCATACAATACGTTTGTCTTTGCCAAAACCTGATGAATCATTTTCAATCTGTAATTCGTTTCGGGCTCTGTACAGTGTGGCATGACTGCACCCAAGCCTATCGCATAAATCTTTAATGCTGCTCACCTCCAGCCTGTCGCTATCGCCGAAAAGTTCAAGCAGGCTGTCGCAGATATCGTCTAACTTGGCGCTTGACTTTTTTCTGACGTCGCGGTGAGAGTTTATCACGTCGTCGGCTTTTAAGTCGGAAAAGCCCTCAAACGCTATTCCGCCGTACTGAGGCGCTATTTCAAACAGCACGCTTTTGCCGTGAGCCGCAAGGCTTGACTTTTCGTGGCACATTATCTTGCCGCCGGGCTTGTCGGGGTTGTTGGCGAGCACCAGCATGCTTCGCGCCACCGCAGGTATGTCCACAGAGCCCAAAGAACGCAGCAGAGCGCTGTTCTGAGCGGACTTTGAGTTGTGCATGATAAAAATGACCGCACACTTATACTTCTCCGCAAGGTGCGCTATACGCCCCAAAACAGGGCGCACCTCATTGGCGCGGTGCATGTCAACGCCTGCTCCCAAATACGCCTGCAACGGGTCGAAAATCATCAGCTTTGGGCTGAGCTCCTTCATGATTTCCTCGATATGCTCGCTCGAAAGCGACAGGCTCTCTCTCTCCTCGTTGAACACAAAAATGTTTTCAAACTTCGGTCTCATCGGCTCCAAACGCGGCTTTATGGTGTCGGCAACGCCGTCCTCGGCAGTCTGGTACACCGCAACCGCAGGCTCGCGGTAAGCGCTCTCGCCGTAAAACGGTCTGCCCGTTGACACCTGAGAGGTCAGGTACAGAGCTAAAAAGGTCTTGCCGGTGCCCGGGTCGGCAGTCATCAAAGTAATTTTCCCTAAAGGAATATAAGGATACCAGAGCCACTCGGTCTGAGTGCTCTCTATATCGGAGAGGCGTATGTATTTTTGCGGCTTTGAGTCCGCCTTTGGCGCTAACTTTTCGGTAATTGCAGTAAGCGCGCCCAGCTTCATTTTTACCGTTTCGGCAACGGTCTTGCCCTGCATGGGCTCTTGGCGCTCGTAAATGTCGGTTATGTCGCCCTTTGGCTTCAAGTCCTCCCATTCAAAGCTTAAATCGGGCAGCCTTACGCTCTTGGCAAAGAGCAAAATCTCAGCCGCTATATGCTGTGAGAGCGCCTTGCCTGCCTCGTCATTGTCGGCTAAAACTACAACGTCGGCTCCCTTGAAAAGCGCGTTGTAAGCCTTGTTCCACTTGTTTTCAAGCCTTCCGCTGCCTGCGCCGTGAGGCGAGCACACCGCAAAAAGCCCAAGCTTGTCCGTCAGGGTATCAACGTCCTTTTCGCCCTCGGCAATATACACGGGCTCATTAGCCTTAATAGCCGCCGCAATGTTCGCCTGCTTATATAGCGGAGGCTTTATCTTATCGCCGTTTTCATCACAGGGCAAGCCCTTTTCCCATTTATCGCCGACCTTATGATACCAGCAGAATGACTTTTCATAACCCTGCTTTTTGTCGCTCCAAAAGTAAAAGCGCGACTTTTTTAGGCTGTCCGAGTAGAAGTAATCGGCACCCTCGGGCGCCTTCCTTTGCGGCTTGTACGGCTCGTAAAAGAGGTCTCGTACGGTTATTCCCAGAGCGGCTGAAACCGCCCTTCCGTCGGCTCCGCATACGGGGCAGTTCATAACGATTCCCACCTTGCCCGCCTTTACGTCAAGGCTGGGCTTATGGTCGTTGTGGCAGGGGCAGAGCGCTATGTAGTGGTCGCTGCCCGAAGCTCTTTTAACGCCTGTTAAGCGCTGTAAAATATCAATCATTTGCATATAATATGCTCCTTTAAGGTATTTGAGGAACAAGTCCCTCTACTATACCTTCCAAAAAGCAAAAAAATGCATGCAACTATGCAATAAAGGCATAAATTAATTATAAAATAGCAGTAAACTACCACCAACTGCTAACCGCCAACCACTAACCGCTAAAAACTAAACTAAGGATAATTCTTTTAAGATATTGAAACCGCGCGCGTTTTTTTGTATAATATATGAGTTAAACTATATAATCAAAAAGGTAGTGAGCAAAAATGAAAAAGGTAGCAATCATCATGGGCTCTGACAGCGACTTTCCCGTTGTGTCAAAGGCTGTCTTAAAACTAAAGGAATTCGGCGTGCCGTATGAGGTTCACGTTATGAGCGCTCACCGCACTCCCGACGCGGCTATAAGCTTTTCTCAGAACGCAAAGGCAAACGGCTTTGGCGTAATAATCGCGGCGGCAGGCATGGCGGCTCATCTTGCGGGCGTTCTGGCTGCAAAAACGACTCTGCCCGTAATCGGAATCCCCTGCAAGTCCTCTCAGCTTGACGGAATGGACGCGCTGCTTGCGACCGTTATGATGCCCACGGGCATTCCCGTCGCTACGGTAGCTATTAACGGAGCGGCTAACGCGGCTATATTGGCTGTTGAAATGCTGGCTATTTCCGACGATGACCTCGCGGCAAAACTCGAAGAAATGAAGGCTGACATGGAAAAGGGCGTGTCTGAAAAAGACAAGGCAATGCAGGCTAAGGTGGCTGAGCTTTAATGACTAAGTATGTAGACATCAACCCCGCCCTCGATAAGGCGATGGACGAGTGCGGTGTGTTCGGAATATATAAAAACAACGACGACCAAAACGTTGTTTCCATCACCCACGACGCGCTTTACAGCCTGCAGCACAGGGGACATGTAAGCGCGGGCATTACCGTAAACGACAATCAGAAGTTCGTGACCGTCAAGGAGCTCGGCATGGTGCACGATGTTTTCCGAGGCAAGGCTCTTGACAAGCTGCCTAACGGAAAAATAGCCGTAGGCCATGTGCGCTACACAATGAACTCAGCCCTTGACCGCGCGGCAAATCAGCCGCTTGTGCTCAGGTACAAGGAGGGCTCATTAGCTATTTCAAGCAACGGCTCAATCACCAACTTCCCCGAGATACGTCAGGAGCTTGAGCGCGGAGGCTCTATCTTCCAGTCAAACTCAAACGCCGAGCTTATGGCGTATGTAATAGCCACCGAGCGAATCCATACAGACGACCTCGAAACCGCCGTTCTGAGCGCCATGAAGCGTCTTAAAGGAGCGTATTCAACGGTTATATGCGCCCCCACGCGGCTTATAGGCGTGCGCGATATTTACGGCTTCCGTCCGCTCTGTATCGGCAAGCTCATGGACAGCTACATAATAACCTCCGAGAGCTGTGTTATCGACTCACTCGGAGGCGAGCTTATCCGCGATGTTGCTCCGGGCGAGATGGTAGTTATTGACGAGGACGGCTTCCACAGCTATTTTGTGGACAACAAGGCCGAAAAGACCTCGCTGTGCGTTTTTGAGTACGTTTATGTGGCGCGCCCCGACAGTGTTATCGACGGCATGAGCGTCTATACCGCAAGGCTTAAGGCGGGCGAAATGCTCTTTAACGAGTACCCCATAGAAGCCGACATGGTGTGCGGTGTGCCCGATTCGGGAATAATAGCCGCCGAGGGCTACGCGCGCGCTTCCGGCATTCCCTACGGAATGGGCTTTATGAAAAACAAATTCCTCGGCAGAAACTCCGCAACTGGCATGGACAAAAAGAAGCGCCTGCTCCACACCAAGCTGACTGCCCTTAAGGCGAATGTAGAGGGCAAGCGCATTGTCGTAATCGACGACTCAATCGTCAGAGGGCAGACCTCAAAGCATATCGTAAACCTGCTCCGCTCAGCCGGCGCAAAGGAGATTCATATGCTCATCAGCTCGCCGCCGTTTGTGTTCCCGTGCTATTTCGGACTTGATATCGGAATAAGCGAGAACTTCATAGCAAACAGCATGACAGTTGAGGAAATAAGGCAGGAGATCGGCGCGGACACTCTGGGCTACCTCAGCATTGAAAGCCTCAGAAAAACCGCCGAGGAAGCTGATATAGGCCTCTGCGACGGCTGCTTTACAAAGCAGTTCAGCGCCGAGGTTCCCACCACATTCTTTGTGGATAAGTACGCTAAGAAAATTAAAAATAAATAACGGAGGATCATTATGGAAAGCTTTTCTGAGAGTTACAAGACGGCAGGCGTTGACATCACCGCGGGTTACAAGAGCGTTGAGCTTATGAAAAAGCACGTCGCGCGCACCAATATCCCCGGAGTTGTTTCGGGCATAGGCGGCTTCGGCGGCCTGTTTGCTCCCGACTTCAAGGGCATGGAGGAGCCTGTTTTGATAAGCGGCACCGACGGCGTAGGTACAAAAATCAAGCTTGCGTTTCTGCTTGACAAGCACAACACCATCGGCATTGATTCCGTAGCCATGTGCGTAAACGACGTAATCTGCTGCGGCGCAAAGCCTCTGTTTTTCCTTGACTATATCGCAATCGGCAAAAATATCCCCGAAAAGGTTGCCTCGATCGTTGAGGGTATCGCCGAGGGCTGCGTGCAGTCGGGCTGCGCGCTTATCGGCGGAGAGACTGCCGAGCACCCCGGTCTTATGCCCGAGGACGAGTACGACGTTGCCGGCTTCTGCGTAGGCATTGCGGACAAGCCCAAGATGATCGACGGCTCAAAGCTTAAGGCTGGCGACGTTCTGATAGGCTTGCGCTCATCTGGCGTTCACTCAAACGGCTTCTCGCTTGTAAGAAAGATTTTTGATATAAACGAAACTACGATCAACAACACCTATCCCGAGCTTTCAAAACCGCTCGGCGAGGTTCTGCTCACTCCCACCAAGATTTATGTTAAGCCAATTTTAGCGCTCATGGAGCAGGTCGAGGTAAAGGCGGTATCGCACATCACGGGCGGCGGCTTTTACGAGAACATTCCCAGAATGCTCACAGACGGCCTGTCGGCTAAAATCACCAAGAGCGCCATTCCCGTGCTGCCTATCTTCAAGCTCATGCAGCGCGTAGGAAACATAAGCGAGCACGATATGTTCAACACCTTCAATATGGGCGTCGGCATGGTAGTAGCCGTAGCTAAGGACGAGGCTGACAAGGCTCTCAAGGTGCTTAAAGAAAACGGCGAGGACGCTGTAATACTGGGCGAAGTAATCGAAGGCAGCGAAGGAGTTGTGTTCGCATAATGAAAAATATTGTTGTTTTGGTGTCGGGCGGCGGCACCAATCTTCAGGCGCTTATCGACGCTCAGAACAGGGGAGAGATAAAAAGCGGTAAAATCACCTGCGTTATCTCCTCAAACCCCAACGCCTACGCGCTCACCCGGGCAGAGAACAACGGCATTGAAACCGCCGTTATCCGCCGTAAGGATTTTGATGAGTTCGATAAGTACGACGAGGCGCTCACTGAGCTTTTAAAGAGCAAAAACGCCGATTTGATTGTGCTTGCGGGCTTTATGACGATACTCGGCAAAGGGGTTATAAAAGCGTTTGAAAACCGCATTATCAATATCCACCCTGCGCTTATACCGTCCTTCTGCGGCGAGGGCTGCTACGGCCTTCGCGTGCACGAGGAGGCGCTTAAAAAGGGCGTTAAGGTTACGGGCGCGACCGCTCATTTCGTAAATGAAGTCTGCGACGGCGGCCCCATAATCATCCAAAAGGCCGTTGAGGTAAAGGACGGCGACACACCCGAAATTCTCCAGAAAAGGGTTATGGAGCAGGCGGAATGGATTATCCTGCCCAGAGCCGTGGCGCTTTTCTGTGAAGATAAAATCAAAGTAATCGGCAGCAAAACATTAATTTCAGATTAGGAGGAAATCATGAAAGCGGTATCACTTACAAAGGAAATCGCCTCAACCACATACCCCGGCAGAGGCATTGTGCTCGGCAGAACCGCCGACGGCACAAAGGCGGTCATCGCCTACTTTATCATGGGCAGAAGCGAAAACAGCCGCAACCGCGTTTTTGCAGAAACTGCGGACGGTATCAAGACCGAGGCGTTCGACCCGTCAAAACTCACTGACCCCTCGCTTATTATTTACGCTCCCGTGCGCGTGCTCGGCAACAAGACTATCGTCACAAACGGCGACCAGACCGACACCGTTTATGACCTTATGAACCAGCAGCTCACCTTTGAGCAGGCGCTTCGCACCCGTGAGTTCGAGCCCGACGCTCCAAACTACACACCCCGAATTTCGGGCATTGTAAAGTGCTCCGACGGCAAGATGAACTACGCTATGTCTATTCTTAAGAGCGCCGACGGCAACCCCGACTGCTGCGAGCGCTATACATTCTCATATGACGCTCCTTTGGCAGGTTTGGGACGTTTTATCCACACCTACATGGGCGACGGCAATCCGCTCCCCAGCTTTGAGGGCGAGCCCACTCTTGTTGAAATCGGCAACGACGATATCGACGCCTTCGCTCAGAACGTTTGGAACGCTTTAAACGATGACAACAAGGTTTCGCTGTTCGTCCGCTACATCGACGTAGCCACAGGCGAGGCAGACAGCAGAATCATCAATAAGAACAAATAATCCATTAAAACAGAAAGGGACGATACCCATGAATGAACTCGCTCTTAAATACGGCTGCAACCCAAACCAAAAGCCCTCGCGCATTTTTATGCAGGACGGCAGTGCGCTTCCTGTTGAGGTGCTCAACGGCAAGCCCGGATACATCAACTTTCTCGACGCGTTCAACTCATATCAGCTTGTACGCGAGCTGAAAGCGGCAACGGGACTTCCTGCCGCCGCAAGCTTCAAGCATGTAAGCCCGGCAGGCGCTGCGGTTGCCACCGAGCTTTCCGACACACTTAAAAAGATTTATTTTGTAGACGACCTCGAGCTTTCTCCCATAGCCTCAGCCTACGCAATGGCGCGCGGCGCCGACAGAATGTCGTCATACGGCGACTGGGTAGCGCTTTCGGACACCTGCGACGTGCAGACCGCAATGCTGCTCCGGCGCGAGGTTTCCGACGGAATCATTGCTCCCGATTACACCCCCGAAGCCCTTGAAGTTCTCAAAACAAAGAGAAAGGGCACTTACAACGTAGTTAAAATCGACCCCGACTATGTTCCGGCTCCCATCGAGCACAAGGACGTTTTCGGAGTTACCTTTGAGCAGGGCAGAAACGAGCTTAAAATCGACGAGGCAATGCTCATGCAGAATATTCCCACAAAGAATAAAGAATTCACCGAGGAAGCTAAGCGCGACCTGCTTATCGCTCTTATCACCCTCAAATACACCCAGTCAAACTCCGTTTGCTACGCCAAGGGCGGTCAGGCAATCGGCGTAGGCGCCGGTCAGCAGTCAAGAATCCACTGCACACGCCTCGCAGGAAACAAGGCAGACATCTGGTACCTCCGCCAGCATCCGAAGGTAATGAACCTTCCGTTTGTCGACAATATCCGCCGTCCCGACCGCGACAACACTATCGACGTTTATATCTCCGACGACTATGAGGATGTACTCGCAGACGGTGTTTGGGAGCAGTTTTTCAAGACCAAGCCCGAGCCCCTCACCAAAGAGGAAAAGAAGGAGTGGCTTGCAACCTTCAGCGGCGTTTCGCTCGGAAGTGACGCGTTCTTCCCGTTCGGCGACAACATCGAGCGCGCAAAGCGTTCGGGCGTTGAGTTTGTAGCTCAGCCCGGCGGCTCAATCCGCGACGACAACGTTATCGACACCTGCGACAAGTACAACATGACAATGTGCTTCACGGGAATCCGTCTGTTCCACCACTGATCGTTGCCGCGATGGGGCAACTCCGCCTTTGGAAACAAAGCACAAACCGAGATGTTTCTGCAACGGCGGGGCAAATAATGGTGTGAAACAAGTTTGAATTGAGGTAAACTATGAAAATTTTAATGATCGGCTCAGGCGGCAGAGAGCACGCGCTCATCAAAAAGCTGCTCGAGAGCCCTAAATGCGAAAAGCTCTATTGCGCTCCCGGCAACGGCGGCATTTCACGCGACGCCGAGGTCGTAAATATAGGAGTTATGGATAAAGAGAACATGGTCAAATTCGCGCAGGAAAACGCGATTGATTTGGTGTTCGTAGCTCCCGACGATCCGCTTGCCGACGGCATGGTCGACGCGTTTCAGGCCGCGGGTATCCGCGCCTTCGGCCCCAACGCCAACGCCGCTATTATCGAGGCTTCCAAGGTTTTCTCAAAGAACCTTATGAAAAAATACGGGATCCCCACCGCCAAGTACGAGGTCTTTGACGACCCCGAAAAGGCTATTGCATATGTAAAAGCCGAAAACACCACTCCCGTAGTAGTCAAGGCTGACGGTCTTGCTCTGGGCAAGGGCGTTATCATCGCTCAGACAATCGACGAGGCGGTCGCCGCGATCAAGTCCATCATGGAGGACAAACAGTTCGGCGATTCGGGCAACAACATCGTTATCGAGGAGTTCCTGACAGGCCCCGAGGTTTCGGTTCTCGCCTTTACCGACGGAAAGTGCGTAAAGCCCATGGTAAGCTCCAAGGATCACAAGCGCGCCTACGACAACGACGAGGGACTCAACACGGGCGGCATGGGCACCGTAAGCCCCAACCCGTACTACACCGACGAGCTCGCCGACGAGTGCATGAAAACAATCTTTGTACCCACTATAGAAGCTATGGTAAAAGAGGGCAGACCCTTCAAGGGCTGTCTGTACTTCGGACTTATGATGACTCCCAAGGGCCCCAAGGTAATCGAGTACAACGCGCGTTTCGGCGACCCCGAGGCTCAGGTAGTGCTTCCCAGACTTAAGACCGACCTTGTTGACATCTGCGAGGCTGTAATCGACGAGCGCCTTTCCGACCTCGACATCGAATGGTATGACGGCGCGGCTGCCTGCGTTGTAATGGCGAGCGGCGGCTATCCCGTAGCATATAAAAAGGGTATCGAGATGTTCGGCCTTGACGAAAACGGTCAGGTCGACGGCGCAATCGTTTACCACGCGGGTACTAAGTACGAGGACGGCAAGTTCTATACAAACGGCGGCAGAGTTTTGGGCGTAACCGCAAAGGCTCCTACCCTTGACGAGGCTCTTGAAAAGGCATACGCCGCGGTAAAGAAGATTTCCTTCGAGGGCGCTCACTACCGCACCGACATCGGAAGAACAAAATAATTCCGGTTGCCACCGGATGGCAGCGCGCCTTTGGAAAAAATGCTGTAATTTATTCGTTTCAGCAACGGCGCGTCCAAACGCGTAATCACTATCTGTTCAAATATGATAGAATAATTAAGGAGAAGCCGAAACCGACTTCTCCTTTGCTTTTTATGACGCGTTTTTAATTTGCAGCCTCAGCCTGTCCGAAATCATCGCTATAAACTCGCTGTTGGTGGGCTTGCCTCTGTCGTTGTGGATGGTGTAGCCGAAGTACGAGTTCAGCACGTCGATGTCGCCTCTGTCCCAGGCGACCTCAATGGCGTGGCGTATGGCGCGCTCAACGCGGCTTGAGGTGGTTTCGTATTTTTTGGCTACAGAGGGGTATAATTGCTTTGTAACGGCATTAATGATCTCGGGGTGTTCAACAGACATAATAATTGAGTCGCGCAGATAATGATAACCCTTGATGTGGGCAGGCACGCCGATTTCGTGCAGAATTTCCGTCACCTTAAGTTCTATACCGAACGCGTCAACGCTTATTGGCATTTTGAGCAGACGCTCGCTTTTCTTTACCATTAAGCATACATTCTCGCAAAGCTGCTCAACGTCATAGGGCTTAAGCACAAAGTAGCTTGCTCCGCCGTTCATTATCTCGCGCTCCAGCACAGCGCTGTGAAATGACGAGAACACGATGAACATAGGCTGCTTGCAGTTCTGGCGCTGAATGCTGCGCATTACGCCTATTGCGTCAAGGCGCGTCATAAACGACTCCATAAACACAACATCGGGCTGCTCCTGCAAAATACGGTTGCAAAGCTCGTTGCCGTCCTTTGAGCAAAAGGCGACGGAAATATTAAATTTTTGAAATATCTCCAGAGTTTCTCTGTCAAAATCAGCGGCGTTTTCGGTCATCATCATCTTAATATTACTGTCCATAATTAATCTCCCATCAATATTTTTTATTGTGAGTTGATTTTACCACAAAATGGCAAACTTGGCAATAGTTTCCAAATAATTTTTTTGAGATTTTTTTAATTATTTTTATCATGGATTTTGAAACGACAATAAACCTCAATATATTGTGTTAGTTGTGATTATTCGACGCCATATTTTGAGCTGTTATTGCATACCCCTGATCTGTGTTGTTCAAAAAAACATGGGTGACCGCGCCCGCAAGCTTGCCGTCCTGAACAATGGGGCTGCCGCTCATGCCCTGCACAATTCCGCCGCATTCGTCAAGCAGTCTGTCGTCTGTAATCTTTATTACAAAGTTTTCATTTGAGTCAGGGTCTGTGTTGCGGATTTGGGTTATCTCAATCTCATAGCAGTCCGCGCCGTCGCCGTTTATTGTGGTGTATAGCTGAGCCTTGCCGGGCTTTATTTCGCCGTTTTCGGCAAGCTGTAGAGTAACGCCGTCGGGCTTTATGCCGCTGCTTACCGTTCCGAACACTCCGCATGAGGTGTTGCGCGTCAGTGTGCCTATCTTTTCATCGGTAAAATAACCGTTAAGGCTGCCCGCTTTGCCCGCAGTGCTTTTTGTCACAGAACCTATTTCCGCGCGCACTACCTCGGCATTTCCGAGCGGCATTAAGTCGCCTGTGTCCCTGTCGCAGATACCGTGCCCGAGAGCTGCGAAAGTTCCCGTGCTCTTGTCGTAATAGGTCACCGTGCCTATTCCCGCGCAGCTGTCGCGCACCCACGCGCCCAGAAGATAAACCCCTACGGTGTTTTTCTTGGGAATAACTGTTTTTACAAGCTCCTTTCCGTCGCGCTCAACGTTAAATTTTATCGGATCGCCGCCGCAGCCAAATGTTGCCTGCTGCAGCTCTTCGTTGGTTTTTACGGGAGTTTCGTTCACCTTTTTGATGATGTCGCCTTCTAAAAGACCGCCTTCCTCGGCAGGGCAGACGTACTTTCCGTTGCTGTAAAACGGTTCCAGCTCGGTAACTATGATTCCGTCGTTAAAAAACTTTACGCCGAAAGACTGTCCGCCCAGGCAAACGGTTTTTGGCGCGGTGCTTTCCGCCGAAACAAACACGGCAGAACAGTTAAGCAGTATCGCCGCCGACAGTGCAACTGTAATTGATTTTACAAAATTTTTCAAAAAATCACCTTCTTTCCGTTGCCAATTCTATTATTTGCGTTTATAATAATAAAATAGGCGTGAAAAATCCTATTATATTAAAAAACGGAAACAAATCTTTGTTCAGCGCGGTTTTTAATTGGTTTTTTCAAGAATTTTTCAAAATAATCAGCATTTTCAATTGAGGTATTTATGGAAGAAAAAGAAAGAGAATTTCGCGGACTGACCTCTGATGAAGTTCGGGAAAGGATGGAAAGCGGCAAATCAAACGTCGCAACAACCGTAAAAACAAAATCGATAAAGAGGATTTTTTACGATAACATCTGCACGATGTTCAATTTGATAAACGTCATTTTATTTGTGGCGCTGCTGCTTGTCGGCTCGTATAAAAACATGCTCTTTATAGGCGTTGTAGTCTGCAATACGGTTATCGGTATCGTTCAGGAGATCCGCTCAAAAAAGAGCGTAGACACTCTTACTATCCTCACCGAAAGCAAGCTTGACGTCCTGCGCGACGGAAAAACCGTACAGCTTTCAAAGGAAGAGCTTGTGCTCGACGACATTATCATCTTGTCAAGAGGAAGTCAGGTGCCTGCCGACTGCATACTTGTAAAGGGAAGCTGCAAGGCTAATGAAAGCCTGCTGACGGGCGAGTCAGATTTGATAGAAAAGCTCCCGGGTGACGAATTGCTCTCGGGCAGCTTTATTTCGGCGGGAACCTGCTGCTGCCGCGTTAACCGCGTAGGCGCTGACAGCTACGCCGCTAAAATCAACAACGAGGCAAAGTACATAAAGAAAAACAATTCCCAGATTCTGCACTCATTTAAGTTTATTATCAACCTCTGCACGGCAATTATCTTTCCGCTTGGCGCAATGCTGTTTGTCAGCAAGTATTTTATCCACCATGAGTCCATTCAGGATACCGTGCTTTCAACGGTAAGCGCCCTTGTCGGCATGATCCCCGGCGGAATGATCCTGCTTACAAGTACGGTTCTGGCGGTGTCTGTTATCCGCCTATCGCGCAAAAAGGTGCTTGTAAACGAGATGTATTGCATCGAAACTCTGGCGCGCGTCGACGTTATCTGCCTTGACAAAACAGGCACGCTCACCGCGGATTCAATGAACGTCCACAAGATAATCAACCTCAACACAAACGACGACAAAATTCAAAAGGCGCTTGCCTCAATTGTTGCGGCAAGCGACGAGATAAACGCCACCTTGCAGGCGGTAAGCGATCACACCCAAGGCGTTGAGCCCGTCAAGTGCAAAAAATTCATTCCGTTTTCGTCCGAGACAAAGTGGTCGGGCGGCAGCTTTGAGAACGGCAAGACTTATATTATGGGCGCGGCTGAGTTTGTATTTTCTGATAAAGAAAAATACCCCGAGATCTACGAGAACATAAACAAAATAAACGAAACCGTAAGGATACTTGTGCTCGGCTCCTCAGATTTGGAGGTCGACGGCAGCACGCTTCCCGAAGATCTGCACCCGATGGCGCTTATTCTTATTAAAGATAAGCTGCGCGACAACGTTTGCGAAACCGTAAACTACTTCAAGGAGCAGGGCGTAACGCTTAAGGTCATTTCGGGCGACAGCGTAAAAACCGTTAAGAATATCGCTATGGATACGGGAATCGAAGGCGCCGAAAACGCCATTGACATGACGACAGTCACCACCGACGAGCAGCTTGTTGAGGCTGCCGAAAGGTGCAATGTGTTCGGAAGAGTAACTCCCGCTCAGAAGAAAAAGCTTGTGCTGGCGCTTAAGGGGCATGGACACATGGTTGCCATGACGGGCGACGGCGTAAATGATGTTCTCGCCCTTAAAGAGGCTGACTGCTCGGTCGCAATGGCGTCGGGAAGCGAGGCGGCAAGAAACGTCTCTCAGCTTGTGCTTGTAAACAACGACTTTGCGTCAATGCCTCATGTTGTTGCCGAGGGCAGACGAACTATCAACAACATTGAGCGCAGCTCGTCGCTGTATATCGTAAAAACTATCTATTCAATTCTGCTTTGCGTGTTCTTTATGTTTTCAAGCCTTCCGTATCCGTTCCAGCCAATTCAGCTTTCGCTCGTCGGCTCGCTTACTATCGGCTTTCCGTCGTTCGTGCTCGCCCTGCAGCCAAACAAGAATATCGTGCGCGGAAACTTCACCTTCAATATTATTGCAAGGGCATTGCCCGCGGCGATATGCGTTGTTATAAATGTTATTGTAACAGCTGCATTATGTACGGCATTCAATTTCACCGAAGGTGAAATATCAACGATCTCGGTTTATGTAACCTCGCTTATCTGCCTTATGATAATTGTCAGGCTTTCAATTCCTTTCAACCTTCTCAGAAGCGCAATGCTTGTATTGAGCGTTGCGGGGCTTTTGATTTCGTTTATATTCTTCGGTTGGTTCTTCATGTTTGTTCCGCTCAGCTTCAACGCTATAATCATGCTCTGCGTATCCTCGGCGGCAACAATAGTGCTGTTCAACCTGCTGTACAATATCGCCGACAAGCTGATTGAAAAGGACAAAAGCAAGCCTTATAAAAATAATTAGTATGAAAATAAACATTCCCGAAAACGCTAAAAAAGTAATAAATCAACTGAATAACAGCGCCTTTGAGGCGTACGCTGTCGGCGGCTGTGTGCGCAATGCTATGATGGGCATTGAGCCTCACGACTGGGACATCTGCACAAGCGCAAAGCCCGATGAGATGGAGCGTGTGTTCAAGGATTATGAAACGCATGACTTCGGCTTAAAGCACGGCACGCTTACGGTCATGTCGGGCGGCGAGGCGTTTGAGGTCACAACTTACCGAATTGACGGCGCATATTCCGACAACCGCCACCCCGAGCAGGTGACCTTTACCGATGATTTAACGCTCGATTTGTCGCGGCGCGACTTCACCTGCAACGCTATGGCTTACAACGATAAGGACGGCGTTATCGACCCGTTCGGCGGCGCTGAGGATATAAAAAAAGGCATACTGCGCTGCGTAGGTGACCCCGACAAACGCTTCAATGAGGACGCTCTCAGAATACTGCGCGGGCTCAGGTTCGCGTCCACCTGCGGCTTTGACATCGAAAAAAGCACTGCACAGTCGATTCACAAAAACGCTGCTCTGCTGAATAATATCGCTTATGAGAGGATCCGCTCGGAGCTTACGGGTCTGCTCAGGGGAGAGGCGGTTTGTAAAATCCTGACTGAATTCAGGGACGTTATCGCTGTGTTTATCCCCGAGATAAAACTGACCTTTGACTTTCCGCAGCATACAAAGCACCATGTTTATGACGTCTGGCAGCACATTGTCCATTCAATTGATTCAGTTGAGCAAAACGACATTCTCCGCATGACAATGCTGCTTCACGATTTGGGCAAGCCGCAAGCCTGCACAACCGACAAAAACGGCTGTAACCACTTTAAGGGTCACCAGCAGATAAGCGCGGAGCTTGCCGAGAAAATATTAAAGCGCCTCAGGTTCCCAAACGAGTTTTCCGAAACATGTTTAAAGCTCATCCTGTGGCATGACGAGCGCTGCAGCGGCTCAAAAAAGCAGATAAAGCGCCTGCTTAATAATATCGGAGAGGAAAACACGCGCCTTCTTTTTAAGGTTCAGCGAGCCGACACCGCCGCCCAGTCGGAGTATCTGAGAGCGGAAAAGTTCGCGTCAATCGACTTAGCCGAGCGGCAAACGGAGGAAATCCTGGCAGAGAATCAGTGTTTTAACTTAAAAAGCCTTGAAGTAAACGGCTCCGACATAAAAGCCCTCGGAGTAAAAGAGGGCAGAGCTATAGGCGAGCTGCTAAATAAACTGCTTGATGATGTTATTGAGGAGCGCGTCCCGAATGAAAAGGGAGCGCTGTTAAGACTTGCACAAAAATATATTTCTAAATAAGAAAAAACGGAGCCGATTATTTCAGCTCCGTTTTTGATATGTTTTATGTTTATTATCAGATTCTTGCAACGCCTGATTCAATTGCCGCCTTTTTAACAGCCTCAGCCACAGCCTTGCCTACTCTGGGGTCAAAGGCGTGGGGGAGGATATAGTCGGCGTTAAGCTCGCTTTCGTCGATAATTGAAGCGAGAGCGTATGACGCGGCGATCTTCATTTCCTCGTTGATGTCGCTTGCGCGGCAGTCAAGCGCTCCGCGGAAAATTCCCGGGAAGGCAAGTACGTTGTTTATCTGATTGGGGAAGTCGCTTCTGCCCGTGCCCACAACAGCCGCGCCTGCTTTCTTGGCAAGGTCGGGCATGATTTCGGGAGTGGGGTTAGCCATGGCAAAAATAATAGCGTCCTTGTTCATGGACTTTACCATTTCCTCGCTCACACAGCCGGCAGCCGATATTCCGAGGAACACGTCGGCGCCCTTCATAGCGTCGGCAAGTTTTCCTGTTTTGTGCTCAAGGTTGGTGATCTCAGCCATTTCGCGCTTTACGGCGTTGAGCCTCTCGTCGCCTTTGCAGATAATGCCCTTGCTGTCGCACATGGTGATGTATTTAACGCCCATGTTCATAAGGTGCTTGGCAATAGCGATTCCCGCCGCTCCGGCTCCGTTCATAACGACCTTGATTTCGTCGATCTTTTTGCCCGTGATTTTAAGCGCGTTTAAAAGTCCTGCCGCAACGATAATAGCGGTGCCGTGCTGGTCGTCGTGGAAAATCGGGATATCGCATTTTTCCTTAAGCTTTCTTTCAATTTCAAAGCAGCGCGGCGCTGAAATATCCTCAAGGTTGATTCCGCCGAAGCTGCCGCTTATCAGGTAAACGGTGTTTACTATCTCATCTACGTCCTTGCTCTTAACGCAGAGCGGAAAAGCGTCAACGTCGCCGAACGCCTTAAACAAAGCGCACTTGCCCTCCATAACGGGCATGCCTGCCTCGGGGCCGATGTCGCCCAGGCCGAGAACGGCGGTGCCGTCGGTGATAACAGCTACAAGATTATTTCTTCTGGTAAGCTCATAGCTTTTGTTGATGTCCTTCTGAACCTCAAGGCAGGGCTCGGCAACGCCGGGGGTGTAGGCGAGCGCCAGATCCTCCGAGGAATTGATGGGAACGCGCGAGATGACCTCGATCTTACCGTTCCAGTCGTAGTGCAGTTTTAAAGATTCTTCTCTGATGTCCATAAAATTACTCCTTTCGTAACCTTGTTAATTATAAAACAAATTGTTGTTTATAGCAAGAACTATTTGACATTTTTCAGCTTTTCCTTTAAAATATATATGCGAGTGCGCCGAACAGCCGCAGGCAGCGCCCGAAAGGGTCTGCGCGAGGAAAGTCCGGGCTTCACAGAGCAAAAATAACGGCTAACGGCCGCCGGGGGCGACCCCAGGGATAGTGCAACAGAAAATAACTGCCGGGTGACCCGGAGACAATCCGGGCAGACAGATTCTATGAGTAGAGGCAATTTCAGCCCGACCGAAGAGAATGTGTTGACCTTGGTAAAGGTGGAAAGGTGAGGTAAGAGCTCACCGGAGGGCAGGAGACTGCTCTGCCGTGTAAACCCTATTTGAAGCAACACCGTGGAAGGACATTATGCGCTTGCTCGGCGCGTCCTGAGGAGGTGGCACCGAGCGGATCGGGCAACCGACCGCCAAGATAGATGGCTGTTCAAGACAGAACCCGGCTTACAGACGCAGTCGCAACATAAAAGCTACGCAGAAATGCGCGGCTTTTTTTGTTCTATTATCTTTTCAGCGCATTTGATGCCGTCCACCGCCGCCGATATAATGCCGCCGGCATAGCCCGCGCCCTCGCCGCATGGGTACAGCCCGTGTACAGCTATGGATTGCAGAGTTTCGGCGTTTCTCAAAATTCGTATAGGGGACGATGAGCGGGTTTCGGCTCCCGTAAGAACAGCGTCGCCGTCGTCAAAGCCCCTGAGCTTTTTTCCCATCAAGGTTATCGCCTGCTTCATGCTGTCAGTTATATATGACGGAAAAAGGCTGTTAATGTCGCTCAGTGTATAATCAGGGCCTATTGAGGGCGTTACCTCGCCGAGGTGCGTACTCTTTTTGTTTTGCAAAAAATCCTCAACGCGCTGAACTGGGGCTGAGTAATTCTCTCCGCCCAGTCTAAAGGCTTTTTCTTCAATTTCGCGCTGATAGTACATTCCCGCAAGCGGACTATCGCTGCCGTAATCGTCGGGCGTTACGCCCACAAGCAGAGCCGCGTTTGAGTTTGTTTCAGCTCGCGCAAACTCGCTCATGCCGTTTGTGCAAAGTCTGCCGCTTTCGCTTGAAGCGTTTACTACCTTGCCGCCCGGGCACATGCAGAAGGTATAAGCGCCCCTGCCGTTTGAAGTCTTAACATTCATTTTGTAGTAAGCCGCTCCCAGGTTTTTGTGCCCCGCAAATTTGCCGTATTGAGCGCGGTCGATTTTATCTTTAAGATGCTCAATCCTTGCGCCCACGGAAAACGGCTTTGCTTCAATCGGCAGCTTTTTGTTATTGAGCATTTCAAAGGTGTCGCGCGCGCTGTGACCTATAGCAAGAATAATGCTGTCGGTTTCGATCATATTTGTTTTGCCTTGGCTTTCAATTACAGCCGAGGTTATTTTATTATCGCTTGTTTCGAAGCCCGTGAGCTTTGTTTCAAACATAACCGTGCCGCCCAGCGAGATTATCTCCTCGCGGATATTTTTAACGGTGATTTTAAGCTTGTCCGTGCCGATATGCGGCTTTGCGTTGTAAAGGATTTCATCGGGCGCTCCGTGCTTTACAAATTCCTCAAGCACTTTTCTCTGACGGCTGTCCTTAGTGCCTGTGGTCAGCTTGCCGTCAGAGAAGGTTCCTGCGCCGCCCTCGCCGAACTGAACGTTTGATTCTGTGTTGAGCTGTCCGCTCGCCCAGAATCCGTTAACGTCGGCAGTGCGGCTGTCAACGTCCTTGCCTCGTTCAATTACAATAGGCTTTGCGCCGCTTTGGGCAAGCACAAGCGCGGCAAACATTCCCGCAGGGCCGAACCCGACCACAACAGGAGACGCGCCGCCCTTCCATTTGGGAACGTCATATTTATACGGCACGGCTTTTGTGGCGTTTTTTGCTTTGCTCAGCACGATGCTTTCGCTTGTATTAAACTCCGCGTCAAGCGTGCATGTAAAGTGAAGCTGATCCTTTTTGCGCGCGTCAATAGAGCGGCGGAACATTCCTACACGCCGTATAGCTCTCATGTCAACTCGCAGTTCCTTAGCCGCCGCTTTTTTCAGAGTGTTGTCGTCATAATCAAGTGGGATTTTAACGTTGCTTATTCTAATCATAAATGCTCTCCCGCAATTATTCCGCCTGCAAACGCAAAGTGAAGATTATAGCCGCCGCATTCGCCGCAGACGTCGATCGCTTCGCCGCAGATGTACAGGTTCTTTGTTATTTTGCTTTGCATTGTTTCAGGATCGATTCCTTCTCCGACAACGCCGCCTCTGCACGCCTGAGCCCTGTCAAAGCCCTCGTTTCCTGTGACCTTGAAAACCAATCGTTTAGCGCTTTGCGCCGCCGCTTTAAGCTCGATGTCGCTTAACGCGCTGCAAGCTCTTGAAAAGTCCTTAATTCCGGCTGATTTAAGAACCGCCTGAGAAAGCCTCTTTTGAAGAATTCCAGTGAAAATATTGTCAGCGGTTTGCTTTGAAAAAAGCTCTTTATTCTTGTTTAGAATATTGTATAATTCTGTATTAGAAATATCAGGGGTTAAGTCAACGGCAATTGTGTTGTCGTTTGATGTAAAAAGCGACAGGTTGAATACGCAGATTCCCGAAAGGTTGTCCTCGTTAAACTGCACCTCGCCGATCTCGGTTCTGAGAGATTTGCTGCCTTTATACAGGGTTACACAAGCGTTTGCGCGCAGCCCTTTAAGCGATTTCAGCACGTCCGAGCGCACCTTAACGGGGCAGAGCGCAGGAGCAAACGGAGTAAAGCTGTGGCCGAGGTTTTTAAGGATATCAGATGCGCTGCCGTTTCCGCCAAGCTTTGGAGCAGCCTTTGAGCCTGCGGCAACCACAAGCTTGTCCGCTTCAAATTCATTTTGCTCGGTTTTTATAACAAAGCCTTTCTGCTTTTTTACGCTCCTGATCGTTTCGCCGCAAAATATTTTTACGCCGAGTTCGTCGCAGTTAAAACGCAGTACGTCGAGCACGGTTGATGCCTGACGCGACAGGGGATAGTAACGTCCCTCGCTGTCTTTGACGGTTTGCAGACCGAGGCTCTTAAAATATTCAATCAGCTTTTGGGTATTGTATTTTTTAATAACCGCAGAGAGCAGCTTATCCGCGTTGCCGACATAACGGTTAACGCCGACGTTGCTGTTTGTCAGATTGCACCTGCCGTTTCCCGTTGACAGCAGCTTTTTGCCGACGCGGTCGTTCTTTTCAATTATTCCAATATTAAGAGCGGGATTTTTCCTTTTTGCGGATATAGCGCACATTAGTCCCGAGGCGCCTCCGCCGATTATTACCGCGTCAAATCTGTATTTCATAATTACTCCTAAACATACAAAACAAGGCAGCGTGACGCTGCCTCATATATTTATTAAGAATTTGCCATCAGTGAGAAAATACCGCCTGCGCCGATTTTCACCATATATGTACCTACAGCCATTATAGTTCCTGCAATAAGCACGCCGCAGATTACAGCGATTACGCTTCTTTTGAAGCCCATGTTCAGAAAGCTTGCCGCAAGTGTACCCGTCCAGGCTCCTGTGCCGGGAATAGGGATTCCTACAAAGAGCATAAGGGCAATAAACAATCCTTTGCCGCCCTTCTTTTGAAGCTTTTCGCCGCCTTTTTCACCCTTTTTAAGGCACCATGTAAAGAATTTTCCTATGAATTTTTTGTCCTGTCCCCAAATGAGTACCTTTCTTGCGAAGAAGTAAATCAGCGGAACGGGCAGCATATTGCCTATTATACAAATAGGGAACAGAATAAACGGATTCAGATCGTTGGCGATACCAAAAGGAATAGCGCCTCTAAGCTCTATGATAGGTACCATGGATATTAAAAAACATACTAAATACAGCAAAATACAAACTCTCCTTATTTACAAATCTATGTCAGTATAGCAGAAAAAGTAATAGTTTTCAATATGTAAAAACAATGTTTCCGTAAAAATCCAACATATCGGATTAAAATGCATTTTTTTCATTGACTTTGCCTATATTTGATGTAAAATATAGATTAGTGTGGGGTGAGTAAATGAAAGATAACCGCGCTTCAAAGCGATTTTCGGTGATCGTTTTTGCGCTGACCGCTTGCATGATGATTTTCGCGTGGGGGCATTCCTGTTTTCCTGCTAATTTATCATCAATGGAAAGCAATTGGGTTGTAAACCTATTTTGGAAGTTTTTTAGATTGTTTGGCGCGCAAGAGGCTCCTGACGAGCAGCTTATCCGCAAGCTGGCTCATTATTCCGAGTATACGGCAATAGGGGCTCTTATGCTCAGCTGCGCTTACTCCCGCGACAGATTTCGCCCTCACCGTTTTTTGGCTTATGTGCTCGGAGCAGGGCTGCTTACAGCTGTTATTGACGAAACGATCCAGCTTTTTGTAGAGGGCAGAGCAGGTATGATAGCAGACGTGTGGATAGACTTCGGCGGAGTAGTTACGGGCACGCTTATTATGCTCGGCTTTTATGCTGTTGTTAGGAGTAGAAAGAAAAAGAAAGGGGATAAGAATGGATAAAGAAGTGCGTAAGGAAAACAAAATGGGTACAATGCCCATGACAAGACTAATTGTTACTATGTCGCTGCCTGCTATCTTCTCGATGACGATTCTGGCGATGTATAACGTGGTTGACAGTATTTTTATCAGCCAGTACGACATGGACGGCTTTACCGCTGTTTCGGTCGCTTATCCGCTGCAGATGCTGCTTATTTCGGCGTCGGTAGGTACGGCGGTCGGCGTAAACTCGCTCGTAGCGCGAAAGCTTGGAGAGCAAAATTATAAGCAGGCAAATTCCGCCGCAACTCACGGCTTGGTACTTTGCGCGTTTACCTACGCGTTTTTTCTGCTGTTTGGGCTGTTCGGCGTTCGGCCGTTTATGGACGCGTTCAGCGGAGGCAATCAGCGCGTTGTTGAGGCGGGCATTCAGTACTTTACCTGCGTTTTGTGTCTGTCGCTGTTTTCAATTATTCAGGTTATGATCGAAAAAACCCTGCAGGCAACCGGAAACATGATATACCCGATGCTGTTTCAGCTTGTCGGCGCGGTTGTGAATATTATCTTTGACCCGCTGCTTATTTTCGGAGTCGGCTTTTTCCCCGAAATGGGCGTTCTGGGCGCGGCTGTTGCTACTGTTTTCGGCCAGTTCTGCGGAATGGTGTTCGCACTGATCGTTATGTTCAAAAAGGATCACAAGGTCAAAATTGAGCTTAAGGGCTTCCGCTTTGAAAAGCTGACGGTAAAGAATATTTACGCCGTAGGCTTCCCTTCAATTATTATGCAGAGCATAAGCGCAGTTATGATGCTTTGTCTCAACGGAATATTCCAGGCATACAATTCGATTGTGTCTATCGACGTTTTCGGAATTTACTTTAAGCTGCAGAGCTTTGTGTTTATGCCGTGCTTCGGGCTTAACCAGGGTATAATGCCGATTGTAGGCTACAACTACGGCGCAAGGAATAAAAAGAGAATGTACGCTGCAATAAAGCGCGGAGTTATTATTGCGGGCGGAATCATGCTTGTCGGCACTGTTTTGATGTGGACGATCCCCGACGCTCTGCTATCGATGTTCGGAAGCGAGTCGAGCTTTACCGACGTAGACCCGAAAACGCTGATGGAAACAGGCGAATACGCTTTCCGTATAATCAGTCTTTGCTTTGTTCCAGCGTCGGTCGCGATTATTCTCATCACTGTTTTTCAGGCGGTTGGAAAGGGATTCCGCAGCATGATGATGTCGTTTTTCCGCCAGCTTATTCTTCTGGTACCCGCGGCGTTTATTATCTCACTTGCTTTCGGCGTAAAGTATGTATGGTTCGCGTTTCCTATAGCTGAGTACGGCGCGCTGATCATCGCTCTGCTGTTCTTTATTAATCTTGTAAAACACGATTTCAGCAAAATGAAATAATTATTTAACGCCTCGGTGCATATATTTCACCGAGGTGATTTTTTTGAATGAGGAGTTTAATTCGATTACATACGACGAAAACTGGCAGAATGTAAGCGAGCCCGAAACGCCTGTACTTGCAAGTATAGAAGATGAGCCTGACAACGGCGGTATAAAGCTTGAAAAGCGGAAGAAATCAGCGCCGAAGCATATTTTGCTGACCGTTCAGCTTGTGTGCTGCATACTTTTGGCGTTGGCGTTTTTCGCGCTTAAGGGTATCGGCGGCGAGGTTTACGAGTCAGTCAGAGGTTGGTATATCTCTCAGCTTAACGATACAGCGATTTTTGACGGCGGCAGCAACGGTATTCCTCAGCTTATAAATAATCCTGCTTCTGCCGATGAAGTTTAAAATAGCCAAAACGCAGTTTGAGGTGTCGTACACTCTGCTTTGCCTTGTGGCTGTCTGTATTATTCTTGGGGTTTTTAAGAGTTTTGTATGGTGCGCCGCCGCTGTCGCCGTACATGAGTGCGGACATCTGACGGTAATGATTTACTGCGGATATTTCCCTAAAAGAATTAAAATAGCGCTGTTTTCAATTGACATTATTGACGGCGAAAGACAGCGCAGAAGCGTAAGGAAAAACCTTTTGATTATTTTTTTCGGCCCTTTTGCGAATTTTATTTGTTTTCTTGTATGTTTTCTGTTATACTTAAGGGGTATTGATTATGTTTTGCCTTTTGCGGCGGCAAACGCTTCGGTCGGTCTGTTTAATCTTTTGCCAGTAATGTCGCTCGACGGCGGTCAGCTTGCGTATCTATTGCTGTCGCGCGGGATTTCTCAGGATAAAGCCGAAAAGGCGGTTGACGCGCTGACGTTTGCGTTTATTTTTCCGCTTGCCGCAATGGGGTTTTGGCTTATGCTGGAGTCAAAAAACGTTTCTCTGCTTTTTGTAAGCGTATATTTAGTTTTTTCTCTGCTTTTTAAGGGGAACAGGTACTATTAACGTATCATTCGGAGGTATTTATGGTTAGCAAGGAAGTTGAAAGGCTGCTGCTTAAGGTGCAGAAGCCGGGGCGTTATGTGGGAGGAGAGCTCAACGAGGTTATAAAAGACAAGCGCGGTGTTGAGGTTCGCTTTGCGTTTTGTTTTCCCGATACATACGAGGTCGGTATGTCGCACCTCGGAATGAAGATCCTTTACAGTCAGTTTAACAGCGTGCCGTACATCTGGTGCGAGCGCGTGTTCGCACCTTGGGTCGATATGGAAGAAGAAATGAGAAAGCAAAACATTCCTCTCTACGCGCTTGAGAGCGGCGACCCTCTTTCCGAGTTTGACTTTATCGGTTTCACGTTGCAGTATGAGCTCAGCTTTTCAAATATGCTTAACATGCTTAAGCTCGGCAATGTTCCGATTACAACCGAGGAACGCGGCGACGAGCTGAAAAATATCGTCGTGGCGGGCGGCCCCTGCGCCTGCAATCCCGAGCCTATAGCCGACTTTGTCGATCTATTCTTCATCGGCGAGGGCGAGGAGGTAGACCTTGAGGTTATGGAGCTGTTTCGCAAGTGCCGTGCCGAGGGCTGCAATAAGAGCGAGTTTTTGCGCCGCTGCGCTAAAATCGAGGGCGTTTATGTGCCGTCGCTATATGACGTTGAATATAACTCAGACGGCACAATAAAAAGCTTTACGCCAAAGGACGGCGCGCCCGAGGTGATTCACAAGCGCGTGATGCTCGATATGGATAAGTCGTATTACCCCGACAACTTTGTTGTGCCGCTCGTTGAGATCGTGCACGACCGCGCGGTTCAGGAGATATTCCGCGGCTGTATACGCGGCTGCCG